>JAGXRB010000217.1 GCA_018336075.1 Bacteroidota bacterium
TCTTTCCTCAGGATGACTATCGGGCTTGCTGATTTATAGGTCAGTTACCCGGAAAGAAAGGCCTCGTATCCGATTTCTGTTCGTCACATCAAAGTTTTGTCTAGGGCTTCCTTCAGATTCACAATCGCTCGTGACACCCTTGCCTTCGACTATGGAATTCCCGTCATCAGGGCTCCCTTGGGACTTGTGGGTTAACCCTCGCACCCTTTAGGTTTACTACATGCCCGGCACACTAAATATAACCGGTGCGCTGCACCTTCTTCTTCATTCATGAAAGGTAGCGGCAGAGCCGCGAAATATTTGTATCAAAAAGCCGATTGAAAACCGGGAAAGGTGCAGCGCACCGAAATATATACTCCCAACTCACATCATCGAAAAATTCGAATACAAATTCATCCTTGAATTCAATTTCCTTTATTAACTATATTGCTACAGTCGAAAGTTAGAAATTGTTTTTTAATTTTCAAACTACTGGCAATCGGTATCACTTCCGTTTTCGATCTCCTGTCAGACGACGAATCAATTGGTCAGCACTTTGGTTGATGTCTTCTGATAAATTCAGTTTATAAACGATAAATCCATAAACAACGACCATCAAAGTGCTTCTGACTGCTATATCCGGAATGTAATGTCCGAATACCGGCACAAGCAGCGAAATACCGTAAACAAATATTCCAGCCAAAACTGCATAAACATGCTTAAAACTGAAAGGCTGCATACCATAATTCCGGTAGATGTAGACATAACGCATAATGTTGTATATGATATAGGATACGGTGTTTGCAACAGCAGCACCCACAAGGCCCATGCTTTTTATGAAAATGAAATTGAAGACTAAAACGAGCAACAGAAAAACCGCGAAAAGAAATGCTCCATAACGGTAATTTTTTGAAGTCTGAATCATGATTTCACTCACTCCGGAAGTCATCTCAATCAGATTTGTCAGCGCTACAAAGAAAATCACCCACATGCCTGCCTTATACACTGCCGGAAGAATTTCAAACACATTGTGAATATTTCCCCAAAGTCCAATAAAGATCAAAATACCAATGATAAGCTGATTGATACTGCTTTTTCGATAGACGGAAGCGACGGTTTCCAAATCATTTTTCCGCCAGGCTTCGGCTAAAACAGTGCCTGCAATTTTGCGCAATGAGCGAGATGGAATGATAATCAATGTGCCAAAAAAGTATGTGATTGCATAAATTCCAGTTGCTTCTATGCCTACCATCTTGCTGATCATAATGCTGTCGATATTCAGAATCATAATCCCGGAAAAACCAATCATGATGCCATAAAAGCTCATACTTGACAGAGACCGAGCCAAATCCGGCTTAATAAAAGTGAAGTCAGGCTTCCAGTTCACTTTTCCGGAAATGAGCACCGCAACCAACAAAATCAATCCCGGAAGACTGTTTGCAATAATATATGCAATGATAAATTCCCTGAAATTGATCACCTCAAGATAGAAAAGCAGGATCGAGGCAAGGATAAGGATTCGCAACAGGAATTCTTTGACAAAAGTACCTATAACTGTTTGAAACAACATTTTGAAATAGCTGTCAAGCATCAGATACAGCAACGTGAAGAAAATCAGTGGTACAAGAAAAATTAAATATTCCGACAAAAGTTCAGAACCGTCTTTGCTGTCGTTCAGGATAAAATCTTTCAGAAAGTAAAACGAAATGATAGAAACAATAAATCCGGCGACCATCACGAGCATCGTCAGCCCAAAAAAACCGTGATGATTTGTCTTTTCGTCTCTAAAATAAGAAAACAACCTGCCGGTGGCATAAGTGAATCCAAGTGTTGCAAACTGTGCAAACATGCTGGAGTAGGCGATCAACAGTTTAATCAGCCCGTTTTCACCCGTGGTGAATAATTTTGGCAGCAGCAAACCTGAAATAGCAAATCCGAGCAGCACTCCAAAATAGGAAAATACTGAACCTTTTATTGTTTGCTCTTTAATCTGTCCCAAAATATTACTGTTAAAGATTGCAAAAGTAATGACTTAATGCTTATCATCGTGGCAGATGCATCAGGCTGTTTGATGTATTTCTCGGCTTGCCAATTTTGAAACTAAAATGTTGTACAGAAGAACCAATTTAAGATCCAATCAAAAAAGCTTAATTTCGCACATTCTTTGCGTAAAAATTAAGGGAAACTAAAAAATGAAACTAAAAAACCAAACATCAGTAATTTTCATTGGAAGTGGTGCCATTGCAACCTCTTTAGGCAATATCCTGGCCTCTGATGAAGATAATAAAGTTTGCCTTCTTTCCATTGAGCAGGATGTTATAGACGCCGTGAACATTCTGCATATTAACAGCAGTTATTTTCCCAATTTTCAGCTCCATCCCTTGTTAAAAGCTAGTAATGACAAGAATTTGCTCCTTGAAGCCGACATAATATTTCTTGCTTTGCCTTCAGTAGCCGTGGTTGAATATCTGAAAACCAATCGCGGATTTATCAATGCAGATACTCTCATTGTAAACCTGGCCAAGGGTTTTGGCAATGAAAGCCAACTCATTCCTGATGCCATAAAAAGTGTTATTCCTAATCCCGTTGCCGCAATGAAAGGCCCCTCTTTTGCCCGTGAAATCATCAACAGGCAACCAACGGCTTTCACAATTGCTTCCGAAGATGACCGGTGTTTTGCATTCTTCAGAGAATTATTCGACCACACCTCTATCTACCTTGATTTCAGTACCGATGTAAAAGGTGTTGAGTACGCCAGCATTCTTAAAAATATTTACGCCATTATTATAGGTATCGTTGATGCAAACTTTGATTCGCCCAACCTTCGTTCGCTCGTACTTTCAAAATCAATCAATGAAATGCGCAGCCTGATGAAACATTTTGGGGGCAGAGAAGAAACCATTTTCAACTATTGCGGTTTTGGCGATTTTTCGCTTACTGCATTAAATGACCTGAGTCGCAACCGCACTTTGGGTTTGCTCATCGGAAAAGGTTTTTTCACACAAGGCATTTCCGACAAAGTTGTGCTCGAAGGCCGCATTGCCGTAAATGTTTTCTACCAGCTTTTGTCAGAATGTTGTCAGCCTGAAAAGAATTATCCGCTTATGACTGAGCTTTACAAAGTTTTTAATCAAACTTATGATATCAAGAAGTTTGTTGGAAACATTCTTCAGGAGCAATAATCTTGTAGAAAAGAGCACGCTTTTAGCATCAAAAGTTTTTTCCTGCTAATAAAATGCAGCCAATAACAAATCAAGATGTTGAAAAGGAATGTCGTATAACTTGCTGATTTGTTGATTTGTAAGCACCCCATTAAAGATGTAGGCGCCGCGCGAAAACGACCTGTTGACCTTTAAGGCATTGTCGACTCCACCGCTTTCAGCAATTTCAATCAGCAATGGTGCAAAAAAATTACTGAACGATGTTGAAGCTGTCTGAGGTACTTTTGAAGCAATGTTTGGAACACAATAGTGTGTCACACCATGAACCTGGTAAACGGGATTTTGGTGATTTGTAGGCCGTGATGTTTCAAAACAACCACCCTGATCAATACTTACATCGATAATTACCGAACCTGCTTTCATTTTTCTAACCATGTCTTCAGGGATAAAACATGGAGAAACGCCTGTTGGTGAGTGTTTTGCTGCAATCACAACATCCGCTGTTTCAAGCGCTTTACCAATAAGATGCGGGTGCATGATTGAAGTATAAAGTCTTGTACCGACATTATTTTGCAACGAACGAAGCTTATACATTGAGTTATCAAAAACCTTCACAAAAGCCCCCATCCCCAAAGCTACACGTGAAGCATATTCTGCAACAGTTCCTGATCCTATGATCACAACTTCCACTGGTGCAACACCAGGAAAGCCACCAAGCATAATACCTTTTCCATACTGCGGATGACACAAATATTCAGCTGCAATAAGCATGGTGGCATTGCCGATAATTTCACTCATCGAACGTACGAGTGGCAGCGCGCCTGTCTTATCCTGAATATGCTCAAATGCAATGGCATTAATCTTTTTAGCCATTAAATGCTGAATGTAATCTTTTGTGCGGGTAGGTAATTGAAGCACCGACATTACACACTTTCTCTTTTCAAGCATGTCAATTTCTTCCCTTATCGGTGGTGCGATTTTTATCACGACATCTGCACCAAACACGCTTTCCCGGTCTTGTTTAATTTCAGCTCCTGCTTCAGCGTATTCGTGATCAGAAAAATGCGCTTTCTCCCCTGCCCTCTCCTCAAAAAGTATGCGATGACCATTGTTGACAAGCAATTTTACAGCCTCAGGTATCAGACCGATTCTGCTTTCGTTGGCAGAAATTTCCCTTGGTATACCAACCGTCATTTTTGATGATCTGATGGCTGTTTCCAGCATTTCCTCTTTTGGAAGCAATCCTGGAGTAGTCGAAAAGCTGATTTTTGGTTTTCCTTCGCTCATATTCATTTTGTTCAGTTTGCCCCGATCACCTCAATGTCAATTGTACGCATTTCTGAATAAGGTTCTACAGCAATTTGAACTTTTACGTATTTTTCAGGTAAAAGTTGCTCAATTTTTTCAGGCCATTCAATCAAGCAAAGCCATTGACTGTAAAAGTAGTTTTCGTAGCCAATATCATAGGCCTCTTCGAGTTTGTTGATGCGATAAAAATCGAAATGATAAACTGATTCATCCTTTGTAGTCAAATATTCGTTTACGATCGAAAATGTCGGACTGTTTACTTCGTCGGTTACGTTGAGCCTTCTGCAAAATTGCTTTATCAACGTAGTTTTACCGGCACCCATAGGGCCATAAAAAGCAAAAACATTGGCTTCTGCAGCAACAGCAGCCAATGTTTTTGCAACTTTGTCAAGTTGATCTAAATGAGCAACTTCAAAAACTATTTTCATTTAGATTTCAGATAAATCACCGGCACCAGCATTTCCTGCATGGAGATGCCGCCATGCTGGAAAGTATTCCGGTAGTAGTTAACGTAATAGTTATAATTATTCGGATAGGCAAAAAAGTCGTTGGCTCTGGCAAAAACATAAGCCGTACTTACATTGATTCTTGGCAGATAAATATCTTCCGGATCCTTTACCTCAAACACTTCTTTTGCATTGTACTTGAGACTTTTGCCATATTTATAGCGAAGATTTGTGTTCACTGTGCGGTCGCCCAGAATCTTCACAGGATCTTTGACATAAACCGAACCGTGGTCGGTTGTAATAATCAAATCACACTTTTTATAAGCAATAAAGCGCATGATATCAAAAAGCGATGAATGTCTGAACCATGAAAGCATCAATGAACGGTATGCGGCTTCATCTTCTGCCAGTTCGCGGATCATTTCCATATCAGTGCGGGCATGCGAAAGCATATCAACGAAATTGTAAACAATCACATTGAGTTTGTTTACCATCAGATTCGACATGGTTTCAGCAAGTTTTTTTCCGGCATTAAGATTTAAAATCTTGTTATATGAGAACCTTATATCCTTTCCATATCGTTTGAGCTGTTCGCCCAAAAGCTCCGATTCATATTGGTTTTTGGTTCCTTCATCCTCTTCATCAGTCCAATATTTTGGATATTTCCTGCGAATTTCTGAAGGCATGAGACCGGCAAAAAGTGCATTGCGTGCATACTGTGTAGTTGTCGGAAGAATGCTGTAATACAGTTCATCGTTTTCAACACGGAAAAATTCCTCAATAATTGGCTGGATCGACTTCCATTGATCATAGCGTAAATTATCAATAAGCAATAAAAAAACCGGTTTTTCTGATGCATCGAGATGCGGCAATACTTTATCGCGCAATAAAGTATGCGACAAAACAGGCTTGTCATCCGTTCTGCTGTTTAACCAATTGACATAATTTCTTTCAATGTATCTGGAAAATACTGTGTTAGCCTCATCCTGCTGCATCCGTAAAACCTGCATTATGCCATCATCTTTGGACTGTTCTAACTCTAGTTCCCACCTAACCAACTTTTTATACACATCCAACCATTCATGATGATTCAGCTGATTGCTTAGTTCCATGCCAATATTTCTGAAATCCTGCTGATAGCTCATGGTTGCTTTCTCACTCACAAGCTTGCGGTTTTCCAGATTGCGTTTCAGCGAAAGAAGTATCTGATTGGGTTTGACAGGCTTGATAAGATAATCTGCAATTTTGCTGCCGATAGCATCTTCCATTATGGATTCCTCCTCACTTTTGGTAATCATTACCACAGGCAGGTTGGGATACTCTTTTTTCATCTGTTCAAGCGTTTCAATACCCGAAAGACCAGGCATATTTTCATCCAAAAAGATAATGTCGAAAGGTTTAGACCTCAGTAAATCAAGGGCTTCATCGCCATTGGTGGTGGTTTCAACTTCGTAACCTTTGTGTTCAAGAAAGATGATATGGGGCTTTAGCATATCAATTTCATCATCGGCCCAGAGAATTCTGACTTTTTCCATTTAATTAATTTTCAGATTGTTGTTAAGGGTAGATGTGTATCATCGATATGTTTTACATTTGCACTTAATAATGGCTTTTTCATCGATTTATTGTCAACAATCAAGCCATCTACACAAAATTAAGCTTTTTTATGTCCACTCAGGCTTCAAACAGAAAGAAAATCTTCAACGATCCGGTTTATGGTTTCATCTCCATCCCCGATGCGCTTCACTTTGATTTGATTGAACATGCCTATTTTCAGCGATTAAGAAGAATAAAACAGCTCGGACTCACACATCTCGTTTATGCAGGCGCTCTGCACACACGCTTTCATCACAGTCTTGGCGCAATGCATCTGATGCAGCAAGCGATTGCCGTTCTGAGATCAAAAGGGCAACAAATTCCCGAAGATGAGGCGCAGGCGGCATCCATTGCCATTTTACTGCACGACATCGGCCATGGTCCCTATTCTCATACTTTGGAAAAGACCATCGTGAAATGCATGACACATGAACAACTTTCTTCACACATCATGCGGTTGTTAAATGGAGTTTTTGACAATCAACTGGAAAAAGCCATACAGATTTTTGAAGGCACATACCCCCGAAAATTTCTTTGCCAACTTGTATCAAGTCAGCTTGATATGGATAGAATGGATTACCTCAAACGCGACAGTTTTTTTACAGGCGTCGCTGAAGGCACCATCAATGCCGACAGATTGCTGACCATGCTCGACGTGGCCGATGACAATCTTGTTATTGAAGCCAAAGGAATCTATTCTGTGGAGAACTTTCTGGTTGCCCGCCGCTTGATGTACTGGCAGGTTTATCTGCACAAAACCGTGCTTTCGGCTGAATATATGCTGACAGCTGTCCTGAAACGCGCAAAACAGCTAAGTGCTGCCGGACATGAACTTCCCGCTACACCTGCCCTTTCATATTTTCTTAAAAATGATCTGTCATCTGATGATTTTTGTAATGAAACTAAAGCGATGGATATGTTTACACAACTCGACGATTTTGATGTTTTCACTTCATTAAAGATATGGCAAAATCATCCTGACAAAGTCCTTTCTCTTCTCAGTGGAGGAATCGTTAACAGAAGACTTTTCAAAGTTGAGCTTTCAAACGAGGCATTTGACCCGGAAATAACAAAACGATACAAAATGAAAATAGCTGAAAAGCTGAAAATTTCTTCTGAAGAAGCGGAACTCCTTTTTATTGAAGAAGTTACTTCCAACCATGCCTATCACCCGCTTCAACCACGCATAAACATTCTATTTCGCGACGGAAGTCTGCGTGATATTTCGGAAGCTTCTGATCAATTGAATATTTCAGTGCTTTCACAGCCTGTTACAAGGCATTTTATTTGTTATCCAAAATGGTTGCTTTAAACCGTTTTATATTATTCAATATTGTTGTTTTGAAAACCAAATTAAATTAACCCTAAAATTAAATCTATGCAAAAAATCACATTTTTGGTGGTGCTTTGGCTAGTCTCTGCTATTGGCATCAACGCACAAACCGACCTAAGCAAGCCTATTCCGGTTGACCCAAATGTCAAAATCGGAAAACTTGAAAATGGCCTCGTCTACTACATAAGGTATAATAAAATGCCTGAGAAAAGGATGGAAATGAGGCTAGTTGTCAATGCAGGTTCAATTCTTGAAGATGAAGACCAGCAAGGACTTGCTCATTTTGCAGAGCATATGGCATTTAACGGTACTGCCAATTTTTCGAAAAGTGCACTTGTTAATTTTTTAGAACGATCCGGAGTTCGTTTTGGTCCGGATTTGAATGCCTACACCAGTTTTGATGAAACAGTGTATATGCTTCAGCTGCCAACCGACAGGCCAGGTTTGGTCGATTCCGGATTTATGGTTCTTGAAGACTGGGCGCATCAGATTAGTTTTGAAGGAGAAGAAATTGACAAAGAAAGGGGTGTTATCCGCGAAGAATGGCGCCTGGGGCTTGGTGCAGATGACAGAATGCTGAAGCAGTATTTTCCTGTTGCACTCAATGGATCACAGTATGCTCACAGACTTCCAATAGGCACTCTGGGTGTTATTGACACTGCATCTTATGAAACTTTGCGCAGGTTTTATAATGATTGGTACAGGCCAGACCTTCAGGCAGTAATTGTTGTTGGAGATATTGATGTGGCGTTGGTAGAAAAGAAGATTCATCAGCATTTTTCACACATTCAAAATCCAAAAGATGCCAGAGAAAGAGCAGTTTACAGCGTTCCGGAAAACAAGGAACCCCTTGTAGCCATAGCGAAAGATAAAGAAGCCACCGGAACAAGTCTGATGATTTCTTACAAACATGCTAAAATGCCCGTGGTGACACTTGAAGATTACCGGATGCAAATCATGCAAAGTATTTATAGCAGAATGATCATAAACAGGCTTCAGGAACTCAACAGAAAACCTGAGTCACCTTTTATAAATGCATTCACATTTTATGGCAATTTTATGGTCAGATCAGTCGATGCTTATTCATCGAGAGCAGCAGTGAAGGAAAACCAAATAGAAAACGCTATTGCAACACTTGTCACAGAAAACGAAAGGGTAAGGCAGCATGGTTTTACGCAACCTGAATTTGAAAGACAGAAAACAGAGGTTATTTCAAGGCTTGAGCGCCAATTAAAAGAACAGGACAAAACAAATTCGGCTGGTTTTGTGCGCGAATACACAAATCATTTTCTGAATAAAGCACCGATTCCAAGTGTGGAAAGTCAACTCAATCTGACAAATGAGCTGCTTCAAATGATCGAATTAAAAGATATAAACGCTTTGGCTTCCAAATGGATTACAGATGAAAATATGGTCATTGTTATCACCGCACCTGATCGCGAAGGCCTTAATATACCTGAAAAAGAAACCGTTTTGCGAATTATTGCAGAAACAAAATCAGCAAAAACTGAAGCCTATGTTGAAAGCTTTAAAGATGAGCCGCTTCTTGACAAAGCACTAAAAGGAAGCAAATTTGTAAGTCAAAACACTATCGTTGCGGTTGGTGTTGAGGAGCACATGCTTGCCAATGGCATCAAAGTTATAATCAAACCAACAGACTTCAAAAATGATGAAATTCTCCTTACCGCTTTCGGCCCTGGAGGAACTTCAATTTTTGATGACGAGATGGCTTTTGCAGCATCCAATATTGCCCGGTCAATTTCGGTAAGTGGTATTGGAAAGTTCAATATTGTCGATCTTGGCAAAAAGCTTACAGGACAGATTGTGAGTGTTCAACCCTTTGTTGAAGATGTAAGACAAGGCTTCAGAGGCAGTGCCAGTCCTAAAGATTTTGAAACAATGCTGCAATTGATTTATCTGTACTTCGATGGCGCCCGCCGCGATCCCGAAGCTTTTGAGGCATTTAAATCCCAGATGGCAAATCAGTTTCGCTTCATGAAATCCAATCCTCAGATGGTATTTGCCGATACACTTTCCAAACTCGCTTCGGGCAACAGCAAAAGAGCGGTTTTGATACCTACAGAAGAAAATATGGCAACTTTGAAAGCGGAAGTCATTTATGATATGTATGACAAACTTTTTGCCTCCGCAAAAGACTACACCTTCATTTTAACCGGAAACATTGATCATGCAGTCGTTTTACCCCTTTTGGAAAAATATCTCGGCAGTTTGCCAACAGAAAAAGAAAGTGCAACCTGGATTGACAGAACAACAAAATTTCCTGAAGGCATTACGGATGCTAAAGTACATGCAGGCACCGAATACAAAAGTCTTGTTGCAATATTGTTCAGAACCGATTTCAACTGGACTGAAAATGACCGGATGGAGACCTCCATGTTGTCAAGAGCCTTCAACATCAAACTTCGTGAAAATATGCGCGAAGAAATGGGTGGCGTTTATGGTGTGGGAGCACGTCTGAACACACGTCAGTTCCCTTCTGCAAAACTTGACCTCACAATTAATTGGGGAACAAACCCAGGCCTCGTCGACACACTTTCTAAAATTGTTTTTTATGAAATGCAAAAAATGATTGATGAAGGTCCTACAGCCGATGATTTTGCAAAAGTTAAAGAAACGGTCATCAGAGAAAGAGAAACCAATGACAAGCAAAATAATTTCTGGAATTCTTATCTCGACTTCAATTATTTCAACAAGACTGAAATGCTGAATTTTGAAGATTTCAGAAAAAAGGTTGAAGCCGTCACGATTGAGGATCTCAAACGATCAGCGCAAAAGTATTTCACCCCCGACCACTACATCAGGGTAGCCCTTTATCCTGAGCTGACAGAATAACAAGCACAAAAAAAGGCTGCAACTTAATTGGTGCAGCCTTTTTTGGAATTTATACCAAAAATCTATATTTGAAATTCTTTTATAAGTCTGTTAATCAGTATATTTACCTAACGATTCTAACCTGCACTGCAGTAGGTCCTTTTGGTCCTTTTTCAAC
This sequence comes from Bacteroidota bacterium, assembly GCA_018336075.1. Taxonomy (GTDB): domain Bacteria; phylum Bacteroidota; class Bacteroidia; order Bacteroidales; family F082; genus JALNZU01. The sequence continues at coordinate 10,834 of JAGXRB010000217.1, forward strand.
TTCGAAGCTAACCAGATTATCTTCTCTGATTTCTTCGAGCAGATTACTCACATGCACAAAAACGCTCTCTTGCGTTTCTGAATCTTTAATAAACCCAAAGCCTTTTGAATCATTATAAAAGCTTACAATCCCTTTTCTTACAGGGTCAATCTGACCTAAAGATTCTTTTTTAGGAACACTCACCTCAATGTTCTCTGAATTGATCTTTTGTTTTTTTGATGGATCTGGTGGTGTGGAAGAAATCATCCCGAACTCGTCAACATAGGCAATCATATCATCAGGACCAGATTTCTCATTATCTTTTCTGTCCAGACGTTTCTTTTCTTTATCTTTTCTCTTCTTCTCTTTTTTCGTCCTTACTTCTTTTTTGTTGAACGTTTCCTGTGATTTAGCCATAAATTTGATCTGGTTTTAGTTGATAATAATTTCTTTTCGATTGATTTACAAGGCTTTCATAGTTCTCACAAAAAACACCTAACAACCTGATTCAATGCATCAAAGCAATGCAAATCCGACCTAATATGACGTAGATGCGCTTCTATTTGAGTCGTAATTTTTTACAAAGGTACATTTTTTTAACATTCAATAGCTGATTTTCAAAAGCTTGAGGTTTTTTTTCAATCGAAAAGATCATTCAATTTGATCAAAATTCGCTAATGTCAAGTCTGAAACAAGAGATAAGTTTTTTTATTGAAAACAAACTCTTTAAAAATAATTTCCCTTTCATTTAAAGTATGTAATTCATTTATAAATGGTTAAATCGATTTAACAATTAATTTAAAAACTATTAAAATTGCGGCTCATAATTAACTAAAAACTGATAAATTTGAACTTCAAATTTTATCATAATTTATGGAGTATACGAAGAGCAAAGTTTTAGCATTGGTTTTTTTGCGAATGGCCATCGGATGGCATTTTTTTTATGAAGGTATGGTAAAGGTTTTCAACCCTTTATGGACTTCAAAAGCATACCTTTTGGATTCTGGTGGTTTTATGAAAGACTTCTTTATCGGACTGGCTCATAACAGCACTTTCCTACCCATTTCAGATAGTTTGAATGCATGGGGCTTAAGTCTGATCGGCTTTTCACTCATTGTCGGATTGTTTTCACGGTATGCAGCAATTGCCGGAATGGCTTTACTGGGCTTGTATTACCTTTCACATCCTGCATTTCCGGGTATCACTTATCTGTTTCCATCAGATGGAAGCTATTTTATAATAAACAAAACATTGGTAGAGATTTTTGCGCTCTATGTAATTTTCACATTCCCAACCGACCATCTTATTGGTCTGGAGAGATTTTGGAAAAAGAATATCAAACAGTAATGAGTCAGGAAAATAAAAAAGAAAAAAAAGGGATAAGCCGTCGCGACATGATTGCAGGATTGGCGTCAATCCCCGTTTTAGGTGCAATTGGTTATGGACTCTTTTTACAACACAAAGACAAGATTAACCGGACATCAGGTCTGCTCAAAAACGTAAAACCTATCATTCCACAAGGGATTCCACCATTGGTTGACGGCCCCGAAATCCGCATTGGCATCGTTGGCTGTGGAGGTCGTGGCGAATATCTTTTGAAAGCATTGGGATTCGTAAATCCTCAAAGGATTGATGAATGGACTGAAAGAAGCAAATCTGATAAGTACTGGCAAGAATATCTCACAGAATACCTTGGCCAGGAAAATATGAACGTAAAGGTAACTGCCATCTGCGATATTTTTGAAAAAAACGCCAAACACGCCATTGCTACCGGAGCCAATTTGTATCGAAATGGAACCGAAGGCAAATTGGATGCAATGCCAGAGCGCTTCCTCACCTATCAGGAACTTGTTGCTTCACCAAAAGTGGATGCAATCATTATCGCTACACCCGATCACCTTCATGTCCCGGTTGTGCTTGAAGCAGCAAAATACGGAAAGCATGTCTACTGTGAAAAACCACTTTCCTGGACTGTGGAAGAAACTTTTGAAGTCAGAAAAGTTGTAAAAGATACTGGCATTGTATTTCAGTTGGGCCATCAGGGACGTCAGACCGAAAGCTATCAGGTAGCCCGTTCGTTGATTCAACAGGATGTGATCGGCAAAATCTCATTGATCGAAGTCTGCACCAACCGCAACGACCCCAATGGTGCCTGGGTGTATGATATTGACCCTGAAGCCAATGAAAATACAATTGACTGGAAACAATTTATAGGTCCGGCACCCTGGCATGATTTCAGTCTGGAACGTTTCTTCCGCTGGCGCTGTTGGTGGGATTACAGCACAGGATTGAGTGGCGACCTTTTTACACATGAATTTGATGCAATAAATCAAATTCTTGACTTAGGAATACCCCATTCAGCGATGGCTTCGGGCGGCATTTACTTTTATAAAGATGGCCGCACAGTGCCCGACGTGCTCAACATGGCATTTGAATATCCAAAGCGCGATCTTACTTTACTTTACAGCGCAACACTGAGCAGCGAAAAAAATCGCGGAAAAGCAATTATGGGTCATGATGCATGGCTGGAACTGGATGAAACACTTACCGTAAATCTTGATCCAAGATCAACCCGATACAAAGCGGAAATTGAAAGTGGCATTCTGGAACCTCACAAACCAATATTCTCCTATGTGCCCGGACAGGATAAAATTGATGCTATTACAACGCCGACAGAAAAATATTTTGCCGGCAGAGGATTACTTTATACCTACCGCGATGGCAAAGCCGTAGACACGACACATCTCCATCTGCGTGAATGGCTCAATTGCATCAGGCTCAACAATGGAACACAACCAAGCTGCGATATTGATCAGTCATTCGAAGAAGCGATAACAGCACATATGGGCACAATTTCATATCACGAAGGCCGTCGTGTGAATTGGGACGATGTGAATGAAGTAATTTATTAATTTTGAAGTCTATGAAAGATGAACGACATATTTCCAAACCTTCAAACCAAATAATTAATGTTGGTCTTGTCGGATTTGGAATGTCGGGTCAAATTTTTCATGCTCCATTTATTGAAGCACATCAAGGCTTTCGTCTGAAAACAATAGTCACTTCAGGTGAAAATGCAAAAGCAGCTTATCCAAAATCAATCATTGTAAAAGACTTTTCTGAAGCTTTAAAAGATCCGGAAATTGAACTTCTGGTCATTTGCACACCTCACAACTTTCATGTTGAGCAAGCTACACAGGCAATGCTTTCCGGAAAAAATGCAATTATCGAAAAGCCTGTGGCCCTCAATAGTGATGATGTAAGCTCGCTTATGAATGTTGCTTCACAAACTGAAAAAAAGGTTTTTCCATACCACAACCGTCGTTGGGATGGTGATTTTTTGACAGTCAAACACCTTATAAAAGAAGGGTTTCTGGGTGATATCATCGACTTTGAATCCCATTTTGATCGCTACAGCCCAACGGTATCACGCGCTGAATGGCGCTACAATAATCCCGATGGCGGAGGAACACTTTTCGATCTTGGCCCACACCTGATTGATCAGGCAATCAGTCTTTTTGGAAAACCTGATGCAGTTTGGTCTAAACTATATCATCACCGGCCCGGCAGCAAAGTCAACGACAGTTTTGACCTGAAACTCCATTATGCCGAAATGACTGCAACACTGAAAGCCGGAATATTTGTCAGGGAGCCTGGCCCACGTTTTCAGGTTCACGGCACTTTAGGCTCCTACCTGAAATATGGGCTCGACACACAGGAATCAAGATTGAAAAAAGGCAGAAAACCTGATTCATTAAACCTGGGAAAAGACCTGAAAAGGAATTTCGGCATTCTTCACTCGATGAGTCAAAACAAGCAGACAAAAGTTGTATATCCCACATTTAATGGAAATTACATGGAATTCTATAACAATGTTTATGGTGTTTTGACAAACAACCTTGAAACAGAAGTGAAGTTAGAAGATGCCTTCCTTGGTATCCGGATTATTGAGTCTGCATTTAAAAGCAACTCCGAAGAAAGAACAATTTTTTTATAAAACCTTGACTAAAACCTTAAATTATGCAATCACGGCGAGACTTTTTACGTTCAATTCCTTTGATTACCGGAACGATGGTTTTTGGAGCAGCATCTTTGAATGCACAGGCAAATCCAAAGCTAAAAGCAGCTATTGGCATACAACTTTGGACCTTGCGTGATGCAATAAAAGACGATCTTAACGGAACGCTTGAAGCATTGTCAGAAATGGGCTACAACAGCATCGAAGCATTTGGTTTTGATGGAAAATTCTTTGGGCAGAATGCAAGCGACTTCAGCAGTCATTGTGCCAAAATCGGACTTGGACTTCACAGCAGCCACACTGGAATTACCGCAGCAAATGCCGATGAATTCTCTCAGGAAGCAGCAAAAGCAGGCCTTGAATTTTTAATACTTCCTTCAATGATGGGAAGACCTGAAAATACCATTGATGATTTCCGAAGAACAGCAGAGGAAATGAATCAAATAGGTGAAAAATGCCTAAAAAATGGTATCAGATTTGGGTATCACAACCACGATTTTGAATTCAGAATGCTGGACGGACAGCTTCCCTACGATATCCTTTTAAATGAAACTGATCCCTCACTCGTATCATTTCAACTTGACATCTTTTGGATCGTCAAAGCAGGCAAAGATCCTCTGGATTATTTCGAAAAACATCCTGGTCGTTTTACAACATGGCACGTCAAAGACAAAAGCACCGATGGAGCAAGTTGCATTGTCGGCAATGGAACGATTGATTATGTTGAACTTTTAAAAGCAAGCGAGCTATCAGGTTTAGAGCGAATTTTCGTCGAACAAGAGCAATATGCTGAAGGTACGCCACTTTTTTGCGCAGGTCAAAGCATTAAATATATTCAAAAACATTTCTTTTAACCCATAAAACCTTAGTATGATGGAAGAAAATCCCAAAACAAACAATGGCATGGACCGCCGCTCGTTTATACGCAATTCTGCGTTGACAGCAGCTGGTTTCATGATTTTACCCAGCACAGTGATCTCAGGTCTGGGTCATCGTGCGCCAAGCGACAAACTCAATATTGTCGGTGTTGGTGTAGGTGGTCGCGGCGGCGGCGTGATCCGTGCAGTGAGCAGCGAAAATATTATCGCCCTCTGCGATGTCGACTGGAAATATTCTAAAAAGATTTTTAATGATTTTCCGGATGCCAAAAAGTATAAAGACTGGCGCGTAATGTTTGAAGAGCTGGGAGAATCTATCGATGGGGTTGTTGTGGGCACTCCCGATCATACGCATGCCATTATAAGCATCAATGCCATGAAAATGGGCAAACATGTTTATTGCGAAAAGCCGTTGACGCACTCTGTATGGGAATCACGTCAAATGACTGAAGTTGCCAGAGAATACAAAGTTGCCACACAAATGGGCAACCAGGGCAATTCCGGCGAAGGCATCCGTCAGGTTTGCGAATGGGTCTGGGATGGTGCTATCGGAGAAATCAAGGAAGCGCACGCCTGGACAAACCGTCCAATCTGGCCACAAGGCCTTGAGCGTCCAAAAGAAGTAATGCCTGTGCCTGATACATTGGCTTGGGATCTTTTCATCGGACCAGCCAAGGAACGCCCTTACAATTCCATTTACACGCCATGGAACTGGCGCGGATGGTGGGACTACGGCACAGGTGCCCTTGGTGATATGGCCTGCCACATTATGGACCCGATTTTCATGTCACTCAATCTGAAATATCCCACAAAAGTTCAGGGAACCTCTTCACAATTTAATACTGAATCTCCACCTTTGGCTGAGGTTGTGAAATACGTTTTTCCTGCCAGAGAAAAATTCAAAAATATTGAAATGCCGGAAGTTGCTGTCACATGGTGGGATGGTGGTTTACTACCGCCGCGTCCGGAAGAATTACCTGACGGTGAAATAATGGGCCGCGACTCCAACGGAGGTTGCCTGTTGATTGGTACAAAAGGAAAAATCATGACCGGCTGCTATGGAAGAGATCCATTCCTGCTGCCGCTTGATTACAACGAAAATTACAAACGTCCGGCAAAAGAAATGCGCAGGGTTGAAGGCGGCCACGA
>JAGXRB010000218.1 GCA_018336075.1 Bacteroidota bacterium
CGTCATCGGCAATGCTGATTCCCGTATTGCTTTCAGCAAGCGCACCGGCATCATTTAGTCCATCACCGATCATCAAAACGTTTTCACCTCTTTTCTTCAATTCAATGATGTAGTTCTTTTTATCGACCGGGCTCTGATTGAATAAAAGCCGGCTTTCGGTGCCAAAGACAGATTCAAGATTTTCCTTTTCAGCATCGTTATCACCCGAAATAAGATGTAGTTTATATCTTTTCTTCAAAGTGCTGATTACTTGATTCAAGCCTTCGCGGTAGGTATTCATAAAGCTGTAATATCCAAGAATACTACCATCAATACTGGCATAAACCCTGCTTTCCTTCATGTCCTCATTGGCTGAACTCCCAGATACGAACAATTCAGAACCAATATTTATGCGCTTACCACTTAATACTCCTGTTATTCCTAAACCCGGAATTTCCTCATAGACTTCGGGTTCTAACAATTGGCTTGAAGAAAGGTGTTCGTACAAGGCAGTACTTAAAGGATGACTCGAATGTTTCACCATACTGCGAATCATTCTTTCACCATCAGCATTTATCGCAGGCCCATGAAATTTGATTTGAACCTTCCGGTTAAATGTAATGGTCCCCGTTTTATCAAAAACAATCGTAGTTGTCCGATAAAGCTGTTCAACCACATCAGTGGTTTTAATATAAAAACCTCTTCGACCGAATACACGCATTGTGCTGCCAAAAGTGAAAGGTACTGTCAGCGCGAGCGCACAAGGGCAAGCGATAATAAGCACCGATGAAAAAACATAAACTGCTGTAGCAAGATCGACTGTGAGCCAGTAAAAAAATGAAGAAAATGCTATCACCAAAACCACTGCAGTAAAATATTGACTTATATTATTGATGTGCGTATTGAGCGAAACGGAGTCAGGTTTCGTGCCATTCTGATTCCACAACTGTGTAAGATAGCTTTGTTCAACCTCTTTTTCAACAATCAACTCAATGGAGCTTCCAACTTGCCTGCCTCCGGCATAGATAAAATCTCCCTCTTTTTTAGGCACCGGCAATGCCTCTCCTGTTACAAAAGAATAATCGATATTTCCTTTTCCTTTAAAGATGGCCGCATCAGCAGGAATAAGTTCCTGATTGCGGATTAGAATATGATCACCTTTTTTTAAATCCCGGATTGGTAAAATTGCTTCTAATCCATCCACTATTACTGTAACGGCAACAGGAAAATAGGATTTATAGTCACGTTCGAAAGAAAGCGCCTGATAAGTTTTTCCTTGATACCATTTGCCAATGAGCAGAAAAAACAGTAATCCTGCAAGAGAGTCCATGTAACCAATGCCATTTCCAGTAAAAACTTCATAAGAACTTTGCAAAAACAAAGCAATAATTCCTAATGTAATTGGCAAATCAATACTTATAATCTTATGCTTTAGTCCTTTCCATGCAGAAAGGTAGTAATCGTTAGCACTGTAAAAAACTACAGGTAGGATAAGAATGAAACTCAGCCATCCAAAAATATGCTTAAAATTCTGTTCGAGAAGATCACCTCCTGGTAAATATTCCGGAAAGCTGTACATCATAATGTTCATAAAACTAAATGATGCTATTCCGATCTTCAATAGTAGACTCCGGTTTGTCTTCAGGGCTTTCGTACCTTCCAGATGTTCGAGCGTTATTTCAGGCACATAATGAATTGCAGAAAGAAGTTCTGCAAGTTGTCGCAGGCTTATCTGATCATTTCGAAAAGTTATAAAGACCTCTTTTCGGGGAAAATTAACCGTTGAATAAATAATTCCATCATGCAATGTATCCAGATGCTCCAGCAGCCATATGCATGATGCACAATGAATTGCAGGTATAAAGAACTTTACTTTAGAGGTATTTCCGTCATTAAAATCAAGCAGCTTGGAACTGATTTCCTCATTTTCGAGAAAGGCAAACTTTTTTGAGGGCTGACCAATATCAATGCGAATGCCCGACATAGGCTGAATATCGTAATACTGGTGCATCTCCTTTTCATTCAGAATCTGATAGACCGTTTTGCAACCATGACAGCAAAAGTTTTTTGCCTCCCAAACAACAGGTGCAGCGCCGCAATCAGCGCCGCAGTGAACACATTTGTTATCACTCATAGGTTATTTTTCTATGGACTCAAAGCGAATCCTCCAGATTCCTCTTAAATCACCGGACACGTAACCTGTGGCTTTATCATCCGGATAAAGTTTTTTGATTATTGAATTGTTTTCATCACTGATATCAGCACCAATCAAACCATGACATTGCAGACATTGGGGTGCTATATGAATGGGAGCAGCATAAACAAGCTTATTATTCAGGTCTAAGAGAACAGTATCATTAGCTTTTCCTGAATTTTTCAGATTTTGATCAAACAAGTCCAGCAACATCTCTTCAAATGCATCAGGACTGTTATCAGGATTTCGGTTTTTCTCTGAAACTCTTTTAATGTCTGCATTAAACGCAGCTGTCATTGAATCTATTATAGGCACTGCTTCAATGTTACAAAAGGAAACTGCATACGAAATGCCACCGGTTTGTATAGCGCCTGTTAGCTGACTGCTTAAGGCCTGAAAACTACTTTTTGCAATGAACCTGCCTTGCTCACGATATACATTGACAATACTGTCAGAAAGGACTAAAACCTCATTATCCGTACTAAGATTTTCATTTTTTCTATCTGAAAAACAGGCTGACATAGTAGCCATTAAAAACAATACAACTAAAAATCCGGCAAATATTTTATTCATGGCATCAGGAATTAATGTTCAAAGATTGACTTGTGTTCAGGATGTACATGGTGATCATTTGAACCACAACCACAACTATGACTATGGGGTAATTCTTCAGGTTTTGCGTCCCTTACTGAGACTATACTTCCTTCAAAACGGAGTGTTTTACCAGCCATCGGATGATTGAAATCCATTGTCACGCGGTCTTTCATTTTTCTGATTATCTTTCCAAGATGTCTGTTGCCCTGATCATCCTGCATGGGGAAAACATGTCCAACCTGAACAGCTTCCTCATCGATTGAACCGTCTTCTTCCTCAAATGTGGAAAGTGGCATATCAAAAATCGCATGAGGATCAACCGGACCATAGGCTTCTTCCGGGCTTGCTACAAAACTAAATGTATCGCCTTCTTTAAGTTCGAGGAGATTCTTTTCGAAAACTTCAAGCAGTTGCTCATGGCCAAAGAGAAATTCTTGTGGCTGTTCAGTCACTTTTTGAAGAACAGCATTGCTTTCAGCGTTACTTACTGTATAAAATACAGCAGCGATGGTATTGTTTTTAATGGTCATATTGCAGAAAAAGTTAGTTCTGAGTTTATAAGTAAAAAAATGCCTCCTGCCAGCAAAACAGGAGGCTTGTTTTATTTCAAGGCCATCAGATTTTCATCTGCTGATGATCTCCTTTAATCAGTTTGAGAGTGTCCTCATATAGTGAATAATATTCCATCTGTTTTCAGGCAAAACCTGACTGCCATGACCACCCATCAGACCCGAAAGTGATCCAACAGTGATAACATGATAAATTTCACCATCAGGCTTGTTTTGAACGTAAGGTTCAACAAGCGATGTAGGTTTGGCAGGGAAAAGTTTTTTGGTATAAATTATTCCATCACCTTTGCCTTGTGGCCCATGACAAACCATACAAAATATCTCGTATTGCTCTTTACCTTTTGCCAGCACCTGATCATTTACTACAACAGGATTCATCATCTCAAGCCCTGCATTTACCTGATCAACGAATGACTTAGCTTTGTATGGATAAGGCGTGTAACCTCTCGGAATACTGCCTTCTGCAGGCAAACGGTTGGTCATGCTATCTGCAAAAACAGGGTTATCATCATAAGTATCATAAGGCACTGAATAGTGCATGTCCGGATAGAACACATGCCCCGGATGGTTTTTATCACGGTTGCATGAAGCCGTTGCCAAAGCAAAAACAGCAACCAGCATAAACATAACTAAGTTTTTCATATGCATTGATTTTTTCTTTTTATCGCCTGTTATCATATCAATAATTGGTATGATAGTCGAGGCTTTCTTTATACAACGGATGCTTTTTTGATGCCAGCGGTGCTTTTGTAAGAGCCCAGAAAGTGACTAGCAAAAACAACCCCATAAAACCGATTGTCAGGCCAATCTCAAGAAGTCCGATTCCAGATTTTTCCCCACCAACAGCGCCCGGCATTATGAGCAGATAAAGATCTACCCAGTGTCCGATTATAACAATCACCGAAACGGGAATCAGTACAGAAAAAGTTCTTTTGGAGTTGCGTGTCATCAGCGCAAAAAACGGAATCACAAAACAGAGGATTAGATTCACATAGAAAATACCTTCAAAATTCTTGTGTCTTTCATAAAAATAGACAGTTTCTTCAGGTATATTGGCATACCAGATAAGCATATATTGAGAGTACCAGAGGTAAGCCCAAAAAATACTGAATCCAAAGAGATACTTTCCAAGGTCATGAATATGCTCAACATTGACATGATCCATATATCCCATTCTTTTTAGGATATAAAGTATGATTATTATCATGGCAACACCACTTGCGAGCATACTTGAGAAAACATACCAGCCGTAAAGTGTACTAAACCAATGTGCATCTATCGACATCAGCCAATCCCATGAGGTTACAACACTCGAAAGCGCATAAAAAACAATAAATACAGCCGATAAAGTGCGCAACCTGTTGAAATATTTCATATCGCCATTGAGGTCAACCTGCAAAGATACTTTGCGGATATAATGTGCCATTGCAGCCCAAACGCCAATAAAAAATACCGAACGGATGTAAAAAAACGGTTCGTTCAGATAAGGAGTTTTCTTCAGCAATATCGCATCAAGATGATCTTCGTGTGTCCATTCAAAAACCAGATGCAGGCCACCTAACACAAAGAAGATGAGCAGCAATGCACCACCTGCAGGGATGAAAGCCGACATGGCTTCTCCGATGCGTCCGACACTTGTATGCCAGGCAGACTCAGAAATGGCATGAACTGTTACAAAAAACAGTCCGATAAGTCCAAGGCTCAGAAAATAATAGTTGTTAAGCAAAAGATTTGCTGCAACACGCTCTGCACCGGGCGAACCAAGTACACCATACAACAAAGCAATCAATCCTATTGCTATCATTACCACAAAAACGGTAACGGTCTTTTTTGTCAGTTTAAAAGTAAGGTTCTCCATGATTTTCTATGCTTTTAAAGTGATTCCTTGTGCACCCGCATCCGAAAGGATGATTTCAACTGCTTTAACTTTTTCATCATCTTCCTCATCCATTTTCACAACCAAAAGAAAGCGATCGTCTGTAATCTGTTCATCGTGGATGATGTTTTTTGAACCTGGCCCAAGATTGTTACTAATGAGAAAGGCGAAAACCATTGAAAAGGCTGCAAACAATACGGCAAGCTCAAAAGTTACAGGCATAAATGAAGGGACTGCAAAATAAGGTTTTCCACCAAAATTGATTGGATAGGCTCTTGTAAATACCCATGCCTGAAAAAGGAAACCTAAGGTTGCTCCTATTGCACCTCCGGCAAATGCTATAATGGATAAGCGCGAACGACGAAGCCCCAATACTTTGTCCAAACCATGCACAGGGAATGGCGTCAAAACATCTGCTACTTCCACTCCTTTTGATTTGATCTTTTTGAGTCCTTTTAGAAGGTCTTCTTCATCAAGATAGTATGCTGTTAAATATTTATTCATGATGCGTATGTTTTTTTTCGTCACTTGATGATTTCAAAACACTTTTTACTTCGGCGATCGCGATTACAGGGAATACCCTGATAAAAACCATGAACAAAGTAAAGAAAAGGCCAAAGGTTCCGACATACAATCCGACTTCTGCCACTGTTGGAGTATACATTGTCCAGCTTGAAGGAAGATAGTCGCGGTGAAGTGATGTTACAATAATTACAAAACGTTCGAACCACATCCCGATATTCACAAAAATGGAAATAATAAATACAGCCACCAGATTTGTCCTTATTTTTTTGAACCAGAACAGCTGTGGCGTAATTACATTGCAGGTCATCATAATCCAGTAAGCCCAGGCATAAGGTCCGAAAGCACGGTTCATAAAGGCATACTGCTCATACTCGACACCGGAATACCAGGCCATAAAAAACTCTGTAATGTATGCTATACCTACTATTGAGCCAGTAAGGATGATGATTTTTGTCATCGACTCAATATGTACTTTGGTGATATACTGCTCCAGATTCAACGCTTTTCTGGTGACTATAAGCAAGGTAAGCACCATTGCAAAACCAGAGAAAACTGCCCCTGAAACAAAGTAAGGTGGAAAGATTGTCGTATGCCAACCAGGTATAACAGAGGTTGCAAAGTCAAAACTTACGATGGTATGCACTGAAAGTACAAGCGGAGCAGCCAGCCCGGCGAGGATCAGACTTACCGTTTCATGACGTGACCAGTGCTTTGCCGAGCCCGTCCAGCCAAAGCTCAGAAAGCCATAAATAGCTTTACGGATTTTATTTTTCGCTTTGTCGCGCACTGTTCCAATATCGGGTATCAATCCGACATACCAGAAAATAAGTGAGACAAGGAAATAGGTGGTAAGTGCAAAAACGTCCCACAAAAGAGGTGAGTTAAAATTCACCCAAAGCTCACGAGTGTTTGGATAAGGAAAAATGAAAAATCCAAGTGCAATACGCCCCATGTGAATCAATGGGAAAAAACCGGCACATGCAATGGCAATAAGGGTCATTGCTTCAGCAGAGCGGTTGATACTTGTTCTCCACTTTTGACGAAACAACAAAAGAATAGCTGAAATAAACGTTCCGGCATGGCCAATACCGACCCACCAGACAAAGTTGGTAATATCCCATGCCCATCCGACGGTTTTATTCAACCCCCAGCTTCCAATACCGTAATACACGGTAACAAAGGTGGCCCATGCTCCAAAAAGCAAGGCGCCTCCTGAGATTGCAATTCCAACATACCAATAAATAGAGGGCTTACCTGCCATTGGTGCCATAATATCTTTGGTCACCTGACTGTAATCTTTTCCCCCTTTGATGAGTGGTTCTCTGATTGGAGATACGTACATTCTTCTTAGGTTTTAGTTATACGGTTTTGTTTTTTACTTTGGTCAAATAGCCCACTGAAGGCAATACATGCAACTCCTCAAGCAAATGATAGTTGCGCTGATCAGCAAAGTATTTTGACACCATACTTTCCTTATCGTTTAGATTTCCAAAAACTATTGCATCAGCTGGGCAAGCCTGAGCACAGGCCGGCACAACTTCACCATCGCGAAGCATGCGATTTTCAGTTTTTGCTTTCAATTTTTTATCCTGTATGCGTTGAACGCAGAAGGAACATTTTTCGATAACACCTTTGGCACGTACTGTAACATCCGGATTGAGCACCATTCTCCTCAGATCGGTAGTCATTTCTGCCGGATCATAGCGATTTCCTTTCAATGCATCAGCGCCGGTGTAATCATAGAAGTTGAAGCGACGCACTTTGTAAGGACAGTTATTGTTGCAATAACGTGTGCCAATACATCTGTTGTATGCCATCTGATTCAATCCTTCGTTGCTGTGTGTAGTTGCTGCAACCGGACAAACATTTTCACATGGTGCATTATCGCAGTGCTGACACATCACAGGCTGACGCAAAACTTCCGGATTGTCCGGATCACCTTTATAATAGCGATCAATTCTGATCCAGTGCATTTCACGCGCCATTATCACTTGCTCTTTGCCAACGACAGGAACATTGTTTTCAGCTGAACATGCGACAACACAGGCATTGCAACCTGTACAAACATTCAGGTCAATAGCCATTCCCCAATGCAGACCATCAAATTCTGCTTTTGGGTACATCGATTTCAGATGATCCTGTATCCACAGCCTCATTTCATTGCCCGATTGCGGATCTTCAAGATAAGCTTCAAGTGAGGTTTCTCTGATGAGCGCTCTTCCTTCCATTGAATGATGTGACTGTGTGAGCGCCACAGCAAGTTTTCCACCGGTTGCAGAAATGCTAACATCACCTAACCAATATTTTTTGTTTCCGGCATCATTTCCAATGAAACCATACAAGTTCTGACCAACACCATTTGCCGGAACGCCAGCCTTCTCGCGACCATATCCCAAAGCAATTGCCAGCGTCTTGTATTGTTGTCCGGGTTGGATCAGCACTGGCAATGCAGGAGCACCGTTTACAGAAACCAACTCCTCATTTTTCAGATTTAACTCATTTGCCAGACGCGGTGAAATGGCAACATAATTGTCCCAGCAAGCTTTAGATACCGGATCGGGCAATTCCTGCAACCATGGATTGTTGGCATGCTTTCCGCTACCGATGCTAACATTGGTATATAAAACCAAATCGATGGTTTCTTCACTTGAAGCATCTTTTATATTACTCAAAACAGCAGAGGAAGCATCATTGGTAAAGCTGTAATTTGTACTTTCCTTTTCACCTGTCTCAAATACCCCATCATGTACTTTTTTGTTCCAGAATTCAGTGAAAGATATTTCAGCGGTTGCTTTGGCAAACATTTTCTGTTCCCAGACTCCGGCCATATAGGTTCTGAAGTCAGCAGTGCTTCCTGACCAACGGAGCAAACTTTCCTGAGCAGCGCGGGTTTTAAAGATAGGACGGATAGCAGGTTGGGCCAATGAATAATAGCCCGTCACTGGTTCAAAGTCGTTCCATGCTTCCAGATAATGATGGTCAGGACAGATAAACTTAACATAGGAGGTAGTTTCATCATCCAAAACCGGCATTGCGACACTTAAACCAACTTTTTTAAGTCCTTCAATGAATTTTTCTCTTTCAGGATAATCATAAGCCGGATTCACGTCAAAAATGATAATTCCATCCACTTTACCATCGTTCATTTCTGCCACCAATGCGCTCATTCTGGCATCATCAGCCTGTCTTATTTTTGTATGAACATCCGTCAGGATGGTATTTCCATAGCTTTCTAAAAGATGATTTACAGCATTCACAAGCATTTGCTCTTCTGCATCGTTGCTTCCGCTTACAATCAGCGATTTTCCTTTGTGCTGCAATAATTCATCGGCAAGTTTTTCAACATCAACTGGTGAGGCAGGCAAAGAAGCAGTATCCATTCCCGTTTTTCCACGCAATTCATTGAGCAGGTTTGCCACAACAAGTTTTTGTTGCGATGGCTTGAGCTGCACCCTATGATCGGCATTACTACCTGT
>JAGXRB010000219.1 GCA_018336075.1 Bacteroidota bacterium
ATGCTGAAAAGGGCTTGCACATCCGTACAAGCCCTTTTTTACTTTTCATGAATGCTTTCAAGAACCTTTGCGCGTTATGGTCCGATAAGATTTTTGTAATGTTCGAAACGATCCATAATTTGTTCTACAAACAAAAAAGTTTCCTCACCTCTTACATAACCATAATAAGATGCAGGGTCGTTATAGAATGTTGGGCGGGATTTGTTGCGCAGGAAAAAGTCAACGTTATCGGTCCAGATATCGGGGTTTTTATTGTATTTTGCTGCCAGACGCCGGGCATCGAGCACATGTCCGACACCTGAATTATAACTGGCAAGTGTAAACTTTATCCTTTCGTCCGGATCTGTCACCGTTTCCGGTATCAGGCGGTCGAGATAAAGCAAGTATTTGCCTCCCACATCTATATGCACCTCAGGCGCTGAAGAGGTGTCTATCCCAAACTGCTCCATAGTGGCCGGCATCAGCTGCATCAGTCCAAAAGCTCCGGCCCAGCTGGTAACCTGATGTTTAAACTCCGATTCCTGATAGATCAAAGAAGCGAGCAGACGCCAGTCCCAGCCAATTTCGCCAGCTACTTTACGAATTGTTTCATCATATTGCGACAACTTTCCACCTGTAAAAGAGTGAAATTCGCTTCGACTTCTGTTTCGGATACCTCCGCCAAAATATTTATCATAAAGGAGTCTGTAGGCTGTTGAAGACTGAAAAAAGTTGAGCCAGTCATTGAGCTCGGTCAGGAGTTCATTGTTTTCTTCCTTTCTTAGCGCCCATGCAATTTTTTGATGAAAGCTTACGGGTGTTTTAATATCCAGATTTGAAAAATTCCGGAGAAGCACTGTTGCCATGTGCTCATCTGCAATGGTAAAATCTATCTCTGAGCGCGACACTGCACCAATAAGTTCCTCTACATCACGGTTGTCTTCGATGATATAGATGGTATCGCCAATTTCGTCGGCCAGGGTTTCAAGTCTTTTTTTGAAGATACTCCCTTTCTGCACATGGATTGTTAAGCCTGCAAACTCCAGACTGTTTCGCAACAATTCTTTTTCTATTTCATCGCGGGAGCGCATTTGCTGCCAGTTTTTAGGCATCCTTTGTATAAGCACCTGACGTGTGATCAGAATAGGGTCGGAGAAATCGTAGCGCATCATTCGCTCACCTGTAACGGTCATGCCAAGGGCAATCATTTGAGCATTTCCCTCCTCCAGATCGCGTTTGGCTTTAATAAGATTGTTCTCAATATTCAGCTCAAGCCGAACACCCAGGTGATTGCTGAAAGCTTTAAGCAGCTCATACTGGAAGCCCATTGGTTCGCCTCGATAAATATAGTAATTAACAGAATTATAATCTGTTAAAACTGATATTCTTCCTTTTGAAAGGATAATATCAAGGCTTGAGATGGTGTCGGTTGATGCTAATTCCTGCGTTGGCTCCACTATATTTACACATGCACTCAAAAAGAGCAAAGCAGCAATATAAAAAGCAACTGCAGACCCGTAAAAACCATTTAGCCGCATATCAAACTTTAAGTTTTAGAACTACCAAATTAATCGTTTCGTCTATCAAAGGTACAAACTTAAATTTTTAAGTGAAACTCATTCTCCATTTTTTTTGGAAGCGTTCCGGATTTATCAAACAATTAAATTATTAAATACCTGCCTATTACTTTTTAAAATATGTTTTTTACAAGCTTTCTTTAGTATTTTTGTATACATAACCGCAACACACCACTTATGAAACCATACCGTGTTTTTAAGCATTTTACGATACCAGCCTTGTTTTTCCTGATTTTTTTGCCACTCTTTTCTCATGCAAAACTTAACAAGAGTGATAGTCTGCGAAATGTTATTCTAAGCAGTAAAAACCAACAGGAAGTGGTTGCAGCACAAATTGAACTTGCCCGAAAACTTATTCCGGAAAAACTTGATACCGCTTTCTTTCTGCTAAATAAATCTGAACCTTTTCTGGGTGCAGGCGAAGACCTGACGAAAGCAAATCTTTTTAACACTTATGGATTGTATTACTGGTACAAAAACAAACGTGACAGCGCGATATTTTATTTAAAAAAAACAATTGCACTCCCCGAAAGTGATGAAATGGTTCAATTTAAAGCAGAAGCTGTTAACAATACGGGCACTTTATATAGCATCCTTGGTGAAAGCGACAGCTCCCTTCATTATTTATTCAAAGCGCTTGACATAGATTTAAAAAGAAACAATCAAACAGGTTTAGCAAAAACCTATTACGACCTTGGAGTGATTTACAAACGCAGAGACCAACTGGAGCTTTCAGTACAATATCTTCTGAAATCGATTCCAATTCATGAAGAACAAAAAGCAACAACGCGTTTGATTGCCTGCCTAAACGTGCTCGCCGGAAACTATTTCGATATTAAGGACACTTCAAACAGTCTCAAAACCTATAAAAGAGCAGAGCAACTTGCGATGGAAACACTTGATACAAGCAATCTGACTTTAATCTATTCTAACCTTTCGAGTTTCTATTTGATGACAGGTAATTCAGCATATGCAATTGATTATGCCAACAAAGGAATTGACCTCTCACTGAAAACCAATGAACTGAAAAAACTCAGTGCTCTCTATGCAAATGCTGCAAGTGCATTTTCAAAAATGAATGATCAGAAAAAAGCTGTGGAGCTTCTTCGAAAAGCTAAAAATTATACTTCCAACGTTTCCGCAATCAACAATGCCGGTTTGTATATGATTGCTTCAGAAATTTATCGGAAAGCAGGGATGATTGATTCAGCCAGCTATTTTAATGATTTAGGAATGACAGAAGCTATAAGAGTCGGGTCTGTTGAATGGCAAAGTACAGGTTATAAATTCCTGGCCTCAATTGATAGTGCCAGAAATAATTTCAAAAGCGCACTCAAACACTACCAAAAAAGCGTTTTCCTTCGCGACAGCATACTTGACAACCAACATAAATCACGCATCGAAGAGTTGCTGATTATCCACGATTTGGAAAACAAGGAAAAGGAAAACGTTGTTCTGCGGACACAAAACGAATTGAACGAGCAAATAATTCGAAATCAGCGGTATGTAATACTTCTGTCAGTAATTATTCTTGCCCTCGTCGCCATATTTGCTCTATTACAGTTGAAGGCGCGCAAAAAAATTATGTTGCAGAAAGGAGAAATAGAGCAGAAAAATCTGGCCTTAAACGAGCTCAACAAAACCAAAGATAAGTTCATCACCATCATTGCACATGATTTGAGGAGCCCGTTTAACTCACTTATTGGCCTGCTAGATGTCATTGTTTCTGATTACAACGCCATTTCTGATAATCAAAAACTCCAACTGCTAAAATCATTGCATGAAAGCAGCATCAACACCTACAATCTGCTTGTGAATTTGTTGGAATGGTCAATAGCACAACGAAATGGCCTGGCCTATATACCTGAAAAAGTTAGCATAAAAAAAGCTGTTGAAAAGGTATTTAGCTTTCTCGCATCGCGTGCAGCGCAAAAAAACCATCAGTTAATAAACAATGTTTCAGAAGAAACTGAGATTATGACCGATCCGAACATACTTTCTAACATATTGATAAACCTGATAAACAATTCCATAAAATTCACACCTGCGAATGGCATTATTTCAGTTGAAGTGATGACTGTTGCCGACACAATCCGGATTTATGTAATAGACAATGGAATCGGAATACCTTCAGAACGCATAGGAAGTATTTTTGACATTGATTCCGATTTTCAGCGAAAAGGAACAGAAAACGAAGTCGGCACAGGACTTGGACTTATTCTCGTTAAAGAGTTCGTTGAGTTATGCAAGGGGAATATAAGTGTTGAAAGTGAGCCTGACAAAGGCAGCAGCTTTTGTGTTGAGCTACCTCAGTAATAGCTCTACGCATTTTTCGAATGCACTTTCAGAACAAAAACGTCAAAAAAATGCTGTTGTTCCATTTCGGAGCAACAGCATTTCAATATCAGCAAGCTTTATCAGCAGCGCAATTATTTCACCCGTGTCCAGGAAGTTGTCCTGCCTAAAAGTGAAATGCCGACATAGCCTCTGATTTTAAGTACGTCTTTACTTTCAAAGACCATATAACTGCTATAGGTTTTTCCACTTTTTGGGTCGTAAATTTCTCCGCCAGACCATTCTTTTTTACCATCAAATGTGAATCCTTTGAGTATTTCCAAACCCAGTGTAGGTCTGGATTTAAGTTTATCATCCGGATTGTGCTTGTCGGTTTTTGGCTTTCCTGTGTCTGGATCAATTGGTTCCTTGATCCACACAATTTTGCCATAGATTTTGCCATCACGTTTAAACATTTCAACATGTGCATCTTTGTCCTGATTGAGCCAGACACCTAATACATCATCAGCTTTGTTTTGAGCGCTTAGATTCATTGAAGGCATTGCAATGAGCAATCCTAATAAAATAACAATAATTCTGATTTTCATTCTTTTTCCCTTTTCGTTAATAAATTCCGTTTAAAAACCATTCGTTTCCTGATACAAGCATTTTTTGGAAAAAGCCAACTGCCATACCCTGACCGAAAGTGTGGCCAAATATAACAACTTCTTTCATACTGAAGCAACGGCTGATTGTGAAAAATGTTTTTTTGATTCAAATATTCGACTGACAGCTCTTAAACATTGTGTCTTAAAGCTGAGAATACAGTACGAGGCATTTTTTTAAAGAATGATCATCCATGTCAGGCAATTTCATAATTTTGCACTTCAAAGAAAAAGAGCAATTGAGGTGATTTCATCTGAATGTCAAGCGTTTTCTTTGATAAATCACTTTTTGATCCAGAATTATAATTGATTATGAAAAAAACACTCTTTTTCCTGATTGCCCTTACAATCTTAACTTTTCCAATGTTCTATGCCTGCAATTCCGGGCAAAGCAGTAAAATGACAGGTGTCTGGACTGTTGACAATGTTGACGCACAGTTTGATGAAGCCAAAGTAAATCCGCAAACCCTCCAACAGGTTGTAGAGATGGAAAAACAGACCTTGCTTAAGTTTATTGACGACAGCACGATGCATATTATCATGGGTGAAAACACTTTTCGCACCTTTTGGAATTTGGACAAAGAGACGGGCAAGCTCTTCTATCGTTTTGAAGATTCAAAAACCAGTTATAACGAACTTGGCGTTTTAATTGATGGCCTCATCGTAGCCGAATCCACTACACCGGTTGGCATAATCAAGGTTAGCTATAAGAAGACGAAATAGCGCCTGCAAATTAAAGGCAGAAACTGTTAACCCGAACTTTATTGTTGAAATTCGAGGCTGTAAATGATTGCCTCCAATTGCCTTAAATGGTCACGTTTGGGTTTGTTAGGTGCATACACATAACCCTCAATGGTAATCAGCTGACCACTTTTTGGATGTATTACAGTGTAAGAAACAAAAGGCCCAGCCATAAAATCCCCTACTACATTCCAGACACCGCGTGTTTCAACTGCAAAATCAGTAACGAAATGTGTTGTATTTTTTACCAATGGGGGCATAAACTCTTTGTCGGTCGACATAAATGAACCCTGTACAGGGCCGGGAATATATTGTTGAACCAAAAAGTCACGGCGTGATATCACTTTATGCGGATTCAAATCGGTTGTATCAAGGTATGGCGTTGCGTAAATCATCAGCGCCTGACTGAAATCGTTTGCTTCTTTTCTGATCCACATAAAGTCAGTCTCGCTTTTTGCAATATAATAGCCTTCTGGTATAAGGAGCTTAATATCAAAAGCCTTTAAAACAGGCTCCATGACCTTAACATTTGCAGTAGGCCTGAAAATGTTGAGCAATCTTTCTCGCTCCGAACGGTCATAAAGGAGTTTAAATCCCTCCTTGTTGCTGTCGAAGGCTTCAATCCAGGAAGCTGCATCCGGTGCTGTAATTTTGATCACTCTTTGAGGTTTGGCCCAAAGATCACTTCGCGTTTCAACCACTGCCTCTTTCAGCTTGCTGTTGATTTCAACAACGAGCATGTTGCGATGCTTCTTAAACATATCGGAGAGGTTATCCACGTTGATGTTCGACAACCTGAACAGCGGCTCGCTTTGTGTGAGTCCGGCCTGATCCTGTCCAAAAAACGCTCTGATAGCTTCACCTTCAGCTCCCTGCCATTGCTGCGGGTTCTGCAAAACAACTAAAATCTCAGAAGTTGCACCTACCGAACGGGCAATTCTTTGTTGAGGTTCATTGCAAGCTGTAAAGGCAACAAGGAAGGCAACCAACAAAAGTAATGGATACTTTTTCATAGCTTTGGGATTATAAAGGATGAACGATTCAATATTCAGAATATTGTTTATCAGTTTTTCAGACTATACAACCAAAAAAATATCCCGGAAAGTATAAGCGGGCTGGATTTAGGTCACAGAAGCAATGCGTAGTTTTTGGCCTGGCTTGATCTGGGAATTATTATTGAGGTTGTTGAGTTTTTTTATCTGTTCCACTGTAACGCCATCATAACGGCGCGCGATATCCCAAAGCGTATCGCCCGATTTCACAGTATAGATAACGAATTTTCCATTGCTTGTTTTTGTCTGCGCTGTTGTTTGCTCTGGCGGATAAACACGTAGCTTTTGTCCGACAGCAATGGTCGATCCTTTGATGTTGTTCCATTCTCTGAGGTCGGTGATGCTGCATTTATACCTGTTGGCAAGTCCGCCCAGGGTTTCACCACTTTTAACAGTGTGAAAAGTTGCCTGAGATGCTCTGACCACAGGAGCTTCTCCAGGCTGTGTTAATGGCGTGCCGGAACTAAACACCACTAATTTCTGACCAATTCTGAGGTTCGTTGTCCGCAGGTTGTTCCAGGTCTGAAGCTGCTTCACAGAAACGCGGTGTTTTTTGGCAATTAAACCAAGGTTCTCCCCCTTTTTTACAATATGAACGTTTTGGTCACTTACCTTTTTAACTTCCTCAATAAGGGTTTCTTTTTCAATTCCCTTCTTGGTTTTGTAAGCATAAATTTCCTGCTCATTGTTTAGAAAAGGGCCTACATATTCTGAAGGGATTCTTAAGATATAAGGATTTTCATTTGAGGCCGGGATAATATCTCTTTTAAACTGGGGATTGAAAAAGCGCAAATCTCCAATAGGAATATTCAACTTCTCGTTCAGTTGTTCAAATGAAAGAATTTCTCTTACTGTTACAGTATCTGTTCCGTGCATCATCATTCCTGGATGTACAGGATAAATGTTGTGCTCAGTGGCATATTTCATTACGTAATTCACGGCGATGAATGCCGGCACATAGCCTCTTGTTTCACGTGGGAGATAAGGCCAAATTGCCCAGTAATTTTTCACACCACCAGCACGGCGGATGGCACGGTTCACATTTCCTGCTCCGGCATTGTAGGCTGCAAGCACCAAAAACCAATCTTCGTAGATATTATAAAGATCAAGCATATGTTGGCAGGCTGCTTCGGTTGATTTATAGGTATCGAAACGGTCGTCAACCAGAGAAGTTACTTTAAGATCGTACACTTTGCCTGTTCCATACATAAACTGCCACAGGCCTTTGGCACCCATATGAGACCCGGCGGTTGGATTGAGTGCCGACTCCACCATTGCGAGATATTTCAGCTCGAGTGGAATATCATAGCGGTCGAGCAGCTCTTCAAACATTGGAAAATAAACATATGAAAGCCCTAGCATTCTGCTTGTCAACCCTCTTTTACGAACGGCATACAGATCGATAAAACTTTTTACATGACTGTTAAAAACTAGTGGTATCGGGGTTTCGCGGTTAAGTTCTTTAATACGTGCTGCATACACACTGTCAGAAAAGACAGGTACATGAGAGAGGTCGTAGCCATATTTATTCATGACTGAAGAATCGAAGTACATGAGACTGTCGTTGAAATACCTTATCCGAAAAAGGCTGTCGAGCATTTTTACGATCGGGGAATCATCAGCAAAAAACTGAGCACTTTGTTCTTCAAGAAAGTCGGTGGAGATGCCCAGAGTGGTGTCGCCTGCCATCAAGCCAAGTGAATCCGGATACATTTCCTCTATTTCTGACTGGGAGCGGACTCCTATTGTTACCAAACACAAAAAAGCAATGATCAATAGTTTCTTTTTGGCCATATATATCAACTGTTATTATATCTTATCAAATAATTACACGACAGTAATTTCAGAGATTTTACGTGTTGTGTAACGCTGGAAAGCAAAGCAATGTTGCTTCAACTGAAAAAAAGAGGAGAATTAAACTGTAACAAACATTCAAAATGAAACTGGTCGAATTATGCCTGCTTCTCTTTGTTTTCTTTGTCTTTATCCTCTTCACCGCTGATACCATCTTTGAACTCTTTTACGCCACGACCAAGTCCGCGCATGAGTTCCGGAATTTTCTTGCCTCCAAAAAGCAATAATATCACCAATACTATTATCAGAATCTGAGTTGGTCCGACCATACCTAGTAAAATAGACGTCAACATGTTTTTATAGTTTTAAATGCACGGCAAATATACAACAAAAAATATGTGCCGTATTACGCACGTTTCATACCTTTGGAGCCAAAATATAACTGAAAAGTTTAAATTAATTAAGGTTTTACTATTTATGAAGCGATTTTACAGTGTTTTAGCCGTTCTTTTGTTCTTCTTTTGTTCTACATCTTTTGCCCAATGGATGCCGGATTCAAAGCCCGATTACCGCAAGCTGCGCTATCTCTCAGAGGAAGAGATGCTCATTCCGGTGCGGACCAATATTAATTTCACCGAAACTCCGCCTCCTCCCGGCAATGTCAGGCTTGTTGCAGAATACGAGCCCATGCAGGCTGTTTTGATCCGTTATCCCTTTGGAATTCCCTATACCCTTATCCGCGCACTGGCTAGTGACATTCAGTTGATAACGCTTGTAGCATCAAACAATGAAGCGAACATTGTTCTTAGTTTGTACCAGAACAACAATGTGAATACAGCCAACTGTTCTTTTCTGGTAGCGCCTACCAACTCCTATTGGACGCGCGACTACGGCCCATGGTTCATCTTTGATGGCAACAATCAACCGGGCATAGTAGACTTTCCATACAACAGACCACGTCCTAACGACAACAATGTGCCCCCCCGTGTTGCAGAGCATCTCAATATCAATTTGTATGGAATGAACCTGATGCATACAGGCGGTAACATGATGTCTGACGGATTTAAAATCGGGGCCTCCACTGATTTGGTTTATGAAGACAACACACAGCTGTCTGCCTCTCAGGTAGCTCAGAAAATGGATGATTATCTTGGCATCGAACGCTATGATGTTACTATTGACCCTCTTGCAGATTATATAAAACATATCGACTGCTGGGGAAAATATCTAGCGCCAGATAAAATACTTCTTGGACAGGTGCTGCCTTCCGATCCCCGTTACAACGATTTTGAAGCCGTTGCCAATTATTTTGCAACCACACCCAGTGCCTATGGCTATCCCTATAAAGTTTACAGAGTTTATACTCCGGGCGGAAACCCCGCAACACCCTACACAAATTCTCTTATCCTCAACAATAAAGTTTTTGTTCCTACTACAGGAAGTCAGCACGACAATGCTGCTATAGCTGTTTATCAGCAGGCTATGCCCGGATATGAAATTATCCCAATTCAGCATTCAAGTGGCAACACCCGTTGGCAAAATACTGATGCCCTCCATTGCCGCACCCATGAAGTAGCCGACCTCGGCATGTTGTTTGTCAATCATATGCCGCTTTATGGGCTCCAGTCGTGGCAGGATTCTATTCAGCTTACTGCTGCCATTATTCCCTATTCAGGTCAGGCACTTATCGATGATTCTTTGCGTATCTTCTATAGCATCAACGGTCAGGATTATAACAGCGTTTCTCTTTCAAATTCGAACGAAACAGCTTATAGTGGTTATATAAAAAATTATACCGGAAACGATACAA
>JAGXRB010000220.1 GCA_018336075.1 Bacteroidota bacterium
GGTATAATGCCGATGGATAGAAATGTTAGGCCAATTGAGTGAGCGATAATTGGACTATTACTTTCTCCTTTCGGTATTAGAATAAAAAACTCTCTTTCCATCTTTGAAAAAATCTGGAAAGAGAGTTTTCTCTTTGTTGTTAAAATCGTTTTAAGGTAGCTTTAAATAAGAGAAAATATCCTCTTTATTTAATATTTCAATCGCTCTTAATAAAGTTTCATCAATTTCATTCATGATTTCGTAATAGGCACTCATATCCCACATATTTCGTGCGATGAGTGCTTTAATCTGATATTTGATGATAATTTCTGACTTGCCGAACTCCTCTTCGTTAAATTCTACTTTTTCTTCTTTGGCCATTTCCAGAAATGCTGCTATCAATTTCTCATCTACTTCAAACTTGGTTTTAAAGTCGCTGGCTTTTGGATAAGTTTTCTTTAATCTGCCCCGATTGTTGTTGGTATACTCAAGCGAAAAGCGGTTAAAAACGCCCTTACGAATTAAATTGGAGTAATAATCAGTGAATTGAGTTGAGTCCCAGGCAACAAACACATCCGGCATAATTCCGCCTCCGCCAAAGACTACCCTCTTGGCAGGAGTTGTGTATTTTAGTGAATCAGGAAAATGGATGCTATCAGCGTGAACGAGCTCACCGCGACGATGACGTTCGTACAAATCCTTGTAATAACTTTCTACTCCATCATCATAGGGGCGCTGAATACTTCTCCCTGTAGGTGTGTAGTATCGCGCAGATGTTAAACGGATAACAGAACCATCGGGTAACTGAAAAGGTCGTTGAACCAATCCTTTGCCAAAAGAACGTCTACCTAATACCAATCCTCTGTCCCAGTCCTGCACAGCGCCAGAAACAATTTCACTGGCTGATGCTGACGCTTCGTTGATTAACACAATGAGCTTGCCTTTTTCAAAAACACCTTTTTGCGTAGCTTTAAATTCTTGCCGGGGACTGTTGAGTCCCTCAGTGTATACAATCATTTTTCCAGCATCGAGAAACTCATCAGACAGCTCAACTGCAGTGTTGAGATAACCTCCTGAATTTCCTCTGAGATCAAGTATAAGCCCTTCCATGCCTTCCGTTTTCAGTTGAGCCATCGAAGCCTGAAATTCTTCCATTGAGGTTTTCGAAAAACGGTTAAGCTTGATATAACCTATTTTGCCAGGCAGCATAAAAGTGGCGTCAATACTATTGATGGGGATTTTATCGCGAACAATTGCATAATCAATCAAATCTTTGCGGCCAGTGCGAAAAATACTCACATTTACGATTGAACCTTTCTTTCCGCGAAGACGATCCATCACAAATTTGTTATTCACCTTTGATCCAAAAGCCTCTTCGCCATCGATCTTTATAATTTTATCCCCTGCCTGGATTCCTAATTTTTCTGAAGGTCCACCGGGAACAGGAGAAATAATCAAAATTGTGTCTTTATGCAATTGAAAAGTTACGCCGATACCATCAAAACTACCTTCAAGGGGCTCATTGGCCGCATCAATCTCTTCTTTTGAAAGATAGGCTGAATGGGGATCAAGTTCCTTTAACATATTAACGATGGCTGTTTCAACAAGCTTGGGTGCCTTAGTGCTGTCAACATAGAAGTTTTCGATATAAAAAAGGGCAGCAGCAAATTTTTGGCTGGTTTCTTTCGTGTCAGTTTTAGTTGATGCCTGCGAAAATGTCTCAACCGGAAAGAGTGAAACATAAAGGAACAGTGTCAGTAGCAGCAGGTGAGAAATTCTTTTCATATTCAATGATTTAAAACGATTTTACAAACGAAATTTGTCAACGCATATTGCAGTTTCAAAGTGAAATGAATATGTCTTAAGTTAAAATTTGTTCTAAGTTCAAAAGTACTGCTTATCAACAGCAATCAGGCCAAATGACAAGTGCTTTTTGTTAATCTTTGTTAACCCTCTTAATATCAGCGAAAAAGCTGCTTTCAGAGATTCGTTTAAGAAAACTGAAAACAGCTTTTACTATCAAAAAGTAGCTTTGAAATTAAAACTCAAGGGTTTCAATTACAGCCTTGTATATTCTTTCAGCATCTGGAAGTACTGCTTTCTCAAGGATTCTATTAAATCCAACCGGTGTGAATGTTGAACCAACTCTTTTTACGGGCGCATCAAGATAACTGAACCCTTCATCGGCAATAATACCGGCCAATTCACCGCCAAAACCACCGAAAACTTTGTCTTCATGTACCACAACGACACGTGCTGTTTTCTTGACAGAATTCAATATTGACTCTTTGTCAAGCGGAATGATTGACCGAATATCAACCACTTCAATTTCCAGTCCTTTTTCTTTGCTTATACGTTCAGCCACCTGCAAAGCCATATGTGTCGTATTGCCATAGGTTATTATGCTCAAATGACTGCCTTCACGACGAACTCTTGCTTTGCCGAAAGGCACTTCAAAATCGTCAGGCACCATTGTTTCGGCCAACGGATCGTTATATAAGGCTTTTGGTTCGAGGAAAATGGTTGGGCCTTCGGAACGCATGGCTGTTCTGATAAGTCCGGCAGCATCATCAGCAAAGGATGGATAAACGATGCGCAAACCTGGAAAAGTTGCTAAAGCCCCTTCGATGGTTTGAGAATGGTAAAGCCCACCACCGATATATCCTCCGGAAGCAAGTCTGATAACAACATTTGGAGCAAAAGCACCATTGCTGCGCCAGTAATCATGTGAAGTTTCAACAAGTTGTTCCATTGCAGGCCAGAAGTAGTCAGCAAATTCAGCACCTTCGATAACGATGCGAATTTTTTTGTTAAACCTACTCATTCCGTTGGCAGTACCGGTAATAAAATCTTCAGCAATAGGAGCATTAAAAACTCTTCCTTTACCAAACTCCTGTTGCATTCCTTTGGTAACATTAAAGATTCCGCCTTTATCTTTATTGGCAACATCCTGACCCCAGATAAATGTATCCGGATTGTGGCGAAATTCGGCTTTAAGGGTTTCATTCAGTGCCTGAATAAATTTCATTTTTTGTCCTTGTGAGCCATCATGCGTTCCATCAACATATTTGGCAGGCATATATGGTTCAGGAATTACAAAATCGTGAATTGATTCAGGTGTAGGATCGGGTGCCACGATGGCTTTTTTATGTGCAGCAGAGATCGTTTTTTTTGCTTCATCATCCAACGCTTTAAGATCTGCTTCTGTGAATTTGCCTGAGTGAAGCAATTGAATTTTGAATCGTTCAAGTGGATCAGAAAGTCTAACACATTGACGCTCATTATCATCACGATACAATTCATGCTTATCAGAATTGGAATGCGAATGAATGCGAACACAGTTGGCATGCACTATCACCGGTTCACCAAATTTTTCGATGTGCTCTTTGGCTTCAAACATTGTATTCATTGAATCGAATACATTTTTGCCATCGCAGTACATAATTTTCAGATTTCTTATACCCCGATAGTTTTCTGCGGCACGACGATTTGCAGACTGGTCTTTTTGTGGCACAGATATACCATATTGATTGTCCTGAAAGACAAACAAAACGGGAAGTTTTTCGTTTGAAGCGCCATTGATGGCTTCAAAAACATACCCTTCTGAAGTAGAAGACTCGCCTTGTGAGCTTATGGCAACACCTTTTGCACCATATCGTTTAATGGCACGTGCTGTTCCAACGGCGTGCAATGTATGATTGCCTGTTGCAGATGAAACATTCTGAATATTCCACTCAGGCTTTGCAAAATGGTTCGACATATGCCTGCCGCCACTTGCTTTATCTGAGGCCTTTGAGATACCATTCAGGATAATTTCCTCGGCTGTGAGTCCGGCTGAAATAGCCGTCAACATATCGCGGTAGTATGGAAACAAGAAGTCGTTGTTGCGCTCAAAAACCTGACCTATTGCAAGTTGAATTCCATCATGACCTGCGTAGGGTGCATGATAAGACCACCCCAAAGCTTGTTTTAAATAGTTCGGAGCTTTTTCATCAATCTGGCGGCCAAGGGTCATCAGGCTGTACCATTTGCTAAGGGTTTCTTTATCGGTTTTTTCTAGTGAAAATTTTCTTTTCTGTGTCATCGTCGTTACTTTTAATGCCTAAAACGGCGTTTTCAGGGGTGCAAAAGTACAAAATTTGTTTAATTTATATCAAGTCTAAATAAGTGTGACGGCTATTATACTCCGGCATCGGTTGCAGAAATTTCAATGTATTGTTGACTTTCATAACAATATAAACACCAAAAATATATTTGTGTTCAGCAGAATCGTGCCGAAAGCAAGAAAAGAGTTAATGTCTTAAAATTGTAAACTGACCGTTAACATCTAATTTTATGATAGTTGTTGCTTTGGGCATCTTGATTTCATCCTGATAGAGACCCACAATATGATCAACATTTTTCTTGATCTCTTCAGATATTTTGGCAAAAAACAGCGGTGTTGGCTCTCCTGAAACATTGGCTGAGGTAGATGCGATTGGTTTTCCAAAAGCTCTAACAAGCTGTTTGCAAAATTGGCTGTCAGTTACACGAATGCAAACAGTACTATCGGGACCTAAGGCGTTTTTAGCAATGTTTTTGGCTCCAGGAAACACTATACTGATCGGATTGGCTGCATTTTGGATCAGGTCATATGCAATTGGAGGTACAACTTTAACATAATCGGTGATGCGATCTGTTTCATCGATCAATGCTATGAGGCTTTTGTTGTCAGTTCTCCGTTTTATTTTAATAAGTCGGGAAACAGCTGCAGAACTTGTTGCATCACAGCCTATTCCCCAAATTGTATCTGTCGGATACAAAATAACCTTTCCTTTTTTCAGCGCATCAGCCGCAAGTTTTATTTCTTCATCAAAAGTATTCATATGCGTTCCAAAAGTTTTTGTGTTGGAATACTTGTTGCACACCTAAAATGCTTCTCAGGACATTCTTTATGCCCATGCAAACCACATGGTTGGCATTTTAGTTTTTCATCTGTTTGCAAAATAACTGAATCATCTGAGAGTGGCCCAAAACCAAACTCAGGTACTGTGGAACAATATATTACTGTCATTTTTGCGTTCACTGAACTGGCGAGATGCATTGGTGCAGAGTCGTTTACAAAATTCATTTGTGCATCCCGCATCAATGCAGCTGATTCAAGCAAGCTCAGTTTACCGGCAAGATTGATCGAATTAGCGTGCTCACTATCTTTAATAATTGTGTTGCACAGGTTAACATCCGATTTCGAACCCAGCAAATAAACGTGTAAATATTCAGGTAATTTCTTTATAAAATCAACCCATTGCTGCTCAGGAAATTGTTTGGTAAACCAAAGGGAGGCAGGTGCTACGCAGATATAAGCTTTAGTCTTGTAAGGCGACATGCGGGCATAGTCTTCAGTAGTTGGATAGAGTTTTGGGGTTTGTGTTTTATAATCGGTCATATGGCTTACCAATGCCAGATTACGATCAACCTCATGGGAATTCATTTTGCCATTTCCAATCAGATGCTTCACTCTTTTAGTAAAAAAAAGACTGAGTGGATTTTTATCAAATCCAATACAAACCGGGGCTCCGCTGAAAAGCGTCAAAAATCCGGTCGAAACAAAACGCTGTGCATTGATAACAATGTCGTATTTAGCTTTCCGAATCTCTTTAGCCAGCAAGTAAAGGTTCTTGTACTTTTTGTGACTTTTTTCCCAAAGCCATAAATTTTGAACAAAGGGATGACCCATAAAAAGATCTTCAAAACCTTTTTTGATTAAAAGGTCAATTTTTGCTTCGGGATAAAAATTATGCATCTTTTCGATGACAGGCGTCACCAAAATCACATCCCCGATGGATGCTGTCTGAATAATGAGTATGCGTTGAATCATGGCTATTTTGAAGATTGCAAATGTAGCTAGAATCAGTTTTACAATTAAGGAAAATCAGTGCTTTTGCTGCAAAAAAAAGAAATTTCTTTCAGCTACAAGTATTTGATTGTGAAAGCAGACTTAATTTAATGCTAAGGTTACAAGCAAAGCGTAA
Source organism: Bacteroidota bacterium (assembly GCA_018336075.1). Classification (GTDB taxonomy): domain Bacteria; phylum Bacteroidota; class Bacteroidia; order Bacteroidales; family F082; genus JALNZU01. The sequence goes on from JAGXRB010000220.1 coordinate 5,991, forward strand.
AGAATCAATCAATTTTTCTGTAAACGGGCTTTTCCTTGTACACCCTTTTGACCCAGCCAGGAAGCACAACAGCTCCAATAAACAGGTAAGGATAGTAGCTGAGCAACCTCCAAAGCAAGGCAAGTGGCACTGCCCAAACGGCATTTGGAAGCAGATCGCCTAAAAAATCGCTGAAAACCAATTCTGCAACCCCACTCCCTCCGGGAGTCGGACTTACCAATAATATAATCCACATTGTCAGCTGCCTGGCATAAATCAGGAAGTGGTCAGATAAACTCAGGTGCTTCATAAAGAAGGCCATAAACATAAAATTAACAACCCAATATCGACCTGTCCATGACAGAAAAGTAGCGAAAAAGGCTTTCCCCCAATAAATTAAAGTCTTGTCTTTTAACTCATTAGAAGTAATAATCATTTGATTTGCTAATTTACGCATGCGTGTTCGCCAACGTCTTAATAGCGGCAAGAGAAAAATGAAAGATAACAACCATTTGAAAAAATACGGATTGATAAAAAGGGTATAGGTAAGCAATAAAGTGTATAAAAAAATAACCCCGTATCCAATGATCAAAGCAAGTTGTATTCCAGTAGAAAAAGATGATTCATCGGGTGGAAAAACATTGTTTCCAAACACCAGATATAGAATCGGAACCATCAAAATAAAAAACACCTCATCCAGGAAAATCGCTGTTAAAATAACTGCCGTACTTTTTCCGGTATTTATACCTTCTTTGTAAAGAAAAAATATTGCCGGTCCAGTTCCACCAACAATCGATGGAGATACAGCTGAACTGAATTCCCAAAGCATAATCACCTGAAATGCCTGTTTCCAGCTGAGTTGGTTGTTGGTGAGAATGCGAATGCGGTACATATAGGCAAGATCACGGACAACCATCATTAGCATCGCAGCAGCCAATCCTGCGGCAGCAGCCCATGACCATGCAAAAAAACTGAAGGCATCTTTATCAAAATTCTTGTATAACATCCATGAGGCCACTCCAATGCCAATAAGCACAGGATAGACTATTCGTCCGGGTCGTAAAACTTTTCTCAGGTCGTCCAAAGGATGTTAAATTGAACGACAAAAATAGTTAACCATTTGATGATTCTCTTTAAAATAGATTAAATTATTGATTCATATATTGTTAACAAATCCTAAAATATTCGTATTCGGCCATATTGTCATGCTGATTTTGGGATTGATAAGACATAATGTCATTAAATTTGATGAAAATGATAAAAAAGGCCATTTGGAATATAATTTGACAAAATGTAGGTCGTAAACATAAAAATTAATTACTAACTAAAATAATGGAGGAACAAACCATGAACCTTATCAGATTTAATCAGCATCCTGCAAGCTTTTTAAGCGAATTGATGGAAGATCTCGACAAAAATTTCTTCACCCGTCAAATGGAAAACCGTGGAATGATGCCATCAGTAAATATCCGTGAAACCGAAGAAAGTTTCATGCTTGATATGGCCGCCCCCGGTCTCAGAAAAGAAGATTTCAAAATCAACCTCGACAACAATGTTTTGACAATTTCTTCGGAGTTGAAAACTGAAAGCGAAGAAAAGAATGAAAGATTTGTCCGTAAAGAGTTTCATTTCAATGCTTTCGACCGTTCATTCACTTTGCCAAAAACAGTTGATCTTGAAAAAATCAAAGCAGACTACAAAGATGGAATCCTGAGCATTGCACTGCCAAAACGCGAGGAAGCTAAAGTGGCCATCAACAGAGAAATCTCAATTTCGTAAGCTGAAATTAATTGAGAAAAAACAGCCCGTTGCTTATGGTAACGGGCTGTTTTGTTTTAATTAAACTTAACTTTGTAGCTGAACTCTAAAACCAATTGAAATGAAAAAAAACCTGCCACTTATTGTAATTTTTTTGATTGTAAACACAGTGTTCACCTTCGCACAAGACAACCGTTTTTCGAAAGTATATCACAGTAATGATAACGGCAGCCATGTGCAAGCCACCGCAATGGCTGGCAATGACAGCATTCTTATTGCCAGTGGCCCATACTATGGCGGCTTACATCTTTTTGATGCAGCAGGCACACTGCACTGGTCAAAAAGTACTGGATATGCAATTCCGAAAGATATCCTCCGAACAGCAGATGGTCATTTTGTGGTTTGTGCCAACGGTATTTCGAATTCAATTCTGCTTTTTAAAATAGATATTGCCGGCAATATCCTTTGGACGAAAAAATACCAGAACGAGACAACTTCTTTTGCAAGCGGAATGCACCTTAGTGCCAATGGCGACATCCTCCTTACAGGTCATACCATGCAAAGCACCTATCCTTATAACAAAAAGCTGCTATTCCTACGTTTTAGTCCGATAGGCGATTTGGTTGCAAGTATGACCTACAGCCTGGAGAGTGGCAAAGAAGTAGGCGTGGCAATAACAGAAACTCAGAATGGAGACATCCTGATTGCTGGCCTGACAAAGGGAAACAGCAGCTGGGCTCAGGAAATGTGCATTGTCAAAACTGATGCTCAGGGTAACCTGATATGGGCCAAACGCAGAACATCGGATAACCCATCCTCCAACAGCAGTAGCATTGATATGTTGTCAAATGATGGCTTGATCTTTATCAGTGGAACAGCTTTCGATGCTTCAGCATTTGTTTTAAGCATGGATAATGAAGGCATGATTGTTTGGAGTAAAAGATATACCGGAATAGGAGCCGCGAATGAACCAGACTACAGGCCAAGAATGAGGCAAAATGCATCAGGAAACTTACTAGTCAGTTACTCCATTCCTTACATGGTAGGCACTGTTATTGCCATCAACCCAGAAGGCGAATCCATTTGGAGTCAACTTTCTTATATGACCCAATATGATACTCAACCATTGTCAGATGGAGGCTACATGTTCATCGGCAATGGATCCATATTAGCTGTAAAAGATGTTTTAGTACCACAAATTGGATTTGTAAGAGTAAATGACATAGGTGAAGGCATCAGTTGCACTGAACCAATGTCAAGCCCTGCAATTGATTATCCAATTAATTTTGAACCGCTTACATACACATCAGAAGAAACTGGGAATGTATCAGATTACACCCTTGAAACATCAGAACTTCCGCTTGATTCTTTTATAGGCTGCGTTTCTGTAATCGGGAATACGGAAGAAAGACCAGACAGAAAAAACAGCCTAAAGGTTCAGCCCAATCCAGGCAATGCGCCTTTTCTTCTGAATCTGGAAGGTATTCATAACGAAGCAGTTGCGTCCTTAATCATTTACGACAGCAAAGGTAAACAGATTTATCAGGAGGAAGGAAGTTGGCATCAGTTACAACTGATAGAAAGGAATTTGAAACCCGGATTGTACCTGATAAAAGTTACAGTGGAAGGATTTGATTATGTAAGCAAATTGGTTGTTGCAGAAGAGTGAGGAAAGCAGCAAAAGGCTTTATATAAACAACAAAAGACTTATTGCCATGACAGCCATGCCTGCCACAAGTCCATAAATTGAAAGGTGATGCTCCCCATATTCTTCGGCTGCGGGCAGCAATTCATCCAATGAAATAAACACCATGATGCCTGCAACCAAGGCAAAAAGCAACCCAAAAACCATAGGACTCAGGAATGGCATTAAAATGAGAAAACCCACTATCGCACCCACAGGCTCGGCCAAACCGCTGCTAAAGGAAAGCCAAAATGCTTTTTTGCGATTTCCCGTAGCAAAATAAATCGGCACAGAAACTGCGATGCCTTCAGGAATATTATGTATCGCGATGGCAACTGCAATAGCAACACCCAGCCCTGGATCGGTAAGTGCAGCAGTGAAAGTAGCCAATCCTTCAGGAAAGTTGTGAATTGCAATTGCCAGTGCAGTAAACATTCCAACACGATTTAGTTTTCGCTTTTTCTTCTGCTCATCATCCATATCTTCCACGCGCTTGATTTCGTGCGGGTTTTCGACATTTGGGATGAATTTGTCAATTAAAGCGATAAGTAAAATTCCTCCAAAAAAAGCTCCGACTGCCATCCAGTTTCCAGCAACTTCACCCATATCAGCAATAAGCACTGTACGGGCTTTTTGAAGAATTTCCACAAATGAAACATAAATCATCACCCCGGCAGAAAAGCCAAGCGAAATAGTCAAAAACTTGATGTTGGTGCGCTTAGCCATCAAAGCAATGGCACTTCCGATTCCAGTGGAAAGACCAGCGAAAAGCGTCAAAGAAAAAGCAAAAAGAATTGTACTATTATCAAATTCCATCATTCTTGTCAGTCGTTGAGTTTATTTTTGTTTTTTTCTCTTGCATACGCCGCTCTGGACTCCATCTTAGCAAGTTCACGATCTATAACCAAATGGGCGATGGCTTCGGCTCTTTCATTGTCGGTTCGCAACATCAGCGCAAGGTTAAACTTTGATTCATTCACATCATGACGATACATTAACGCACAAAGCCGTTCGAAATCATGTTCCAAAAGATCGGCAATAAAAATTTTCAGCTTCGAAGCAAGTGTGTCCCTGTCAAGGTGTGAAAGCTTTGCAATATCAGCAGGTTCTATAGGCTGCAGCTGATTTTCCATATCAAAATTTTTTTGCAAAGATAGACTGTTGAGGCTTAACTGCAAGCGATAAAAACATTCAGTTGAGACTCAATTCAGACGGAGGCAACTGAATTGCTTCATAATTTAGAAAGCGCAATCAAGCCTTTTCATTCCATCAGATAGGGGGCATCCAAAAGTTTGTTTTCGTTATCCTGAAACAAAGCATATTGAAAACCAGGTTTAAGAGAGAATGCACCTGTTTCGCCTGCTTTATTTACAGCAACATATCCCACCTGCAAATTTTCGTGTATATGAATTGTTTCCAGCAAGCGCGCCACAGCTGCTTCGCAGGCTTTTTGAGGTGACATTCCATTTCTCATAAATTCGACTACAAGAAAGCAGCCAAGGGTTTTCATTACCGCTTCGCCTTCGCCAGTGGCGGTTGCAGCGCCTACTTTGTTATCAACAAACAAACCGGCACCTATGATGGGTGAATCACCGATTCTTCCGGGATGTTTGAAGGCCATTCCACTTGTTGTGCAAGCTCCGGCAAGATTTCCTTTGTGATCGATTGCCAAAAGACCAATTGTATCATGATTTTCCCAATTTGCACCGGGTGCATAGGGTGATCCCGATTTTTTCCAATTTTTCCATGCTTTCCGGGCTTCAGGGGTCAATAAATTTGTTTTCTTGAATCCATTGTCCAGAGCGAATTTCAGCGCACCATCGCCTGAAATCATCACGTGCGGGGTTTTATCCATTACAAGTCTGGCAACAGAAACCGGATGCAAAATATGTTGAAGATAAGCCACAGAACCAGCATTTCCGTCAGGTCCCATGATGCAGGCATCTAAAGTTACGTGACCGCTTGCATCCGGAAGTCCGCCATAACCAACACTATTCACAGTTGGATCAGCTTCGGAAACATTCACGCCCTTTTCAACGGCATCAAGGGCCGCGCCCCCATTCTGCATAATTTTCCATGCAGCTTCATTGGCTTCCAAACCATGAAACCAGGTAGAAATAACTGTTGGCCTTATCACGTCAGGATCAGTCATTAAAGAATTCTCAAAAATACTTTCTGCGTAACCAAAACGACTTCCTATGCCTGCGGCTATTGCTCCTAAAAGAGACTTGCGAATAAAACTTCTCCTGCTTCCCATTGATAATTTTTTTTGAAAAAAAGCCAGCTCATAAAAACAGCAAAGCCACATCTATGGCTGGTTTCACAGGCAAATATATAAGATTAAAAAAAGCTGGTAAAACAAAGTTTGAATAAAAATGGAATTTTATTCAAATACCTCTACAATCTATGAAAATTGAATTAAATAACCGGTAATTCCTGATAGCAACACTAAAAATTTCTATCGCAGCAACTCAATCTTCATGTCATCAAAGAAAACAGTATCCTGGGTTTTGTTCCAGACATAAACGCGATACATTTTAGTAACTTTTGCCGGAATTTCTACTTCAAATGAAATTCTACCCCATCCATCAGCATCCGTTGAATCGGCTTCTTGTTTCAAAGAATAAAACTCCTCAGTGTTTAAGCACGACATCACAAGACTGGCACGGGCATCAGATGGATTCTTCCAAACAGTTATTCTGTATTTCTGTAGCGGACTCACGAAAAAATCTATCCCACTGCTAAAGTTTCTATCTCCAAAAAGCATTGAAGAATATTTTCCACTTCTTGCTTTGATATCAGATTGACTGTTAAAGGTTTGAAACTGATATTTTCTGTCTTCAGAAATAAAATGTGCCCCATCTCTGCTTAAGCTTTCAAAATTATTATCGGCCTGATCATAAATCCAGTTGCGGATTTTTGGTTTTGTTGCATATTCACCGCGAATTAAGCTTGCATAATCAAGTGGCTCCAGAAGATCGAAAAAATTCTTGTCAGCTTTTATTTTTCCAAAACTATGCCAATAGGCGGCTTTTGACATTTCCGAAAAATGAATTGCCTGGTATTTATATTGTAATGTCTGAAATATGCTGAAAAGAATTAAAACCGACATCAGTCCTTTCAGTAGATAGCCAAAGATTTTACGGTTTTTTTGAACCGAATCGATCATGGCAGCCATGGAAATCGCCATTAAACCGTATGAATCTATCATAGGCCGGGAACCAAAGCTTCCGCCATACGAGAAGTCCCACCAGCTATAGATAATGTAGATATTTAACACGGAGAAAATCAGGGTGGGAAGAAAAAATGCAGGCAGTCTTTTTCTGAGAAAATATATTCCAGCCAGGCCAAAAATCATTATTGGCGTGTATAGCAGCCAACCTTTTCTGTAGCTGAATAACCCTTTTAATATCTGTGGGCTGTCAAAGAAAAAACCCTCATTACCATAAGAGTAAAAAATCCAGCTTCCTGTGCTATACTTCCAGAAAAACAGCTGTGGTAACACAATCAAAAAGGCAAAAAGAGCAATTAATAAAATCTGAGGCCAAATCTCAAGAAAAAACTTCATCCGCCTCACCAACTGGCCTTTTTTGGAAATATTGAATAAAAGAAAAAATATCACAATTAATCCATTGGTCGGTCTGATGAGTGCAATTAATCCAAATACCAATCCCACAAAAATTGAATTTCCTGCTGTTGGTTGCTCATACCAACGGATGGTAAGCCAAATAAAAAGACAAAACAGGAAAAAATTGTATGCATGTGACATTGCTGCCTCTATGGTGACGTAATAAAAAAGATTGGTGCCGGCAACAATTGCAAGCAAAACAAAGGCCACCAAAGCTTCTTTGAAGTATCTCAGCAAGACTGAACGCAGAATTAATAACCCAATAAGCAGATAAAACAATGAACTGAATTGCAGCCAAAAAAAATAGGGCGTCGAAAATCCCGTCATCGCAGCACCACTGATCCATGCGGAAAAATGACCTAACATAAAAAAAGGCAAATACAGGAATGCCAGGCCCATTGTCATTTTGAAATATCTGCCGCCATCCGGACTTGCGTGAACATGTATTTTGCCCACAAAAGAGGCTGGATTTTCGCTGATAAAACTTAATGAAAGATCTTTGTAAATGAATGCTGCCGGAAGATAACCATAATATCCAATCACATCGGACACCACGACGCCATGATCTCTTTTATAAAGATGGTTATTGATATTGGTCATTGTGGCAGCGATGCCAAGCAACAAGATTATCACCAAAGACAACTTCATACGCTGTTTAAAAACACGTAAAAAATCAAAATACCAAATCTTAAACTTGTAAAAAATTCCCATATTCCTCACATAAACGCAGCATAATCTCAAATTATGCGAATTCATTAAAATTTATTTTGCTCAGATTTATCTTTATGTCTTGCTTTTCTGAAAATCCCTTTCAACGTCTCGCTGTCCTCCTTCACCTTCTCTAATGAAACTGGCATAAGTATCCAAAAAACCAGTCCAATCAAACTTCCCCAAAGGAAAAAAGCTAAAAACTGAAGCAATGAGAAAGAAAGGGCAATCTCGGAGGAAATGCCATAAAAAGCCAGCAGATAAACAAGCGTCATTTCTCTCGTACCAATGCCCGCCCACGAAATCGGAAGGATTGTCGCCAATCCGACCACACTCAAAACAATTGCAATATCGACCAAAGCAATCTCAATGTCCAGAGCCATAAAAATCAATCCGACTGAAAAATAGAAAGCCAGATAAGCAATGAAAGTAATCAGCCAATACTTTAAAGATTTGAGTCCAATGGTGATTTTCAGACTATCATGCACAAAAACGAGCGGAGATAAATGCTCAAAACGCTTTATTTTTAGCACCTTGCGAATTATCAATACAACTGATATCAATCCGGCGAAAAACAGCAAAACTCCTGCTGATACTGCGATGTAAGGGTTTGCAACTCCCGGTGGACCAAAATGAAGTATTCCGGCAATTGCCATCATCACCAGCACGCCCAAATCAAACACACGATCGCTGACAATAGTTCTGAAAGCCGGTTGAAATCCAATCGGACAATCCTGTCTGAGGTAATAAAGACGCGCAATCTCTCCGATTCTTCCTGGTGTAACGATACCAATTGTATATGAAGCCATATAGGCGCCAAAGGATTTAAAAACCGGATAATACTGCCCTTCAGCACGAATAATCATATGCCATCGATAGCTTTTTATTGCCAGCACAATGACAACCCCACTCAAAGAAAACAAATAAAGCGGAAGGTTCATGTCCTTAAACACTTCAAAAAAAGTCGTAAGGTCAAAATCAATGAAACGAAACAACAGCCAAAGTATCAGCGCTGAGCCAATAATTTTCAGAATGAAACTGCGGGTTGATTTACCCATTTCTCAAAGCTCCTTTCGTTTAATACTATAAGTAGATTTTTTCCAGATTTTGCGTGTGCGCTCAAAGATTCCACCAATAATATAAGGTGGAATTTTTTCTACTGTCCAGCGGGCAACTTTGGTTCCCATCAAGATAAACAGGCTACTGATGACAAACTCCATCAAATAGCGTGAAAAACCGAATCCTTTCAGTTCGTAGCCAAAATCGGGTACTTCTTTGCCAAGCATTCTTCTGAAATGAATCCGGATGAAACCTCCTCTTTTTTTGAAGTCATATCCATGCGAATGCATTTCAATGGCCGTTTGAGCACTAATAGGTTCCATTTTTATGGTGCCTTCGTTCAGCATGCGATTCAGAATGTCGTCTCCTTTGTCTGAGCGACTTATAATTATGGAGAAGCCTTTTCCTCTTTCTTCATACACAGGCGCCCAGGCATCGCCTCCTGAAAGGTCAGTGAACTCGTTGGTCAGATCGGTGCAATAAAGACTGTTCCGAAGTATGTGAAATGGAATGAGGTAGTTGGCGTGAAACTTTTTAAGCTCAATTAACCTTCCGCTTTTTAGTTCAACACGCATATTTCCCGGCCATTCGCCATGCCTGAAATACAGTTTTGTAATTTCGCGGTAATCGCTGACTTTATAGGTTTTTAAAAAACTTGTAATTGATGAAAAATGAAGTGTATTGCCATAGAACGGACCGAAAATGTATGCAATATTTCGAACCGAAGGATGTTTCATGCGCTGCAATTTCCGGATCGATTGTATTTGTCCGGGCAGGCCAACATAAGCAAGTTTACCTTCAAACCTATTAATTTCGGGCAAAATATCGTTTACTGAACTTATGATATACTTACTTTGTGCTGCTTCCAGAACCTCCTCTTTTGTAGTTGCAATAAATGCTTGCGTAAGCCACGGTTCCTTTTTCGACATACCCAAAACGACCGCTCCATCAATCATTTTCCTTTCAAGAAGCCAGATGAGTACAGCGGAAATTATACCTCCCGAAGCACCCTGCTGTCGTATTTGCGAATCCGTTGCAAAGCCAATTCCAATTTGGCGGTAAGGGCCAATGAAAGTATTGAAATTTGGTACTTCAGGGTAAAACTCCTCTCTGAAGGATGGAAAATTAAAGGATTTTCCAGGACAGGCTTCCCAAAGGGTTTCTGCCGTTTTTTCATCAATCTCTGCTTTTATCACAGGGCGATAATCGCCTGTTTTGTCTTCAAAAACAATCGCGCCATCTGACAGACCGACACAACTGCCACAACGGTTGCAGAGATGCGAATGCATCACCTTATATAGTTTGTCAATATTTTTCACAGATATAAAACTGACGGATACCAAACTCTGAAAGAATGCTGCCTTGAAAAGCGTTTATAATGCGCTCTCCAAATTGCTGCAACACCTCCGGACCAACCGGAATCAATACAGTTGACTTATGCAGAAGCAGTTTCCATCCAGCTTTGCGCAGCATGCCTTTAACTTCTTCTGAATGTAAAAACCTGTGTGGCCCTTCGCCATGTCCTCCAAAAAGTGCTGTGTAAATTCGATACGGGATTTCGCTCGTATTGGGCGGACAGCTTAAAACCATTCTGGCATCCGTAGCGCTAACACGCTTCAGCTCATTCAAAAAAGCCAGAGGATCAGCAGCGTGTTCAAGTGTTTCAAGCGTTAGAACCCTGTCAAAAAAACCATCTTCAAAAGGAAGATTACTGTATGTTTCGATCTTTTGTTGAACAATACCGGGTCTTATTCGTGCAGCTTCAGCCATTAAGCCAGCTGAAATTTCTGCATTGATAACTTTTATATCTGGATTAATCAGCTTGATAAAATCATCTGCTTCGGCATCGCGGCTTGTGATATTTAAGACATTCAGCTTCCCTTCGAGCTGCAAATGTGTCATGCTTTCGAAAAAACGCTGATCATGCGCTGACTTCACTTTATTGTTTTCGGCCACATACACCGAAGCCACCCTGTCCCAATGGGCTTCAACATCGCGGTCTGTCCATGAGTTTCTATGGTCTGAAGCTTCGAACCGACTCATAATGAATGTTTTGTGCGGTTTAGCAATGCTATCTGATCGGCCAGTAAACCGATAAAAAAGATGAACATACCCAGAATAGTGAGCAGTGATGCGGTATTTGGAAAACGTCCTACCAAAAGATAACCCAATATACCCCATGCAATTCCAGCTCCAAAAAACACCAGACTTGCCGGAAAAAAAATTTTCAAAGGATTAAAAAGCATGATTATGCGCATTAACAACAAGATCGTTTTGGAGCCATCTTTTAAAAACTTCACATTGCTTTGTCTTCCTATGCGCTCTTCAACGACAATAGGAAAAGTGCCGATTGTATAGCCTTCTTTGAGGAATGCCAAAGTGGATGTAGTCGAAAACGAAAATCCGTTCGGCATGATATGCAGCATCTCAGTAATAAGTTTTCTGTCGAAACCACGAAAACCTGAGTTATAATCCGGAAGTTTTTGTTCGACAAGCAGCTCACCAATAATGCGGATAAAACGTTTTCCTTTTTGACGGCGTTTCACCTGAAAGCTGTCATCGGTGCGTTCACCAATCACCATATCATGATCTTGAAGTAAGGCAATCAATTGTTCGATATATTTTGGATCATGCTGTCCATCGCTGTCAAGAATAACGACATTTTTCCCTTTGGCTTTCCTGATGCCGGTTTTGAGAGCGGCACCATATCCTTTATTTATATTGTGTCGAAAGCACTTTACAGGGTATTCGCGGATAATTTCATAGGTTTTGTCAGTAGATCCGTCATCCACGTATATTACTTCAAATAATTCATGATACTTTAATTCTTTTATGCGTTCGAGACCGTAACGAATGCCTTCTGCTTCATTGTATGCGGGGATGACAATACTTACCTGAGGTATTTCCATGCTTATCAAAAATTAATAGGCAAAGATAGGAAAATGAGCTTGGTTATGCAGGTTCATATTGTTTAGATTGAAAGCAACAATTAGCCGATTCCGGAAATTGAAAATGAAAATCCCTGAACTTTTTGCAGAATTCAGGGAAAATCAAATTTTTAACATCAGATTTCCGCTTGAAACTGATTCAAACGGATAAAATCAGTTTCATTTATTTTGCAACTCTTTCAAGCCATTTCAGCATGAAAATCATTGTAAACATTGAGATAAGACAAGCTACAACAAACACTGTCCAGGTCATCCACATTGGCACGCTATCGTAGAAAATTGCACCAATGAACAAAAGTTGATTTCCAAGCGCAGTAGCGCCTAACCAACCACCTTGCATGACGCCCTGATATTGTGGCGGAGCAACTTTTGATACAAATGAAATTCCCAACGGACTGATAAACAACTCAGCAACAGTCAGAATAAAGTAGGTTCCGATAAGCAGCCAAGGTGTTACGCGTTGTATATCTGAAAGACCACCCATTGCATCAACTTCTGATTTTAGTGGCAATCCAAATGAACCAAGAGCCATTACAAAATATGCAAGTGCAGCAATGAACATCCCTATGGCAATTTTCTTTGGCGTTGAAGGCTCCATTCCTTTTGCATTAAGCCATCCAAAAATGGCCATTATAATAGGTGTGAGGAATACGATGAAAAGGGGATTTATTGACTGAAATATTTCAGCCCCTTGAATAACAATAAAGCCCAGATCAATTTTCAACATACTTAAATCTGTATAATCCTTTGCAAAGAATGTAAGCGTTAATCCATTTTGGTGGAAGGAAAACCAGAAGAAAATAACTACTGCAAAAACAGCATATAAAGCATAAAGTCTTTGTTTGACTTCTTTAACATCCATTTGAATATCCTTGGCATCAGCTGCTGCTTTGGTTTTCTTTTTCGGATCGGGGAAGAATTTTTTATTCGAAACAAAAACAAGAATCGATATTATCATCGCAACAATTGATGCTGCAAAAGCATAATGGAAACCTGTAGTGAAAACATTTAAATAGGAGTTTACAAAAGTTTCAATACTGGCAACAGGCGTTGCACTAACTTCATTTGCAAGCAAGGTAAGTCTTTCGGAAGCTTCAGGTGTTATGGTTCCATTGATGAAAGCATGACAAAGTTCGGGAAGACTGGCGTTGTATTGAAAACCGTTCTTAACAAGCCACCAGTTTCTTAATCCGACAGCTACCAGTGGGGAAAACAATGCACCTACATTGATGAACATATAAAACAAAGAAAAACCTGAATCTCTTTTTGCTCCATAAGTTGGGTTATCGTACATCTGACCAACAAGCGCCTGAAGATTTCCTTTGAAAAGACCGTTACCAAAAGCAATCGTAAATAGTCCTACCAGAGAGATAATCAAAAACAGCGTTTGATTTGGAACAGGTGTCTTTGTTGGAAAGGCGATCATCATATAGCCAACCGACATTACGACTAAGCCAGTTAGAATGGTTCCTTTGTAATTACGGGATTTGTCGGCGATCAAACCACCAACAAAAGCCAGAATGTAGATCGAAAAATAGAAGACTGAATAAATAATACCGGCATTTGTGCCCGATAAACCAAACTTAGCCTGCAAAAACAGCACCAGAATGGCCATCATGGTGTAAAAACCGAAGCGCTCGCCCATGTTTGCCAGGGCGGCCGCTATCAATCCTTTTGGATGTCCTTTTAACATACAATTAATGGTTTTAGTTAAAAAATATTATAAAAACTTACTCGATTTCACTTTCGCGAGCAAATTTAGACAAAAAAGTAAGGATTACAAGGAAAATCGAAAGAGTGGTCAAAAAAACCAAGTGTTGTGTTTCATTCAATCTTGAAAATACGTTATATCAGGCATTTATACAAGTATTGGCATACCTGAAAGCTTAATTCAAATTCGGGAAAACATCAGGCAAAAACCAGAATAAACAATTTACTAAAAAATTGGTTTTTTTGAAGTGTGTTCAATTCGGTTTTACATTAAATTTTAAACCAAATGACCAAATACTTGACCCACTTAAATAACTCCCGATTTCAGGAATTTTGATAAAACTCAGCCCAGGTGTAAAACTATAAGTCAAGTGAATATCTTTCAGAACTTCCAGTTTTTTTGAAAGACGAAACTGAAATCCCATCGGAAAAGAAATTTGCGCCAAAAAATTATTTCTATTCTTTGTCATATAGTCGTCAGAAGGCTGGTTAAAAAAATAATTGTCATAATATGACCCAAGATAGTCATCTGTTTTGGAATAAAAATAACGCGAATAATCGATTTTATTTGAGACGGTTTTAGCTTTGATCGATATCCCTGCAGCTAAGCCAATCCCACCAAAAAATGAAAATCTTCTTTTTGAATCTGTGCTGTAAACCAATGAAGCATCTGCAAGTAGATTCTGATACTTATAAGCCATGTATATACTTGAAGAATATGTGCTGTCGAGGAATATCTGATGCATCCCATTGGAAGATATGAGTGTATCGATGCGTGTTTTACTGGTAAAATTATACGCCGGTCCATTTTGATTTCCAACCAGCCAACTGAATCCAATCTTTAAAATTGGGTTATGCCTTATTGACTTGCCATCTCGATCCCTGATACTCAATCCCAACTGCATACTGAAAATACCGTTGTCATCAGAATAGCCACCCCTTCCCTTTTCATAAGCACTAAAGTCATTTTTTATAAAGCCAGAGCCTGGCGACAACAACCTGAAGTCTTCAAGTTCAAATTCATAATCGCTTGCTATGTATCCAGTGGAAACAAAAACATCACTGACAACAATTTTTGATAACTTTTCATTTTGGGCTTCTGACAATAAAAATAAAGAAACCAACAAAATAGTAAGGGCTGCTTTTTTCATTTTATTTTGGTATTTGGTTCTGCATACAACTCATAAATAAGCTTAATATTTCATGTTTATCTGATCCAAAAAAAATTAAATTTTGACTGCTTTTGTAATAATTTTACGCCTGAGTCGTCTATAATTTGTATATGAAAACTGATAACTGGATCACCGAAGCACTAACATTCAAAAACAAGCTTTACAGGCTTGCAAATTGGCTGCTTGGCGACACTGAAGAAGCAGCAGATGCTGTTCAGGAAACATATATCAAACTTTGGAAAATGAACCATCAACGAGAAAAATATCACAATACTGAAGCATTAGCGATGACAATCACAAAAAACTACTGCCTTGACCAACTAAAATCAAAGCGATGGAAAACAGTCAGCTTTGACAAAAGCAAACATGCGCCAAACATGCCAATCCATAATAACACACAAACAAAAGTTGAATTGGATGAGGCCCAAAACATGATCAAACTTTTCGTCAGCCAGCTGCCCCAGCAACAACAAATTGTTATGCAACTGCGCGATGTTGAACAAATGGAATTTGAGGAGATTGAAGCCATCACAGGAATGAATCAAAATGCTATCAGAGTGAACCTGTCAAGAGCCAGAAAAACAATCAGGCAACAATTAACAAACCAATACAGCTATGAATACACGGGAAATTGAACATCTGACAGAAAAATATTTCAACGGTGAAACTACGCTCGCAGAAGAAAAAATATTACATAAGTATTTTTCAGGCATCGACATTCCCGAACATTTAAAAGGTCTGAAACCCCTTTTTCTACTTCGTCAAAATGAAATGAAGGTTGAATTACCTGATGAAATGTTTGATGAAAAAATCGTAAACCTCATCCAAAATGGTCAAAAGGCTGAACGAAAATTTCGTAGACGCATTCAATTAACAACATTGATTGCTATAGCAGCCGTTGTTATCTTCTCTGTAACTTCCATTTTTCAAACCAAAATTACTGATCAAGAGATGAAAATAAATGAGGCAGAACTTGCTTATATTGAAATCAACAAAGCCTTGCTGTATGTTGCTGTTCAGCTCAACAAAGGCCTTCAGCCCGTTCAAAAAAGCGGAAATCAGCTTGAAAAGGCATTTGATCCAGTAATTAAAATCGGAGAATTAGATCAGACAATCAATAAAGTTGCACAAATCAACGCAAGTCTTCAGTAAACGAACAGATAAAAGAATAACACTAAATACCTGAAATCATGAAAACACTTAAAACCCAAGTCTTTATTTTGGCAATGTTTATTTTGCCTTTTGCAGCATTTTCTCAAGGAAGTTCAATAGATAAACTTTACGAAAAATATTCAGGCAAAGAAGGAATAACGTCGATAAACCTCTCTGCCGAAATGTTCAAGCTCGCCGCCGGATTCGCCTCTTCAGGCAAAAGCAATGATTCAAAAGATGTGAATGATGTCATAAACCAGATCAACGGAATGAAGATTCTGGTGCTAAAAGATTCGCTCCTCAAATCAAAATCTGAATTCAAAGAGGACCTTCAAAGGCTTGCTAATACAAAAGATTTAGTTGAATTGATGAGTATTCTGGAAAAAGGTACTGACGTCAGATTTTTGACAAAGAAAAACCGCGACAACAGCTACAGCGAAGTTTTGATGATTTCAAAAGGTAAAACTGAAACTATTGTAATGAGCTTCACCGGAAACATCAAACCAGAAACACTCGGAAAACTTTCACGCACCATGAATATTGATGGCATGGAAAACTTCGAAAAGCTTGAAAAGAAGTAGCATCTAAATTCAATCTGTTTTGATCCATAAAAAACTTTGAAATATAGAACTCTATTCTAAAAATCAAAACCTGCGTTCTGATATCCATTCCCGTTCTATTGTGTTGAAGTCAATGACCTGCTCTGCTGCCTTTTTATAAATTTGACAATCTCTCTAACTCATTGTAACTAATTATAAATCAGTGGCTGAATATTGCGCTTTTGGATGTCTAAATAAATATTTAGGGCTACAGAAAAAGCTGGATTTGCCAATAAGAAAATATTACGGTGCGCTGCACATTTTTCTTCATTCATGAAAAGTAGCGGCAGAGCCGCGAGATATTTATAACAAAAAGCCGATTGAAAGTCGGGAAAGGTGCAGCGCACCGAAATATATACTCCCAACTCACATAATCGAAAAATTCGAATACATATTCATCCCTGAATTCAATTTCCTGTTTAAACTATATTGCCGCAGCCAAAAGTTAGAAATTGTTTTTTAATTTTCAAACTAATGGCAATTGGTATAAAGCGTTGAATTTAAGGTCTTAAGAACTGGTCATTTTCTCTTTTTCTAAAATAGCATTCAAACAAAAAATCAAATCGCGATTTTTTCCTACTTTTGCGCCCTTAAATACAACGCCTTAACAAAGAAATATTTATGGAAATCAGCAGCAAATACAACCCTGCAGAACTTGAGCGCAAATGGTACTCTCACTGGATGAACAAAGGATATTTCCACTCTGTACCCGATGATCGCGAGCCATACACAATCGTAATTCCGCCACCCAATGTGACCGGAGTGTTGCATATGGGTCATATGCTCAATAATACAATTCAGGATGTATTGGTGCGTCGTGCCCGAATGATGGGTAAAAACGCCTGCTGGGTTCCCGGAACCGATCATGCCTCAATCGCCACCGAAGCAAAAGTTGTAAACAAACTCAAAGCTGAAGGTATTGACAAATCGCAGATTACACGTGATGAATTCATGGAGCATGCATGGGAATGGCGCGAAAAACATGGTGGCATAATTCTGGAGCAACTCAAAAAACTGGGTGCTTCCTGCGATTGGGACCGCACTGCTTTCACAATGGATGAAAGTCTCTATGAATCTGTGATCGATGTTTTTATTGATTTATACGAAAAAGGACATATATATAGAGGTGTTCGCATGGTCAACTGGGATCCTCAGGCACTGACTGCCGTTTCTGATGAAGAAGTTTTTTACAAAGAGCTTCAATCGAAACTCTATTACATAAGATATCAGGTTGAAGGAGAAGACAATTACATCACTATCGCAACCACACGCCCTGAAACAATTTTAGGCGATACCGCTGTTTGTGTACATCCGGAAGACACGCGTTTTGTCAGTTTTCATGGCAAAAAAGTCCTTGTTCCGCTTATTAACCGGGCTGTCCCGATTATTATTGATGAATACGTAGATCGGGAGTTTGGAACAGGAGCCCTCAAAATCACACCGGCACACGACATCAACGACTACAATCTGGGATTAAAACATAAATT
>JAGXRB010000221.1 GCA_018336075.1 Bacteroidota bacterium
TTTCCTTCGTGAGGACTTGTGAGGCTGTTATCGATCCAGAGATGGTTCTTGTCAGCCAAACTTCCAGGGTTTGGAGAAATGATGCGGGCTGTCCAGTTGATTCCGTTATTGTCGGAATAAGCAATGCCCTGACCGCCTGGGCTGGAAATATAATTGATATACCAGCGACCGTTCCATCCTATCACAGTTGCAGGGTCACCCGAATTACTTCCGGCAGCTCCCTGAATTTTACCATTCCAGGTTTCTCCTGAGTCAAATGAGTAAAAATCATTAGCGCCATAAAGGGTTGAAGCGGTTGCGTTTGTACTGTTATTCGAATTCAAAACAACACTATTGTCTAGCGGGCTTACAAATACAGAGTTTTCACTTTGCGTTGAGCTCTGGTTGGTAACCGGAACATCGGGTGAATCTTCTGTGATGACAGAAAAAGCTTTTATTCTGGAACCAGTGAAGATGGCGTCTTCATTTCTGATTTCAGGGTTAAGCGTGTAAAGACCCTTTGCTGCCAAACGCTTGTAATAACCATTGTTATCAACACGCGTGTCAACCATGTTTCTTCGTTCACGCTCGGTTTTGCTGTCGGAGCTGATGACCCATTGCAACCCCAACAAGATGGTAATTGCCAGCAAAGAAATAACACTAAGTAAAGTTCTTTTCATAAAAAAATGCTTTGTAGATTAGAAAAAAAATGCAGCCAAAAGTAGGTATTTTACTTTTGGCTGCAAATGAAAAAATTCAATCTTATAAAATAAAGTGCGTTTTACAGCAAATCAGTCTTTGTTTGTGCAATTATGAATTAAACATAAATTTTAGGCGTAGTTTCGCCACTGAGCACTCTAAGCCCGTTCATGGCCAGTGCTTTTAACTCATCTTCGCCCGGATAAACATGCACCGGGGCAATCTTATGAACCCTTTCGATAACCTGATTGACAAAATATTTATCATGTGCAACACCCCCGGTAATGAGAATTCCATCAACCTGAAAATAAAGCACTGAAGCCATCGCACCTATTTCTTTCGCTACCTGATATGCCATAGCATTATAGATTAGTCCGGCATATTCATCTCCATTTTGCACTCTTTGCTCAACCTCATAAGCACTGTTTGTTCCAAGGTACGCCACGAGACCACCCTCACCTTTGATCATTTTGAGCACTTCTTTCAAAGAATATTTTCCACTGAAACAAAGTCTGGCCAATGCTCCTGAAGGAAGGGAGCCAGTACGTTCCGGTGAAAAAGGTCCGTCTCCGTCAAGCCCCTGATTTACGTCGATGACAAATCCTTTTTTATGCGCGCCTACTGTGATACCACCACCAAGATGGACTACAATAAGATTCAGCTCTTCATACTTTCGCATGATGGATTTCGCATGTTGTCTTGCTACAGCTTTTTGATTCAGTGCATGAAATATCGAAACTCTGGGCAGCAATGGATGGCCCGAAATTCGTGCTATGTCATCCAACTCATCAACTACAACAGGGTTGGCTATGTAGGCGCCAACGTTGTTTAATGACTGCGCAATATCGTAAGCAATAAGACCTCCAAGATTGCTTGCATGCTCGCCCAATGGACTGTTGCGAAGATCATGCAACATGGTTTCATTCACAGCATAAACACCAGATTCTACAGGTTTTAGCAAGCCGCCACGACCTACAATTGCCTTTATTTGCTCTATCTGAATGTCTGATTCAGAGAGTTGCTTCAGGATAAGATCTTTGCGAAAATGAAACTGATCTGTAATTTTCTCAAAAGGGTCTAATTCTTCAGTGGAGTGTCTGATAGTTTTTATAAATACCGGATCGATGCCATTAAAAACCCCAAACTTTGTCGAAGTAGAGCCGGGATTAATGGTTAAGATGTATGCGTTGTCTAAATTGGACATTTTTTATTTTTTATCAGTGATCACCGAAGTTTTCAGAGAAATCGTTTATCTGGCCGTTAATGCTGCCAATGCAATTGAATATAGTTTGGTTTTTGTGCTGTCGCCACGTGATGAAAGCACAGCCGGAACCCTTGCTCCAACTACGATTGCACCTTGCTCGCCACCGGCAAGTTTGGTATTGGCTTTATAAAACACATTGCCAGATTCGATGTTGGGGAAAAGCAGGCAATCTGCATCTCCTGCAACATTTCCACCTACTTTTTTGATTTCAGCACTTTCCATATCAATAGCTACATCCAGAGCCAGCGGGCCGTCAACATAGCCACCTTTGATTTGTCCGCGGTCTGCCATCTTCGACAGAATTGCCGCGTCAATACATGCAGGCATTTTTACAGAAACCAGTTCCGATGCTGCAATAATGGCAACTTTTGGCTTCTCAATCCCCAATGATTTGGCAGTATGGATCAGATAATTGATAATGGCTATTTTTTCAGGAAGCTCTGGTGCAGGTAAAATTGCTACATCACCAACGATAAGCAGCTTATGGTAATTTGGATTTTCCATTACTGTTACATGGCTCAAAACCGCACCCTTGCTCATCAAACCTTTTTCTTTGTCAAGAATGGCTCTCATATATTTATCAGTACTGACAAGGCCTTTCATCAAAAGATTGCCTTCGCCATTGTTGATAAGTTCAACGGCTTTCAGGGCTGCTTTCATCTCATCGGGTTCATGAACAATATTGAACTTTTTGATGTCGATTCCATGCTCAGCGCATACCTTTTCAATTTCTTTTTCATCGCCTACAAGTGTTCCTTCAACCAACTCCAGGTCGATGGCCATGCTTACTGCGCTAATTGAGTGTTCATCATTGGCATAGGCCGCAACCAGTCTTTTCTTTTTGCTGCTTTTGAGCACCTCAAACATCTGGTCAAGTTTCGTAATCTTCATATTTAATATAGTTATAGTTTTGATTTTGGCTATTTGTGAATCTATTAACAATAATGCGGCAAAATTAAGAATTTGTGTGGGATTTAACAAACAATCAATGAACGAATTATTGAAAAACGAACATAGAGTTTAGTGCTTTTGATTTTCCTACCATTGAAACTACTTCGTCAGAAAAAAAGACAGATCAATTTGTTGTGGTTCGAATCAAAAAACAGCTAATAGGTTCAATCGATAATGCCACTGCCAATACAAAAAGGTTCATTGGCATGGTAGAGCACACCAAACTGACCGGGAGCAACGCCTGAAATTGGAGCTGAAGAACGTATTGTTACTTTTTCATCATCTAAAATGAGTTTTCCGCTGTTGAATTCAGGTTGATGACGAATTTTGAAACGCACTTCCATGCCATCTTCCAGAACGAAATCCGGGTGGAGCAATTGTAAATCAGCAAGCAGAATATCGTCGCGGTATTGGGCAATCGGATCATAGCCATTTGAAACGTAAACAATGTTTTCGTTCACATCTTTTTTCACCACAAACCAAGGTCCGCCGCTTAGTCCGAGACCTTTTCGCTGTCCGATGGTATGAAACCAGAACCCTTTGTGCCGGCCTAGTATTTTTCCTGTTTCAAATTCAATTATCTGGCCTTCTTTTTCACCGGCATAACGTCTGATGAAATCGTTATAATTTACTTTTCCCAGAAAACAGATGCCCTGACTGTCGGGTCTGTGGGCACTTGGAAGGCGCATTTTTTCAGCAATGGCACGCACTTCAGGCTTTAGCAGTTTGCCCACAGGAAACATAAGCTTCGAAAGCTGAGCATAAGTGATTCTGGCTAGAAAGTATGTCTGGTCTTTTACGGGATCAGCTGCAGTACCCAGAAAAAATCCCTTTTCGTTTTCGATTATATGGGCATAATGGCCGGTAGTAATTTTGTCAAACTGATTGCCAAAACGCTCTTCAAAAGCACCAAACTTAATCATTCGGTTGCACATCACATCCGGGTTTGGGGTAAGGCCTTTTTTTACGGATTCGATTGTATACGCAACAACGCTTTCCCAGTATTCTTTCTGAAGATCGACCACGACCATGTGGCAACCATATTTGTGGGCAATGTATGAAGTGATTTCGATATCTTCCTCTGAAGGACAATCAACGTAGCCGGGCACATCTTCCATGCCTATCTTTATGTAGAAAATAACCGGATCGTAGCCCTGCTCTTTCAGCAAAGGAATTGTAACCGAACTGTCGACGCCTCCCGAAACCAATGAAGCAATTTCCATTGAAAAATATTTTGGCGCAAAGGTATAGAAAAGTTGGAAGCAGGGAGTTTCAAGCCTGATGCTTGTTAAACACAAGGTCTGATGAATGTGTATGCCGACAAAACGTGCTTAAAAAATGTTTCATGCAGGTCAGGTCAATTAATTATTCAATTGTTTTACCTTTGAAGCGTTAAAAAAATTATGGGCTCGAAGCTGGTAGAACTTCGCTGAAAAAAGTGAAAAGATGCTTTTAAAGTATAAAAACCGCTTCAAGCCCTCAACTTCAATATTCAAATTTCATTGATATGTACGGTAAACTTCAAAATCATCTGCAACAAGAGCTGAACGCCATCCGCGAAGCTGGTCTTTACAAAAATGAACGCATCATTGTAAGCCCGCAAAATGCTGAAATAACCCTCGAAAGCGGACAGAAAGTCCTGAATTTCTGCGCTAATAATTATCTGGGCCTTTCCGATCATCCTGCTTTGATTCAGGCTGCCAAAGATGCCCTCGACAGTCATGGCTATGGCATGAGTTCAGTGAGGTTTATTTGCGGAACCCAGGATCTGCACAAAACACTTGAAAAAAAGATTGCTGAATTTTTTGGCACAGAAGACACGATTCTTTATGCAGCTGCATTTGATGCCAATGGTGGAATTTTTGAGCCACTTTTTGGCGAAGAAGATGCAATCATTTCTGATTCTCTCAACCATGCTTCAATTATTGATGGTGTGCGCCTGAGCAAAGCCAAACGCTACCGTTATGCCAATGCAGATATGGCTGATCTCGAAGCACAACTCATTTTGGCGCAGGAACAGCGTTTCCGCATCATCGTGACCGACGGGGTTTTCTCGATGGATGGCAATGTGGCACCTATGGATAAAATTAATGAGTTGGCAAAAAAATACGATGCGCTTGTGATGGTTGACGAATGTCACTCAGCCGGAGTGGTAGGTGAAACCGGCCGAGGCGTTACAGAACTTTTCAATATTCGTGGCGAAGTGGATGTCATAACCGGAACACTTGGAAAAGCTTTTGGCGGTGCCATAGGGGGCTTTACAACCGGACGAAAAGAAATTATTGAGCTGTTGCGCCAACGTTCAAGGCCATATTTGTTTTCCAATTCCCTGCCTCCGGTGGTCGTTAATGCGGGCATAAAAATGTTCGACATGATGAGCGAAACCAATGTTTTGCAAGATAGATTACATGAGAACACAGCATATTTCAATGAAAAGATGCTTGCGGCCGGCTTTGATATTAAACCAACCAAATCGGCCATTTGTGCAGTGATGCTATATGATGCACCGCTTTCTCAGAAAATGGCTTCTTTGCTTTTGGAAGAAGGAATTTATGTGATCGGGTTTTATTTTCCTGTTGTGCCAAAAGGTCAGGCGCGCATCAGGGTACAGCTTTCTGCTGCCCACGAATGCGAACATCTGGATAAAGCCATTACTGCTTTCATAAAAGTTGGAAAAGCGCTTGGAGTAGTAAAGTAGAGCGTGCATTTTTACCCCGGAATAAGAGCATTTGATCTTTTTGGTTTTTTTAACTGAAGTAGTTAATTAAAGAAATGGTATTCAATTAAGCGGCTTTGAAACAGGGCTGGCGTGTGATTAATTTTGAGATGTTTGATTTTATTCGTTTACATTTGTATTAAACGCATACAAATATGATTTTTGGCATTGGAACTGACATCATCGAAGTGGCACGTATGGAACGTCACTTGCGCGATAACGAGAGCTTGCGAAATAAGCTTTTTACACTTCGGGAACAGACATATGCTGAACAGCGCGCCACAGTTTACCAGCATTATGCAGCAAGGTTTGCAGCTAAAGAAGCTTTTTTCAAGGCTTTAGGCACAGGCTACCGTTACGGAATGGCTTTTCATGAAATTGAGGTTGTGAACGACGATCTTGGCAAACCGGTCATTGAAATTCACGGAAAGGTGAAAGAATACATAGAAACCCATAAAATTTGTCACATCCATCTCAGCATTTCGCATGTGAAGGAAATGGCAAATGCATTTGTTGTGTTGGAAAAATAATCAGACGTCCAATTCCACAAAAACCGGGCAATGGTCTGAATGCACGATGTCTCCGAATATCGCGGCTGATTTTAATCCCGGAAGCAGGTTTTCGGTTATCATATTGTAGTCGATGCGCCAGCCTTTGTTATTGACCCTCGCATTTGCCCTGTAGCTCCACCAACTATAGTTATGTGGTTCTTTTACCAGATGGCGGAAAGTGTCGATATAGCCTTTTGCAAGAAATTGACTCATCCATTCCCTTTCTTCGGGTAAAAAGCCCGAAACGGTTGCGTTTCTTATCGGATCATGAATGTCAATGGCCTGATGACAAATATTATAATCGCCGGATAAAATCAATTTTGGTCTTTCCTGACGTAGTTTTTGAACATACCTGTCAAAGTCGTTCAGCCATTTCATCTTAAAACCTTGCCTTTCATCGCCACTGCTGCCTGATGGGTGATAAGCCGAAACAACAGACACATCCCCAAAATCAGCTCTCAGAAACCGTCCTTCGTTGTCATATTCTGGAATCCCCATCCCAAAAACTACCTTGTCAGGTTGAATGCGGGAAAGTAATGCTACACCACTGTAACCCTTTTTTTGCGCAGGATACCAAAAATGATAGTAGCCCAGTGCCTCAAAATCCATCAAAGGAATCTGATCATGTTGTGCTTTTATCTCCTGCAAGCAAATGACATCGGGAGCTGCTGCCTGAAGCCAGTCAAGAAAACCCCTGTTGATTGCTGCCCTGATTCCATTGACGTTATAGCTGATTATTTTCATGTTTTCCTGTAATTTTATTTTGCGAAAATAGCTAAAATGCTGAAAAGAAAGGTGTAAACGATTTAGTTTGTCTATCAGGAACATGCATGTTTTATAGTGATTTTTTAAGCCGAAAAACTTTGTAAACAAGCCGTTTTTTAAAATACAGGACGTAAGACAAGCTGTAAAATTGTATATTCGCACAGCCAACAGTCATACTTAAGGCACTATGATAAAATACAATGCTTTATTAACTCGGTTTTTCAACTGGCGTATCAAACATATCAGCGACAGGCAGTATATTTACATGCTTAGTATTTTTGTTGGTTTTCTGGCTGCTGTTTCAGCTATTGTCATCAAAAAATCGGCGCATTTCATTCAACAATTGCTAACCAGCAGTTTTGCTAATCAATACGAGAATTATCTTTATTTTCTTTATCCCTCAGCAGGAATATTTCTGGCATTGCTTTTCATGCGATATATTATCAGGCAGGAGCCAGGACATGGTATTCCGGGTGTTTTATTTGCTATTTCAAGAAAAAACGGATTGATAAAATTTCACAATACTTTTTCAGCCATCATTTCAAGCGCCTTTACAGTTGGTTTTGGGGGTTCAGTCGGGCTTGAAGGCCCTACTGTATCAACGGGTGCTGCCATAGGATCAAATATAGGTCAGTTTCTCAGGCTTAATCAGCGACAGATTATTCTTATGATCAGCCTTGCCAGCGCTGCTGCAATGGCTGCAATCTTTCAGTCG
>JAGXRB010000222.1 GCA_018336075.1 Bacteroidota bacterium
ATGTTACGGCTCGCTTCAATCATCCTTTTATCAAAATTTTTGAAGAAGAGCGCGAACTCACCGTAATGTTGCTAATTGATGTTTCCGGCTCAAATGAATTCGGTTCAAAGCAGCAACTCAAGAAAATGATCGCTGCCGAAATAGCCGCTGTCTTAGCTTTTTCCGCCATACAAAACAATGATAAAGTGGGTGTGATTTTCTTCAGCGATCAGGTTGAGAAATTCATTCCACCCAAAAAAGGGACATCGCACATTTTGCGCATCATCAGAGAGGTAATAAGTTTCAAGCCTCAACACAGAAGTACCGATATTGGGGAAGGTTTAAGATTTTTAACCAGCGCTATAAAAAAACGCTCGACGGCCTTTCTCATTTCTGACTTTATCAGTGATGGTTTTGAGCAGCCAATGAAAATTGCTGCCCGAAAACATGATCTTATTGCCCTTCGCATTACCGATAAGCGCGAGGACGAGATTCCTCCAATTGGTCTGGTAAAGTTCAGCGATGCTGAGTCTGGAAAAGAATTCTGGGTTGATACTTCCAGTCAGGATGCCCGAAACCGTTACAGACACTGGATAAGAAAGAAAACAGAACTACTGAATAGCATATTTACCAAATGTGGAGTTGACAACACCCTCATCTATACCGATGAGGATTATGTGCGACCGTTGATGAAACTGTTCAAAAAACGCTCTGCCCGTTAGGCATTCTTTTTTGACATCTTCAAAAAAAAACCACAGTATGAAATTCAGCAATAAATTGTACTAACGTACATACTGAAAACAAAAATGAAGTTTTTAAAGACAAATATCATAATCGGATTTACGCTGCTTTTTTTAGCAGCACCAAAACTCCAGAGCCAGACAGTGGAAGCTCTTGGAAGGCTTAGCGCTGATTCTATTGCTATCGGCCAGCATCTTTTATTTGAGCTAAATCTGAAAGTTCCCGGAGGTTTTAAGGTTGACTGGCCTCAATGGGGAGATACACTTACCGGCAATCTTGAGATTTTGCAACAAGGCCAGACAGAAGTGCTGCCTGTGGACAAGGATGGAAATATGATAATGCGTCAGCAATTGGTTTTAACATCTTTTGATACAGGTTGGGTATACATTCCGGGTATTGATATCCAATTTGCCCCTGAAGGAGATACAATTTTTTATGCTGCTCAGTCAAACCCACTGATGCTGAGGGTTGGTACAATTGCCGTTGATACAACAGCAAGTTTCAAACCGATAAAAAACATCGAAAGTGCACCTATCACCCTTGCTGAAGTTTTACCGTGGATCATCGGCATTCTTGGCATTGCTGCCATACTTTTCGCAATTGTATGGTTTTATATGCGTCGCCGCAATAAACCTGTCACACTGGCACCAATCCTCAAGCCGCAGATTCCTCCACACCTTTTAGCCCTGGAGCAGCTTGAAGAATTAAGGCATCAGAAGTTATGGCAGAACGGAAGAGTTAAAGAATATTATACCGGTCTTTCTGACATTATCCGCGCCTACATAGAAGCCCGATTCCCTGTGAATGCCATAGAAATGACGACACATGAAATACTTAGCGGCCTTCAAACCTCAGGCATCAATCATGAAGCTATGAGCAAACTTGCCAACGCCCTTGAACTTGCCGACCTTGTGAAATTTGCCAAAGCGCAACCTTCACCTATGGAGAATGACCTCAGCATCAGTCATCTGGTTGACTTTGTGAATGAAAGTCATGCCGTTGCCCAAATAGACAACGAAGCAGAAAAGGAGGAGGTATCATGATAGCACGTTTTGATCAGATTACTTTTAGTCATCCTGAATTTCTCTATTTCCTGCTGATCATCCCTGCAATGGTTGTTTGGTATGTTTTGAGGGAATCAAAAACACATCCGACACTCCAGCTTTCGGATTTGAGCATGTTTGAAGATGCTTCCAAAAGTATGCGTGTAATGTTCAGGCATGTCCTTTTTGCCTTGCGGCAGCTTGCCATAGCATTGCTTATTGTTGCCCTGGCAAGACCGCAAACAAGTTCTTCGGGCCAAAACGTAACTATTGAAGGTATCGACATTGTTCTTTCCCTCGATGTATCGGGCAGTATGCTTGCCCGCGACCTTAAACCCGACAGGCTTGAGGCATCGAAGGCCGTTGCCGAACAATTTATCAAAGGACGCTCCAACGACAGAATGGGTCTGGTAATTTTTAGTGGCGAAACCTTTACACAAGTGCCGCTGACCACTGATCACAACATTCTTTTGAATATGTTTAAAGACATCAAAAGTGGTATGATTGAAGATGGAACTGCCATTGGAGATGGTCTGGCAACAGCTGTCGGACGCCTGAAAGACAGCAAAGCCATTTCGAAAGTTGTGATCCTGCTTACCGATGGTGTAAACAATGCCGGATCTGTTGACCCTATGACCGCTGCAGAAATTGCAAGAGTTTTTGGAGTGCGTGTATATACGATTGGCGTTGGTTCCTATGGCACCGCCCCCTACCCTGTTCAAACTCCTTTCGGCATTCAGCTGCGTGATATGAAAGTGGAAATTGACGAACAACTGCTTCAGGAAATTGCACTGAAAACTGACGGAAGATATTTCAGAGCTACATCCAATCAGAAACTTGAAGAGATATATATGGAAATTGATCAGCTCGAACGATCAAAAATCGATGTGACTGAGTTTCGTAGAAAATATGAGGAGTATCTTCCGTTGGCTCTGCTGGCACTCGGTTTGCTGATGATTGAACTGCTTTTACGTTTCACTGTTTTCAGATCAATCACTTAAAAGTTAACGATGATGGAAACAAATATATTAAAGTTTGAAAGACCTGAAATGCTCTATCTGCTCCTGCTAATACCAGTGATCATCGCAGCATTTATGATTGCCAACTATTTGAAGAAAAGGTCGCTGAAACGTTTTGCCGAACCACAGATGTTACGCCTCCTCATGCCATTGCAGTCAGCAACACGTCCATGGATAAAAATATTGATTTTTATTTTTGGATATACTTCGCTCATAGTGGCGCTTGCAAATCCACAGACAGGATCGCGTATGGAAGAGGTGAAACGAGAAGGAATCGATATTTTTATTGCGCTCGATGTTTCAAATTCTATGCTGGCCGAAGATATTGCGCCTAACAGACTTGAACGCTCAAAACAAGCCGTCAACAGACTCATTGATAAGCTTACCGGAGATAGAATCGGGATCATCGTTTTTGCAGGCAAAGCTTATATTCAGCTCCCTGTAACGACCGATTATGCCGCAGCAAGGTTGTTTCTGTCAACCATAAACACGGATATTGTACCAAGTCAGGGAACTGCCATTGCAGATGCCATTCAAATGGCTTTAAGTTCTTTTGATGTATCAGAAAGAAACAAAGCCATCATTATTATTTCTGATGGTGAAGACCATGAAGTGGATGCATTAAAGGCAGCACAGCAGGCGGCAGAAGCGGGTGTTTTTGTTTATACAATCGGAATGGGTCTTGCCGACGGAGCTCCTATTCCTGTCTACAATCAATTTGGCAAGCAGACTGGGTTTCGTAAAGACAATAAAAACAATACCATCATAACCAAACTGAACGAAAGTTTGATGCAGCAAATTGCAGCCGCCGGAAACGGAACGTATGTAAGAGCAAGCAACATCAGATCCGGATTGGAAACAATTTTCAATGAAATAAACAGCATCGCTAAATCAGAAATTGATGCAAAAATTTTTACAGACTATGAGAACCGTTTCCAGCTGTTTATAGGTATTGCGATTTTCCTTCTTTTGGCTGAGAGCCTTCTGGCTTGGCGCAAAAGCAAGTGGGAATCGAAAATTAATTTGTTTGAAAAAAAACAGATAAAAAATGAATAAATTATTTGTAATCATATTGTTATCGGCATTGTTTTCGTTTCAGGCATTTAGTCAGTCCGAAAAAGGACTAATTCGCAAAGGAAACAAGCAATATAAAGAAGGTGCTTTTGACAAAGCCGAAGTAGACTATCAGAAAGCAACTGAACAAAATCCTCGCAGCGACAAGGCCTTTTTCAATCTTGGAAACGCCCGTTATCAACAGCAAAGTTTTGAAGATGCCACCAATCATTTCAGCCGTGTTGCTGAAATGAGCAACAATCCGAAGATGGAAGCAAAAGCGCTTTTCAATGCAGGCAACAGTTTGATGAGTCAGGAAAAATATGCAGAAAGCATTCCGATGTTCAAACAGGCTTTGCGTCTTGATCCGGATGATGAGGAAGCGCGCTATAACCTGTCATATGCCATGTGGAAAATGCAGCAGCAAGAGCAGCAGCAAGATCAGAATCAGGATCAAAACAAGGATCAGAATCAGGACGATCAAAAAGATCAGGAAAAGCAAGATGAGCAGTCGCAGGATCAGCAGGACAATGAGCAGCAGCAGAACGAACAAAACGATGAAAAGTCTGATCAGAAACAACAACAATCTCAGCAACCTCAAATGTCAAAAGAAGATGCTGAGCGGATGCTACAGGCGCTGACAGGAGAAGAAAAGAAGACTCTGGAAAAGCTCAATGAAAACAGAGTAAAAACAGGACCAAGAAGCGTAAGAGATAAGGATTGGTAATAAGTTGCAGAAACTGGCGTTAAATAAAAAAATATAAAGTGACATTACTGAAAAAGTATTCCGGCAGATCAACAATGCAGAATTCAGTAAGTATTACATTGTATTTTTGCCTGATTTTTCAGGCTTATTAAGCATAAAAAATTGTGTCAATTGTGTTGCGTAAAAAATATCACACATGAAAAAGGGGTTTGGATATTTGTTGGTTTTCATGGTTCTGATGATTCCAAAAATCACATCAG
Organism: Bacteroidota bacterium; assembly: GCA_018336075.1. GTDB lineage: Bacteria > Bacteroidota > Bacteroidia > Bacteroidales > F082 > JALNZU01. The sequence continues at coordinate 4,802 of JAGXRB010000222.1, forward strand.
GACAAAGCGCTACCCTTAAAGCAAGTGCCAAAACCAATGTTGAGGTTGGCGAACAGTTTAGGGTTGTATATGAAGTAAACGCTGAAGGCAGTAATTTCACCGGACCTGATTTCAGAGGTTTTAGTTTGATTACCGGCCCAATGGTGTCGACAAGTTCGAGCATTCAGATTGTAAATGGACGCATGGATCGTACTTTTACTCAAACTTACACCTATATCTTATCCGCCGGTCAGGAGGGAGAATTTACCATTGAACCGGCAAACGTCACTGTCGATGGAAAAAAAATAGCCTCCAATAAACTTGCTATAAAAGTTGGACCGGCAAGCAGTCAGCAGGCCGGAGGACAGGCCAGACAGCCGGCAACACAGGATCAAAGCGGAAGCTTATCTTCTAAAGACCTATATCTTAGAGCTATTCCCGACAAAAGGACTGCCGTTGTTGGAGAACAGATTATTATCACTTACCGCATCTACACACGTGTTCCTGTATCCTCACTTTCTGTAACCAAATTATCTTCATTCCCAGGCTTCTGGACGAAAAACCTTTTGGACAACAATGCCACCTTGCAACAATCAACGCAAATGATTGACGGGCAGGAATATGTTCTGGCAGAAGTGCGTAAAGTGGCACTTTTTCCGCAAAAGACCGGCAAGCTTACGATCGAACCTATGGAACTTGAGTGCGTTGCACAAATACGCACACAGCAAAGCCAGCAGAGAACACGTGATCCGTTTGAAAGTTTTTTTAACGATCCTTTCTTTAACAGAAACATTCAAAATGTTCCAAAAACACTTATCTCTGAGGCAATTACAATAGAAGTTGAGCCGGCACCTGTAGCACGTCGACCACAGCAGTACAATGGTGCAGTGGGTCAGTTTGGTTTTCAATCAGCTATCGATCGCAATGAAATCAAAGCCAATGAAGCCATTAATATTTCTTTTACCATCACCGGTTCCGGAAATCTTGAGCTTATAGACCTGCCACGACCAATTTTTCCTGCAGACTTTGAAGTCTATGACCCAAAGATCGTTTCAGATATCAAAACAAGCGCTAGTGGTGTAAGTGGCTCAAGAAAAGCCGAATATCTCGTTATCCCGCGCTTTGCAGGCAATTACAGAATTGAGCCTGTTGAGTTTGTTTATTATGATCCCCGCAAAAAAGAATATATCACGCTGCGTTCGCAAACTTTTGACATCATGGTCGAGAAAGGTTCGGCTGATTCTGGTGGCGATGTTGTCTATTCGAGTGCGCAGGAAGGCATCCGTTATCTGGGATCAGACATCAGACACATCAAGCTGAAAGGAAAAAAACTAAAGCCTGCCGGAAGCTATTTCTTTGCTTCAACGCTTTATTTTATGCTTGTTTTTGGTTCTCTTGCACTTTTTATAGGAGCACTTATATGGACACGAAAGCAGGAACATCTGCAGCAAAATCAGTCGTTGTTAAGGAATAGAAAAGCAACAAAAGTGGCCAGAAAAAGACTGATTAATGCAGAAAAACATCTTAAAAGAAAAGAACAGAATGAATTCTATGCTGAAATATCTCAGGCATTATGGGGATATATCTCAGACAAGTTTACGATTCCAAGATCGGAACTGTCTTTTGAGACAGTGGAAATAGCCCTGAAGGAGAAAAATGCAGCTGAGGATCTTGTCGAACAGTTTATTCTTACTTTAAACAACTGTGAATATGCTCGTTTTGCTCCCGGTGATGTAAATAAAAAAATGGATGACCTCTATCAGCAAGGCATCGAAGTGATTACAAAAGCTGAAAGATCAATCAAATAGCTATGCGTATGAAAAACTTCAAAATTTGTTTGTTGGGACTGCTTATACTGATCTTTTCTGCAAATAACAGTATTGCAAAAGATCAGCAGTTAATATCTAAATTTGAACAGGCCAATGAGTTTTATAATCAGGCTGTTTATGATTCGGCACTTATGCTGTACAATGCGGTGATGGATGAAGGCTATGCTTCTGATGCGCTTTATTACAACACAGCCAACACCTATTTTAAACTCAAAGAGATACCATCGGCAATTGTTTATTATGAAAAAGCACTGAAAATAAACCCTTCAGATGAAGACATTCTTCATAACCTGAATATTGCAAACAGCATGATCATTGATAAGATCGAAGATATTCCTCAATTGTTTTTCAGGGTTTGGTGGAACACCTTTTATACTATGCTGCCTGCTGATACCTGGGCATGGATTTCAGTCATAATTTTTATGCTTACACTCGTTTCAGCCTATGTTTACTTTACAGTATATAATGTGGGGTTGCGTAAAATTTCATTTTTTTTAGGATTGCTATTGCTTTTCTTCTCAATTGCCAGTTTTGGACTCGCTTCACAAAAATACTACTACACCCAGCAAACCAATGAAGCAATTGTTTTCATTCCTACAATCACCGTTAAAAGCTCTCCGACAGCCTCCAGTGTTGATCTCTTCGTTTTGCATGAAGGCACAAAAGTTACGCTGCTTGACCATGCCGGTGGCTGGCAAAAAATCAGAATTGCCAATGGAAGCGTGGGCTGGCTGCCAGATGAGGTACTAACAGGAATCTGAAAGAGAAAAGTCAGCTAAGAATCTTCCCGCAGCCTGCTTGAATGATTGCTTTTTTGAAGGCATATCATCTCTGGAAAAGCACATTTTTTTGAGATTTTTAATCTTAGGCATCGAAATCTGATGTTGTTCGTCGCAACTAATACCAAAGTGAATTATAGATGAATCCAATAGCTGTAATGGTATAATGCCGATGGATAGAAATGTTAGGCCAATTGAGTGAGCGATAATTGGACTATTACATTTCTCCTTTCGGTATAATTTGTTGTTTCTGAAAACTGTTATTTCATTTTAGTTGTTTATATCCTCTAATTTCTTATTTTTATTTTTTTTCTGACACCATACGAGTGACAGGATCAAGGCTATTTTAACCGGTTATAACAAAATAAAAATAACAAAAATGACCAATCAGTCAGGAAAATTCAGCTTTTGGCTAGGTCTCTTTCTGCTCCTCAGCGGAAGCATGTTTCATGCATGCCTGAAATCAAAAAAACCAGGCATTCCCCTTGATGTGGTTGATGTCATTCAAAACACAGGAATCAACAGGGTAGAGCTGACGAAAACGATTGCCAGATATTTCGAATCAGATGACAGCCTGAAGCTTGATGCTATTTATTTTTTAATCCAAAACATGGGGACGCACTACAGCGTTGAATATCAGCTTGTCGATTCATTAGAAAATATTTTTGAAATTAATCCGCTAAGTTTTTCGACCGAAGAAAGATTTCTGAATTTTTGGGACAGTCTTGAAATACATACTCCCGGACTTTTATATCGTTCGAAAAAGTATACCCTTGATCGTGACACAATTAGTTCAGATCTCTTATTTAGCACCATTGAGAACAGTTTTGCAGCAAGAAAATTCAGCTGGGCAAAGGATTATGATTTCAACAGTTTTCTTGCATATACTTTACCCTACAGAATTGGAAATGAAGACTTAGAAGACTGGCGGTCTTTTTTAATGCATGAATTTTCCTGGGTTGCAGACTCAGTTGGTGTCGAGGCAACAGCAAATGAAGTAGCTCAAATAGTAAATAAGCATATCAACAACCATTTCCGGTTTGATTTGCGGTTTATAAAAAATCCGCATGAGCAAAAAATGGAGGACTTTTTCGTAAGTAAAAGAGGAAACCATCGTGATATAAGTTATTTGAAAGCAAAAACCCTAAGAAGCTTAGGCATTCCCGCAACAGTGGATTATGTGCCTTATCTGGCAGACACAAGCCATTCATTTTATTTTGCAGTTTATTTATCCCCTGAAGGAAAATTCAAACCACTTCTGAGCAACGAAACAGCTTACCTCAATGCAAACAGCGCAATCATTCCAAAAGTTTACCGTCGAATCTATAAAGAGATTGATTCCAGTCTCTTTGCAATAAAAGATCTGATGAAAACAACTCCTCCCTACCTTGGCCACTACAATTATCTTGATGTGACATCAGATTATATTCCGGTTCAAACCATTGTCTATCATGGATTTTGCCCTGACACGCTTATTTATCTTTCAGTTTTCAATGATAAAAAATGGAGAGCCATTGACTGGGCAATTTGTAAAAATAACAGTGCAACGTTTAAAAATATTTCGAAAGATATCAATTACAAGTTTACTTTTCTTGATGACGAGACCTCTGCCAACGAAATAATTTTAATGAAGGAAGGCTCTGTCAAATAATATGATCTGATTTTTATAAAAAAGGCTGATGTTATTTCCTGAGCTTTTATTCAATAACGCATGCCAGCTCCTGTTTTCCGGATAGGACACCCATTTTCAAAATTTGCTGTTAATTATTTTCATTATTTGTTCTTGGGTTGGATTGTTTTTTAGTAAAACCTTTTGATTTTTTCCGTTTGCGTATTGGAAAACAAGCTCATACATTTTGTTGATTTGCTTTACTGCCTGATTGACAGATATGTTTGTTTGATTTTCAGCTAAAACCCTCTCAAGTTCTTTGAATAAAAGGTATGAAACAAACGATATGCAAATATGAGCTTCTATTCGCTCTCTTATTCGATGATAT
>JAGXRB010000223.1 GCA_018336075.1 Bacteroidota bacterium
AATATTTGAGGCTGAACCGATTCCGAGTTCAGTCCGGCGCGCTGGCTTTGGTGGCGCTGACCGTTATGAAAAACTTATTGGATTCAAAAATTCGGAGATCGTAGTTGAGGCGGCCAAAAGACTTGATCGTATTGCAAGTCAGCTTTATGTGCAATCTAAATCTTTTGACGAAGTATATGAATTAGCACGCAACAAAAGTGAAATGCTTGCTTCAATTCCGGCCATTCAACCCATAAAAAATCTTGATATCCGGAGAATTTCTTCACATTTTGGTGTCAGACTTGATCCCTTTTATAAGGTAAATAAGTTTCATCAGGGGGTTGATTTTTCTGCAACGTCCGGAACTGAAGTTTTTGCAACCGGCGATGGTGTTGTTTCAAAAGTAGAAAGAAGCTATTTTGGATATGGAAACACAATAATAATTGACCATGGTTTCGGATATAAAACGCTCTATGGTCATCTTAGCGCTTTTAACATAAAAAAAGGCGAAAAAGTGAAGCGCGGCCAACTCATTGGTAAAGTTGGTAATACCGGCAAATCTACTTCACCTCACCTTCATTATGAAGTACATAAGGGAGACCGGCCGGTAAATCCTATCCATTTCTTCTTTAATGATCTGACGCCTGAGGAATACGAAATGATTCTTGAATTGTCGCTGCTTCCATCTCAAACCATGGATTAGTTAACATGGCCAAATCAACTAAAATTTATTATAGTATCGGAGAAGTGGCCGAAACATTTCAGGTAAACACTTCATTGATAAGGTTTTGGGAGAAAGAGTTTGATATCCTTAAACCGAAAAAGAACAAAAAAGGCAACCGCCTGTTTACCGAAAGGGACATGCGCTATTTGCATATCATTTATAACCTTGTTAAAGTGAAAGGTTATACGCTTCAGGGAGCCCGCGAGGTGCTTAAAAATGATTTCGAAGTTGTAGAAGAGAAAATCGTTTACCTGGAAACCTTCAACAGGATTAAGAATTTTTTAATCAGTCTTGACAAGGAATTAGAACAAAAGCTGTTAAATCAAAAGCAGCGCCATGTTTCGAGGTAGTTTTTGACATAATCATCTACGCCTTCTTCCAGTGATATGAATTTTTCTTTGTAGCCTGCTTTTCTGAGCTTGTCCATTTTTGCCTCAGTGAAATACTGGTATTTGTCTCTGATATCAATTGGTGTATCAACAAAACTTATTTCAGGTGTTTTGCCTAAAGCCCTGAAAGTGCTTTTTGCCAAGTCAAGAAATGCTCTGGCTTTGCCGGTTCCAAGGTTATAGAGGCCATTTGCAGGTTTGTTTTTCATCAGAAAATAAATAACCTTTGACACATCTTTTACATAAATAAAATCGCGAAGCTGCATACCATCCTCGAAATCCGGATGGTGAGACCTGAATAAATTTACAGTTCCTTTTTCCTTGATTTGCTTATAGGCATGGAATATTACAGATGCCATCCGACCTTTGTGATATTCGTTCGGGCCGTATACATTAAAGAACTTTAACCCTGCCCAGAATGATGGCGTTTCTGTTTGTCCGAGTGCCCATTTATCAAAATCATTCTTCGATTCACCATATGGATTCAGCGGTTTAAGTTCATCAACAATGGCATGATTGTCTTCATATCCAAATTCACCCATTCCATAAGTGGCTGCCGAAGAGGCATATATTAACGGGATTTCATATTTTGTGCAGATTTTCCAGATGTCTTTTGAATAGTTCAGATTAAGTTTATCAAAAACTTTTACGTCGAATTCAGTCGTATCTGTTCTGGCGCCTAAATGAATCACCCAGTCAACATCCTTGTGGTTCTTTTCAATCCATTCAAAAATAGCGTCGCGCTCAACGAGTTGCTTGAATTTTTTATTTTCGTAATTAATCATTTTATCCTGCCTGTTAAAAGCATCAACAAGCACAAGATTTTCATACTTTTCTTCGTTAAGGTAACCTGCAACAACGCTTCCAATAAAGCCGGCTGCACCTGTAATAACAATCATAATCAAATGTTTTTGCAAAAGTACCATTTTTTAGAAAGAAGCTTAATGTCTCAAAAAATGAAAAATCTCAACTCACTTCCGGCAGGAAAGCAAACAATATCTAATTTTGCCCGTTAAACTTATACTATGTTAAAAAACTTCAGGATCGCATTATTCATCAGTATTCAAATGCTTTTTTTGTCACTTTTTTTTGCGCAAGATGCTGTGGCTCAATTGAAGGATATTGGAATTCCATTCCGTTATGCAGTGGATTTTGAAACTGAAGAAATGCATCTTTCATTGCAAAAAGAGCAAGCAAACGATCTGAAATTGCCTGATAACAGTCCACCGTTGATTGGAATTACTTCTCAGGTAGATATAGATCCGGCAAAAAATGGTACCTGGATTCTTTTTCCAGAGCAAGGTCTGAAAGTCTGGAGAATGCTTGTAAATGCAGAAAACAGTTCAGACCTAAGCTTCTATTTTGAGCAATTTGAACCAGGAAAGAGCGGTAAATTTTTTGTTATTTCTGCCGACAGAAGGAAAATTTTAGGCGCCTATACACAAATAAGCCGTGTTGAGGGTCATGCTTTCAGCATCGAACCTATTGAAAGTAACCGCATAATTTTACATTTTGAAACTGACATTGAGGCGTCTGATTACAATTTTCAGATTTCAGAAATCGGAATGTTGTTTGCTGAAAAATCGGTTTCAGGTTATGGTACTTCCGGATCTTGTCAGGTGAATGTTAATTGCACGGAAGGTTTCGAATGGCAACGACAAAAGCGGGGTGTCGCACGTATTCTGGTAAAGCAGGGCTCAGGCCTTTTTTATTGTACCGGATCGCTTATAAATAATGCGAGGAATGACGAAACACCTTATTTTTTAACGGCAAATCATTGTGGTGAATTATCAAGCACTGCCGATTACGCGCAATGGATTTTTGCCTTTAACTATGAAACTGCTTTATGTGAAAATCCTTTGGCTGAACCTGTTGCTCAAACATTGACTGGTGCAAATCTGATATCCAAGGCGGCGAATGGTACCAGCGTTGGCTCAGATTTCAAATTGCTTCGACTGCTTCAGGAGGTTCCCAAAACATACAATCCCTTTTTTAACGGATGGTCTCGTCAGAATAATGTAACCGCAACCGGAACCGGCATTCATCATCCTGATGGTGATGTAAAGAAAATTTCTACTTATACAAGCCGGCCTGTTTCAAGTGGCTATGGTTTTGGCGGGTCAAATCCAGATGAAAAATATTGGAGAGTTAACTGGTCGCAAACTGAGAATGGTTTTGGTGTAACTGAAGGAGGTTCTTCAGGTTCGCCATTATTCGATAGCAATGGAAGAATTGTTGGGATGCTTACAGGAGGTATTTCGAGTTGCTCAAATACTTCGGGCTCTGATTATTACGGCAAAGTTAGTTACGCCTGGGAATCAAATGGTACTGAGTCTGGATTACAGCTGAAACCTTGGCTTGATCCTGACAACACTGGTATTCAGGTTTTAGGCGGTCTCGGTTCTGACACACTTTTTGTAATGGCTGATTTTGAAGCAAAAAGACAGGAAATAAGCATCAATCAAAAAGTTGACTTCGAAAATCTTTCAAGTGGCAAAATTGAAACCTATTCCTGGTTTTTTGAAGGTGGAAATCCTGATAACAGTTCAGAAATGAAACCACCTGCAATTTTTTATGAACAGTTTGGAACCTTTGATGTGAGATTGATCGTATCCAACTCTTCTACTGCTGATACGCTTTTAAAAGAAAAATATATCAGTGTAAAACCATTTTTGTTTCCAAACCCGGCCGAAAATGTTTTCGAGCTCAGCTTTGGCATCGATCTGACCCCGGAAACGGAAATAGAAATTTATGATGCTCTTGGAAAAGCAGTTTCTTTTGAAGCATTCATTGATGGTTCACGCCTTAGAGTTGTGCTTCATCATCCAACACGTGGAGCTTATATTGTAAGGGTGCTGGATAAGTTTGTTGACAAAAACCTGAAATTGATAATCGCCAGATAATAGCCCTATTCAACATCTGGTCTGGTTGCTACATATTTTTCCCATTTTTCAATGACCATTCGCATGTCTTCAGGCAATTCCGATTCAAAACGCATAAACTTGCCTGTTGCCGGATGAATGAATCCCAGGGATTTTGCGTGCAGGGCATGTCTTGGAATAATCTTAAAACAATTTTCGATAAACTGTTTATATTTCGTGAATGTAGTTCCTTTGAGGATGGCATTTCCTCCATAGGTCACATCATTGAAAAGCGGATGACCTATATGTCTGAAATGTGCTCTTATCTGATGGGTTCGGCCTGTTTCGAGGCGACATTCAACCAAACTGACGTAGCCAAAACGCTTTAAGACAGTGTAATGCGAAATTGCTTCCTTGCCATATTCTCCGTCAGGAAACACTGTCATAACCCTTCTGTCTTTAAGACTTCTTCCAATATGACCTTCAATTGTGCCTTCTTCCTCACTGAAATCACCCCATGCAAGTGCTTGATAACGACGCTCAATCGAGTGGTCGAAAAACTGTTTGGCAAGACGTGACTGTGAAATCTCATCTTTTGCAATGATCAAAAGGCCTGTTGTATCTTTATCGATTCGGTGCACAAGATACCCAAAACCATTTTCTACATTTTGATTTCCGGAATTGTGAAAATGAAAAGCAAGTGCATTGAGTAAGGTTCCGGTAAAGTTTGCATGTCCGGGATGCACAACAAGATTTGCCTGTTTGTTTACAATAATAATGTGTTCATCCTCATAAACAATATCTAAAGGAATGTTCTCGGGATTGATATCAACTTCCCTAGGAGGAAAACTAAAAACAACAGTTATAATATCTTCCGGCTTAATCTTATAGTTTGATTTGACGGCTGTATTATTTACTAAGATGTTTCCTGCCTTTGCTGTTTGCTGAATTTTATTGCGAGAAACATTCATTATTCTGTTCATCAGAAACTTGTCTACACGCAATTGCGATTGCCCTTTGTCGGCTACAATACGAAAGTGTTCAAAGAGCTCGCTGTTTTCTTCATTAAGTTCTGCTTCAATATTTAGTTGATCTTCAATCATTCACTTTTATTTAGTAATCATTATCCTGGAGGTGTAGGTCATATTGTCGCGACTTGTAATTTTCAGCAGATAGAAACCTGCCGGTAAAAAGGAAACATCAATACTTTTTGAAAATGGCACTTCGAATACACTTCTTCCAGTAAGGTCATACAGATGAACTGTATGCGGGATAAAAGATTCATTTTCAGCAACCTTAAAATGTATTTGACCGTTAGATGGATTTGGATAATGCGTGATATCAGGCAATCTGGACTCACTTTCGTCCACTCCGATAACAATTCCTGAACCAAAAACAGGTCGCATCATAAGGGAGCCATCGTAAATGCTGTTCTGCCAGATGCCATTTGTGTTGAAGAATAGATATTGTTTGCTGTTGTTTACAGCATCAAAACCAATGTTCAAGCTACCTGCTTCCTGCTGCATTAATCCGATGTAGAAATTTCCATTCAGAATTACAGGTTGCTCTAAAAAATAGGTGTGAAATCCATATAATTCATCACTCCATTCTGGCCTTAAATTGTTTTTTCGGTATGCAACCTCACCCGGTTGTCCGTTGAGGTCTCTCCACACAATCAGATCAAACCTTTTGTCATTGGCATTGTTGAAGGTCTTGTTAAAAAGAATCTGTATTGATTTCAGTGTGTCACTGGTGCTTAAATTATACTGAAGAGCCAGGTATCCGCCTGCAGGTTCAAGGCCATAACCTCTTTCAGGAGTGCCATCATCGTAAGCAAAATAGTTATAAAAACCTTGCCGGTAAACCAAAGAATCAACTAGAATATTCGTTCCAGATGAATCACTTACAAAATGTCTGATAAAAAATGAGGTAGTATCCACATCAAAGTCGAGTGCAAAAAGTGATGCTACCGGAGGACAGGCATGTTTAGCGCCGCATCCTGTAGCACATGTTTGAAAACCACTTAGTCTGTATGAAGCAAGGTTGCAGTTTCCACCATCCCAGCCAAACAGCTGCTCGCCTTCAACCTGTTGAACTACATAGCGGTATTTAGTGTTTCTGGTATTTTGACTAAGGTTTGTGATGCGCAGTTCAATTTCAGCTTTTACGGCTACAGTAGGTGCTGCACGATATTGGCGATAAGGCATTGACTCGTATCTTTTCAGAAATGAAGGAGCCCTTTCACTAAAACCGATCTTTTCATAAAAAAAATCATTGAATCTTCTGTTGTGATTCAGGTACACAAAATCGATGCTCCATTGGTCTACATTTCCTCTTGCACCCGGATTAACATTGTCGGCAATACTGCCATAATTAAAGAAGCGAAACTGAAAATCACGACTAAAATAGAGTGTATCTGTGATTGGAATCAATACCTGTTTGAAATAGTCGCCGTTGGCCTGAACAAATGCTTCAAGTGTTGATCCCGGAGCAGACCAGACCGATCTCCATACCACTTCGGGTTTAAAAACAGTATCGCAGGGCAAAGTAATATCATCGCCCCAGGTATAGATTCTGTTACTTATGAGAAAGAGCGTGTCGCAGCCATCTGGCGCATACACTCTGTCGAGCGGCATAATTCTTTCAATACCATTGGCAATAAGAATAAAGTCGACAGGTATTGTTATTGAATCGACATAATCAAAAACCATTGCACCTGTTGGATATCCAAGTTGCAACACCAGTGAATCCCATGGCTCCGGACTATTACCTCTGCCTTGAGGCTGGTAATAGAAACTAAGATAAACAGAATCAGCAGGTGACAGTTTTCTAGGATTTGAGGTAAATAAACTATCCAGTCTGATAAACCTTGATGTCAGAAAATCTGCAATAAATGGGTTTGTTGAGGCATTAGAGTACACCTCACCATTTTGATCGATTACATCAAAAGTTGCTGCACCTGAATTTGTTGGTAACACTGGAAAATCTTTGTTGACAAAAACAAAATTGTCCATCCATTTACTTTGATCAGGATAGATTCTGGTTTTAGAGAAATCATCAAAAAAGGGTAGGGTAAGGACTGAAGTTTCTGTGCCTCCAGTTTTATATTGTGGCTTAATGCTTCCCTGAATTTTTTCCTGATTATACTGTAAGCCACTTAAAACTTCCTGGCCATAACTTGTTGATACTGCTGAAAAAGTCAGTAAAAAAAATGCTATCTGAAATCTAAATATCATATGATTTCTTCTTCGTAAAATTCTTGATTAATTGTATCATCTTCAATCTCCTCGATGAAAAGACTGTCGTTTAAGTATTCGTCGAAATTAATCAACGCATCCGAACGGTACCAGATGGTGATATAGGTTCCGGGAAGAATGTTGCTTCCAGGCTTCACAAAGGGTAGTATTTTATACACTCTGGAATTGATTGTATCATTCCCGTCTAAAAAGTATTCATTGCCCACATTCAACGTTGCGTATCTTAGAATTTGCTTTGCTTCATATGGTTTTTTACCAAAAATCATTGGGAAAGGTACTTTCAAAAGATTTCCTCCATCTCCAAGCACAAGATCAATATACGAACCTCTGAAAAGTTGCGTTCCCGGTTCAATTGGCTCGCCATCATGCAGTTGACCAACAACTGCATTTCGTGCAAAGTGTTCCACAAAACTAAGTGCATTAATATTTAATCCGGCCGATTCGAGCGTAACAATTGCCTGACGCAATGAAAGATTTGCAAGATTTGGCATCAAAACTTTGTCGGGTTGTCTTGCAACAATAATTAAGTACAGATTTCTGCCTTTTTTAACTTTTGATCCAGGTAATGGGTCTTGCTGGAGAACAGCACCATGATCCATTCCCTTTTTAAAAATGCTGTCAACAATAATAAATTTGAACTGTTCATCATACTGACTAATCACTTCCTGATGGTTTAGACCTAAGAAATCAGGTACAATATATACTTCGCCATGACGTGTATAACGATCCAGCATCGAAAGCACTCCCCAGCTCAACAATATAAATATGAAAATTGCAAAAAGCAGATGCAATAAGAATTTCTTTTTCATTCAATCAATCGGACTCTTTTATTTTTAATTTAGCCATATAAATCAAGCCTAACTCAAAAACTTTAGATTGCCTGATTTATTGCCTGTTGGCGCAAAATTACGGATTATTTGCAAGCAAAGCGATTCATCCGGAGAGCTCAAATTAATGATAAGTCAATCTTATAATTATTATGACAACGAAAAGAAAAAATGTAGCTATTGTATGTGGTGGAGATTCAGGCGAATATGAAATTTCTGTTCAAAGCGGAAACGTTGTTTCGAAATTTCTTGATAAGGAAAAATTTCAGCCTTTTCTGATATATATAAAAGGTAAAGATTGGTTTTTCAAACCCTCAGAAGATTCCACAATCAATATTGATAAAAATGATTTTTCTCTGACAATTGATGGGGAAAAGACGGTTTTTGATGTCGTTTTCAACGCTTTGCATGGTACTCCGGGTGAAGATGGGAAATTGCTCGGCTATCTTGATATGATTGGCATTCCTTATACCAGCTCAAATCATATTGTTTCTGCTTTAACTTTCAACAAGGATTTTTGCAAACAAGTTGTAAAATCTGTTGGGGTCGCCCTTGCAGATTCTGTTTTGTTAAGAAGAGGACAGTCATTCAAAGCGCATGAAGTTGTTTCAGAACTTGGCTTGCCACTTTTTGTAAAACCAAACAGCAATGGCTCAAGTGTTGGTGTGAGTAAAGTAAATTCGGAGAAAGAGCTCAAGCCTGCTTTAGAAAAAGCTTTTAAAGAGGACGAATACGCTTTGATCGAATCTTTTATAAAAGGCAGAGAAATTGGTTGTGGTGTTTTCGAATTCAAAGGCAGAATGATGGTTTTGCCGATTACTGAAATCATAAGCAAAAATGAATTCTTTGATTATGATGCAAAATATACAAAAGGAAAATCTGACGAAATTACACCAGCTGATGTTGATGAGGATATTGATCTTGAAATCAAAGCTTTAGCAGCCCAGTTGTATAACAGGATTGGTTGTCGCGGGTTCGTCAGATTCGACTTTATTCTTACAGATGAAGACATATATTTTTTGGAAGTGAATACTGTTCCTGGAATGTCGGCTGCGAGCATCATACCCCAGCAGGCAGAAGTAATGGGTATTTCCTTGTCAGACTTTTTTGGCATGGCCATCGAAAATGTTATCTGAGGTTATTGAGCAAATAATTTGTTAGCTTTATTGTTGCCAAAGCACGGTGACTGATCTTGTTTTTTTGTTCTGATGACATTTCTGCAAAAGTTTGTTCATAGCCTTCCGGAACAAAAACAGGGTCGTAGCCAAAACCACTGTTTCCTCTTGCTGTTTCTATAATCTGCCCGTTGATAATGCCTTCGAAGGTGGTTGTTTCTTCATTGGTTTTTAACGCAATCACAGTCTTGAATCTGGCCTTACGATTCGTTGTTCCTTTTAAAGCATCAAGCAGTTTTATAACATTTTCCTGATAAGTAGCGTTTTCGCCCGCATATCTCGCAGACCAAACACCTGGCGCACCATCAAGTGCTTCAACTTCGAGCCCTGTGTCGTCAGCAAAACATTCCTTTGCAAAACGATCAAAAATGTATGTTGCTTTTTGAATTGCATTGCCTTCGATAGTAGCTGAAGTTTCAGTTATATCTTCGTAAAAACCAATTTCTTTCAAACTTAACAGCTTGATTTTATCTTTTGTGATTGTTGTTATTTCTTCAAGTTTATGTTGGTTGTTTGTTGCAAAAATGATCTCTTTCATAATATATTTGAAAAGTTTAAAATGATAATTGTTGTAAATCAGGCCATTAAAAAATTTAGATGCTTTTATGACAAATCCCAGTTCACTGGCATTAATCCGGCATTCAGGAGTAGTTCGTTGGTTTTTGAAAAATGTTTGCAGCCGAAAAAGCCTCTTGAAGCTGCAAGCGGGGAGGGGTGGGGTGCTTTCAGTACAAAATGTTTGCTTTGATCAATCAGCCCTTCTTTGGCAATGGCATAATTTCCCCAGAGGATAAAGACTATACCGGCACGATTATCTGAAACAGCTCTGATTGCAGCATCAGTAAATTTTTCCCAGCCTTTACCCTGATGTGAACCTGCTTGAGCAGCTCTGACAGTGAGGGTAGCATTGATCAGAAGCACACCGTCTTTTGCCCATTTCTCAAGATTTCCATGATTTGGTGGATCTAGACCAAGGTCAGATTTCAGTTCTTTAAAGATGTTTTTCAGACTTGGAGGTGCATCCACTCCATGAGGCACAGAAAAACAAAGCCCATGTGCTTGTCCGGGGCCATGGTAGGGGTCTTGACCCAATATGACAACCTTAACCGCAGGCAATGGTGTCAGATTGAAGGCGTTGAAGATAAGATTCCCTGGAGGAAAAACAGTATTTTGTTTTCTTTCAAGGAGAAGGAAGTTCTTTAAATCAGCAAAATAAGAAGATTCAAACTCGCCTTTCAACGCTTCATACCAGCTGGATTCAATAATAGGATTTATAGTTGACATGGTTTAATCTTACCATTAGTAGCACAATTTATAGCACAATTTTAAGTTATTTGGACAAAACCATTAACTTTGCCCTTTATTGTGAGATTAAAAAACTTTGTAAATATATGAAAAAAGTACTTGTTTTCGCGTCAATAGTTTTTGCAGCTACCTTATTGCTGGCTTCATGTAAATCTTCTTCCAAATGCGCTGCTTATGGAGAAACACAGAAGTATCAGCGCGAAGTGAAGTATTAAGCAAAAGTACATGCCAAATAGCCTGTTTGATTTTTTTGCCTTAATTCATTAAAGATACCACTATGACAAGGCTCCTTATTTTATCCTGTTTTTTGTTTTTACTGATTCAGAATAAAGAAGTCGGGGCTCAACAATCATTTTCGGCTGATACGCTTGAAAACACCATCATCTACAGCAACGAAAAGTCGGGTGTAATTCTTGCTCACTCGAATGGATTGGGTTTTGGATACAGAGCAGGACTCAATAAAACTGTTTTCAACACCCGGATTTTTGCTTTTGAATTCGTTTCACTGAATTCAAACAAGCAAATCAAAATCATTAACCCCTACTATGCCAATTCAAAACGCTATGTTTATGGCAAGCTCAATGATGTTTTTGTTTTGCGGGCAGGTGTTTCGAACAAGTATTTACTGAACCGAAAACCTTATTGGGGCGGAATAGAATTGCGATGGTTGTGGGAAGCTGGATTAAGCGCTGCCTTCGAAAAGCCTTATTATCTTTTTGTAATCAAAATCAATCAGTCGCCTCAGGGTGGCCTTGGCTATACCATCGATACAGAGCGCTTCAATTCGGATGTTTCATGGGATGATATTTATGGCAGAGCTCCATTTACAAAAGGACTCAATGAAATAAAAGTTGTTCCGGGGGCATATGCCAAACTTGGTTTTAATTTTGAGTTTGGAAATGTCAAAACTTCAACAAAATCATTTGAAGCCGGCGCTGTGACAGAGTTTTTTCCTCAAGGGCTTCGTCTGTTAGACGATGACCGGAATCAGCGATTATTTTTGAATTTCTACATTAGCTATGCTTTCGGAAAGCGTTTCAACAAGTATTGATCCTTTTTTTTGCTCCACCAATACTTTTATTATTCCTGATAAAAACAGCATCCTGATTTATTTCAGAATTATCCTATTTTAGCTTTTTGTTGCATTAATGCCTTAACGAAAAGGTATTAACAGTTAGCAAAGACTAAATGATATGGCTGAAATATCCCGCGATGAGGCAAAAGCCTTTTTCGAAAATTTTACCAAAGACTGGTTTAGCTCATTTAAGTTTAAAGCGACTGCGCATTCTTTTCTTTTTTATCCTGCTCCTGCAGCAGTTTGGATGCTGCGGATATTTTATCCTGTAGTACTTTTCGCCCCTCATCTTATTAGTTTCTTTGGGACATACAGCGATGACCTTTCTACTAATAAGCTTCTTTACTTTTTTGTGACAGTAATTAGTCTTATCATATTTTTCATGATGATTAGGTTTCTAAAGTTGAATGAGATAGAAATAGAAACAAGCAGAAGAGAAATAAAATTCAGGCCAGTCGGGCCATTTTCAAAATTTTTTCACCAGACTCTTTTCATCAGATTTGATGATGTTAAAGAGATAAATCATAGTAAAACAACTACTAAATCTGCAACAACCATCCACATAAATCTAATTACTATCGAAGGAAAAAAGCATGAATGCTTTACAGTCAGTAATTGGAATGTTGCTGCCAGAATTGAGGCTTCTGTTTTTGCTTTGATTTTTGGAAAAGCTGGTTACATTGAAAACAGCAATGATCCACTGATAGTTATAGACCGGAAATTGAATGAAATGCTCAATAAAAAGGAGGC
>JAGXRB010000224.1 GCA_018336075.1 Bacteroidota bacterium
GTAAACTTGCGTTTAGCAAAATGGGTTCGCAACAAGTATCGGAAGTTCAGGAGAAGGCACTGGTACTATGCTTACAAATATTTACAGGGAATAGCTATGAGCTACCCCAATATGTTTGAGCACTGGAAACAGGGCTTTTTGCCATAGTCTTTATCATGAAGAGCCGTATGAATCGAGAGGTTCACGTACGGTTCTGTGAGAGGTTTGGGGGTGAAATTCCCCCTTACCTACTCGACTATTTTTTCAGTCAATTTATCTTTCATTTTTGCTGCACTGTCTTGTCCTCCGTGCGTTGGAGTGGGACGGGCTGGAAGGCTCTTTGGCAAAATTTGGTTGTAGCGTTGGCTTTGTGCGTTTTGCCAATGTGCCTGACAGCGAAGGGACGGTGAGGGTTGGAATGTCATTAGTCTTTCAAATATGTTGAAGCCATAAAGTCAGAATATTCTGGTATATCACGATAAAACTCTAAGTCTTCAATCGCTACCATCGAAACAATCAATTTACCATTCGTAGTCTTTACAAGTGGACCTCTACTGTCTTCCCAACTCATAATACCTTCAAATTCACCAATGTTAAGTTCAGGTTTTTGCATATCAACTAAAGATACTACTCTTGCGATTCTATGAGGGTCTTTGTAATCAATTTTTCCAGCCATAATTTTAAGATTTAAGTATTTATTGTTTGGTTTTTAACTGTAAATGCCTGTTTTACCACAGCCTGCATTATTCTTTCCTGATACGAATCTCGCTTTTCAATTTTCTTTTCCAATTCATCACATAAAGTCATTTGCTGTTTAACCACTTCAACTATTTTTAGCTGTTCTTCAAATGGTGGTAATGCAAAACAGAATTTCTTTAGATAATCTTGACTTATATTTGGTTGGGCTTGACCCCATGAGTCAGATAGTATTTTGCTCCTAAATGCCCATAAGTAATAAAACAAGTATTCAGTGCAAATAAATTTATTTGTAAAAAATCCGCAAATTGCCTGATTTGTAGTTGACGGAAATTTTAAAATTCCCAATTTACCTGCTGTTGCTCCATAAAGAGCAATTAATAATGTTTCTTCAGGAAATAAGTAAGTAGAAGAATTCTTATGACCTAATTCGGTAATTTTCTCTTCTGGTTCTTTGATAATCAAACCATCTGTTAATTCGCCTGATTTTAACCAAGGTATTGTACCATTCCAAAAGTCTGTATTTCCTCTACTTGGAGTACCTCCAGAAGTTGTATAAAAAACATTTCCTAACCTTTGCCAATTCCAATTTTCAGGAATTTCAAAGGGTATTTCATTGTCCGATATTTTTAATAAAGGTTTTTGATTTCTTAAATTATATGCTTTTTTGATTTCTTCATTTTCAGTTTTAATCTTCTCAAATAATACATATGCTGACTCAACATTGATATTTTCTTCACGCCATTTGGCGGTTAGCTTACCTTGTACTGCCAATTGTAAAATGGTTTGCCGTAAGTATTTTACATTGGATTTTGTTTGAATAAAACGTTGAAAATCTGTCAACAAAAGGTCAAAGCTTGAATTAATTAGGGCTGGTTCAATATTCAGTTTTAAAGCATCTAATGAATAACTAATTTGATTGTTTACCTCATTCTGTTTAGAGATTATTAGGTTTGGGTCGCCAAAATCTTCCTCTATAATGTTAGGATTCTTCAAGTCTAGATTAAATGCAGCGTAATAAATATTGTCTGCTATTTGTTTTTCAATACGGGCGTTAGTTTCCGTTTCCTGTAAAGAAGATTCAAGTTGCTTAATTTTCTCTTGTTGTTTCTCTATTTTGGCAGTTTGGTTTTTATCAATATCCCTTAAGACGGTTTTTTCAACGCTTATCTTTTCCTTTAGGCTGTATGCTTCCCTTTTCAGTTCTTTTTCTTTCTCGTAATGTGGTTTTGCGTTTTCTATTGCCTTTTCAATAATATCCGAAAGGTTTATTTTCCAAGCTGTTTCGCTTTCGGTTCGGTTGTTCCACCATGTTTTTTCGGCTTCAAATTCTTCCAATTTTATAGGGTTGGTCATGGAATAACCTTTGCTACCTTCAGGCAACTGGTGTTCGTAATACCAAATTTCTTTGGTCGCAAATTCTTCCTGTTCTTCTGAAGGACTGCTAATCCGCTCAAAAAACAATAAATTGGTTGAAACGCTTGCGTAAGGCTTAAATACTGAGTTTGGTAAACGAATAATGGTGTGTAGATTGCAATTTCGTAAAAGCATTTCACGGATTCGGGCTTTTATCCCATCGCCTGTGAGCGAACCATCGGGCAAAACAATGGCTGCCCGTCCGCCTTGTTTCAGGTAGTTTACCATCATCACCAAAAATAAATCGGCAGATTCTTTGGTACGGAAACCAACGGGAAAGGTGGCTGCTGTTGCATCGTCAACATTTCCGCCAAATGGTGGATTGGCAAGGATTACATCAACCCTGTTTTTGGGCTTAATGGATTGATTGCGAAGCAATGAATCTTCATAGGCTATGTCGGGAACTTCAATGTCGTGTAAAATCAAATTAGTCACTGCCAACATGTGCGGCAAAGGTTTCAATTCAAAACCATGTACCGAATTTTGAAGTTGCTGGCGTTGTTCCAAATTTTCTACACCCGATTTGCGAATATGTTCAATGGCTGCGGTTAAGAAACCACCTGTACCACAAGCAGGGTCAAGAATTTTTTCGCCCAATTTCGGGTCAATTATTTGAGTCATAAATTCGGTTACAGCCCTTGGCGTGTAAAACTCTCCCGAACTGCCAGCCGATTGTAGTTCCTTTAAAATGGTTTCGTAAACCTGACCGAAAACATGGCGGTCTTTTGAAGCATGAAAGTCAATTTTATTCAGTTCGTTTACCACTTGGCGGAAAAGTTGTCCGCTTTTCATGTAATTGTTGTTCCCCCTAAAAACATCACGAACCAGAATTGCACGTTTATTATCCTGAATTTTTAGATTGCTTAAATCGGGAAATAATTTGCGGTCAATAAAAGTAATTAATTCATCGCCTGTAATACCTTCGTCATTAGCTGCCCAATTTCGCCATTGGTATTCTTTCGGTATTGGAGAAATATATTCGCCAGTTTCGTCCATGTCTTCCAATTCCTCGTCTTTGGCATCGAATATTTTAAGGAAAAGCATCCAACCCATTTGCTCCAAGCGTTGTGCGTCTCCATTAACGCCCTTATCCTGACGCATTATGTTACGGATACTTTTTATTACTGCTGATACATTCATATTTTCTTATGCTGTCTTGTAAATTTCGTTTTC
The DNA here is from genome assembly GCA_018336075.1 of Bacteroidota bacterium. Classification (GTDB taxonomy): domain Bacteria; phylum Bacteroidota; class Bacteroidia; order Bacteroidales; family F082; genus JALNZU01. The sequence goes on from JAGXRB010000224.1 coordinate 3,265, forward strand.
TAATTCTTTAATTGCTTGCAAATATTGCTCTTTGTCGCCAAAGAAACTGTATATTTCCCGTGGTGTTCCAAAATCCTTTAGTGGGTCAATTGTCAAAACTTTTAGGCTTTCAATATTTTCAACGCCTTCATCAGCGTACTTATCCAAAAGATTTTCTAAAACTTTTCGGGCGTTTTCACCATATTTTGCAAAATAATTCCGCTTTTTAACCTTTTCTGCTCTTTCTTTTCGGGTTAATGGGGGCATTTCAAATGCAATATGACAAATCAAATCAAAGGGGTCTAATTCTTTGCCTACTTCCTGTTGCAATTCGTAAAGTAAAATTCCTTGTTCCTGCAATTCATCAATAATTGCTTTCTTCTTTTCTGCACTTTGCCAACGGTTTAAAAACTCATTAAGGCTTTTGTATTTTTTCAAAACATTTTGTTTTGTAAAATCGTCAAGCGATTGCGTTGTAAGCTTTCCATCGTGTCCGTAATATTGAATTCGCTCATTTAAAACAGTTACTTCAACGCCATTTACATAAACTTTTCTGCTTCTTGGCTCTGTAACTTCGCCACCACCTGTTTCATTATCGGGGTCTGTTTGCGTGTCTCTGAAATCTTCAGGAGTTGGTTCTTCTCCTGTTTCCTCGTCTGTTTGGTCTGTATTGTCAGGTTCGGGAACATCAATATCATCGTCCTCGCCAAAATGTTCATCCTGAATTGGTGGACCATCGAAATCAGGGTCGGAGAATTTTCGGGCATTTTCCCGAAAGTCAACTATCGTAAAATAATACTTGCCAAATTCGGGTGATAATCTTGTTCCACGTCCAATGATTTGTTTAAACTCAGTCATTGAACCAATATTTGCATCCAAAACAATGAGTTTGCAAGTTGGAGCGTCAACGCCAGTTGTTAAGAGTTTTGAAGTTGTAACCAAAACAGGATATCGAGATTCTTCATTTTGGAATGGGTGTAATTCCCTTTTGCCTTCGTCATTATCGCCTGTAATTTGCATTACATATTTTGGATTCTTTGCAACCAAATCTTGGTTTTCGTTTCGCAAAGCTTCTGCCATGCGTTCAGCATGGTCAATGTCAACACAAAATATTATTGTTTTTGCAAAACGGTCTGTTTTTTTTAGATATTCAGAAAGTTTTCGTGCTGCTACCTGTGTGCGTTCATCAATTACAAGGCTTCGGTCATAATCCTTAACGTTGTATTCTCTATCATCAACTAAATTTCCGTCTTTATCGGTTTTGCCTTCTTCTGGTCTCCAACCCTCCAAATCAACGTTTAGCCCAATTCGTAAAACCTGATAAGGAGCTAAAAAACCGTCATCAATTCCCTGCTTTAGCGAGTAAGTATAAATAGGGTCGCCAAAATAATCTATGTTTGAAACTTTGGAAGTTTCTTTTGGTGTAGCAGTTAAACCAATATGAGTAGCTGAATTGAAATAATCTAAAATTTCTCTCCAAGCACTGTCAGCGGCTGCACTTCCTCTGTGGCACTCGTCAATTATAATCAGGTCGAAAAAATCTCTTGAAAATTCTCTGAAAGCGTCTTTGTCCTCATCATAACCAGTTAAGCCCTGATAAAGTGCAAGATAAATTTCAAAAGATTTATTGATTTTCTTTTTCTTTATTACAGTCATTGCCTCACCAAAATGCTTGAAATCGCCAGTTACGGTTTGATTTATCAAAGCGTTTCGGTCAGCAAGGAATAAAATCCGTTTTTTCATACCGCTTTTCCAAAGTCGGTAAATGGTTTGAAAAGCAACATAAGTTTTACCTGTTCCAGTTGCTAAAACAAGCAAAATCCTATCTTGTCCTTTTGCAATTGCTTCAACTATTCTGTTGATAGCAACTTGTTGATAATATCTTGGTTTCTTTCCTGTACTGTCGTAAAAATAATCTTGTTCTGCAACTGAAATTTCTTGGGGTTCTTCAATATTATTCAGTTTTTTGTAACGTTTCCAAAGTTCTTCGGGTGTTGGAAATTCGTCTAATGGTATTTCTCTTTCTATTTTCCCGTTTGCAGAAGTAAAATCATGTTCAAAAAAAGCATCTCCGTTTGAACTGTAAACACAAGGAACATCTTTTAATAATTCTCTATATCCCAATGCTTGTTGAATTCCTGACCTTACAGAATGGTTATTGTCTTTGGCTTCAATTATCGCAATCGGAATATTTGGTTTGTAGTACAAAACGTAGTCTGCACGTTTCAATTTTCCTCTTGCAAAAAGATTTCCACGAATAAATATTTTCCCATCAGTCAAAGGAACATCTTCACCCAATTGTGTCATTCTATCCCAGCCAGCCTTTTCAATCGCAGGTGTGATAAACTTTGTCCGTATGTCTTGTTCTGATAAATCTTTTTTTGAAACCATTTTATAATCTATTTTCTGTCAATATAGCAAAACCCTCGCAATCAGCAGGCGGGTCGGCAAGAAAAGCATGTGTGTGGCTGCGAAGGGACGGTTGCAGGGAAGGGCAGCCACACTCTTGCTTTTGTGCGTGGGCTTTTTCCTTGTTTTCTTTTTTGTCTTTATGCAGCAAAAATTCCATATTACTTTTTCGTCTGTTTTGTCTTTTTACAATGAACGCTAACGGCAGTCTGTCTAAAAACCTCCGTTAAATTTCAATATTTTTCTCAAATATAACTGATTTTTGGAAAAGTTTTAGAATTCCGGAAATTGAATTTTTGAAAAAGTAAAACCGGGTAAAAATGGCTTAAAATTCGTCTCAGGGTTTGAAAATATTGCGTAAAAAACGCAAAAAGGGATGCCAAAAGGCTGGCAAAGGCTTCTTTGCCGATTATATTTATCAACCTTCTTAAGTTGTAAGCAATAAACATCAGGC
>JAGXRB010000225.1 GCA_018336075.1 Bacteroidota bacterium
CGAGAGCGCAACCAGCATCGCCGGGGGCATCTCAGCCAGTTCGGGAGGCAGCGCATTGAGTTGGTTCATGATGACCGGTATCAGCGACAGGATGCCGGGCAATCCTAACCCGACCAGGGCCAGGAAGGTTTTTCCAAAGTGGATTTGGCTGGTGTTTGTGGCAGGGGTTTGTTGTGTCATGTCATTCTCCATTTTGAAGTTTGTAAACAACAATTTTTTACCGCGTGATTAGTATTCTCTTAATGAAAGCTCGGGTTTCAGCGGCAATCAGCTCAGCGGCTTCACTGTGGACATAATGGCCCACATCCAGTTCCATGTATTCCCCTCCGGCATCTTTAGCGTAAGCAGACAAAACCTCGCCCCAATTATCCATCGGCAATCCATCGCCGTTGGAGATAAAAAAATAAAATGGGAGGCTGGGATACCCGTGAGAGGCGACCAGCCGGGCGTTTTCCTGCGCGATTTCGACTTCAGCCAACATGTCGGTTGTAAGGGTGCGTCGATACATGATAGAGCAATAAACCGCAATCTCATCTTCAGTCAGGTAGCGTGAAGATGGCGCATCACGACAGAGAAATGGCATCAGACGCACCAAACCGGTGTGGGCGGTGAAAGTGACCAGTGCCAGCGACAGGCGCGGTGGCGGCAATATCTCATAGATGGGCGGCGTGGCCGGGTCTAGCCCGACAATCGCGGCAACTTCGTCGGGATAGCGGTTTGCCCAGTGGATGGCTTCCAAGCCGCTCATCGAGTGGGGGAGGAGAATATAAGGCGGATTTTCACCGGCGCCTTGCAACGCCAGCCGGGTCTCCTGCAGGACGGTTTCGATGTCGCGGGAAACACCACCGCTGTCATCGCTCCAGCCATAGCCAGCCCGCTCCACCACAACAATACGGTGGTCGTCAGAAAGACGGCTGTACAACCCTTTAAAGTCGAGCGCTGGAGCCGTCGTACCACTGCCAGACAGGAAAACCAGGGTCAGGTCGCTCCGTTCGCCTTCGGCATAAACGTGCAGGCGATGACCGTTGACGGCGACCATCTGCCCCGGCGGGGGATAGGCAGCTTCTTCGCGAGGAGTCTTAAAGCGGTGATTAAGGTAACTCCCCGCAACGAGCAGAGCAAACAGCAGCGCCAGCCCCGGAATAAACCATTTGCTAAAGGTGAGTATTCTTTTCATGATATTCATTTTATGTTAACTGCCTTTTTTCGCTGACAGATAATTTCTTGACTTCATTAATTAAAAGCAGAGTGAAAACAATCTCGACCAATATCATTAATCCTGCAACAATATATGGAGGAAAATTAATCCCCACAACCAAAGCGGCAACGGGAATGATAACTGACAAAACCATGTAACTTGTTGATTTATAGAGCCAGCCATAGGGTAATAGATGTGCCCCAAATATCATTGCCAATACCATTACCATTTTTTCTGGAACCGCATTGTATATCCACATGGCAATCAGTAGATACATCATTTGATTCACCGAAAATAACACGCCGAGGTTGGTTAATGGATTCTCTTTGTTTGTAAAGTCTACATTAATCAATTTTGAGATCAAAAATGCCAATGGCACAAGGGGAGCTGTGAAACAAAAGGTAAGTAGGTTCTTGGTCAAAATCGGTAGCGCAGTCAAGTGAATAACTAGTACAGCGCTCCAAATAATGACTGACGCTAGGATAAAATGCAATCCTTTTTTTTGCTTTATTGCACTATCCAATCGCGTCTCATCTAGATTCAAGTTCATACCTGTACTCCTTTCAAATGGTTGAATAAATAAACCGGCGAGTCACAAGATGATGCATGTATTCAATTTCCGAGAATGACAAGGTTTTGCGAACATAACTGGCGAGCCTTTGGTGTAACGCGCAAATCCAACGTTCCATGTGATTCGTCTCGCCCGAGTCTTTGCCAACTCTGCGATGCGTTTCTTCAGGAAAAACTTTCTGATTGGCATCCCAGAAATCGCTTCTTATACAATCATTTGGAAAGAACCACTGCCTATTTTTCCTGTACCTGCACGGAAATAATCTGCAAATTGAAGTTGTGAATGCGGAACAGAATCCCCAGAAGGGCGGATTGATCAGGCAATTCGCCGCGCAGGAGGGTGTTCCCATCCGATTCGTGGGTGAGGGAAAGTTCGGGGAACCACGAAGCAAGTTCGGGGTCCATTCTGCCGCGAAGGTGGATGATGTATGAGGTGAGAGTCCGTTTCGTGTTCATGTCCCGCATGGTACGCGAAGGTGGCGGTTTTCTCATCCCCCAATGGAGGGATATGACAGGGGTATTTGGGAATTTGAAAACATACCCCCATCGGGAGATGTCAGCAGGGGACTTTTTTAATATAGTTGGCGGCAAGGAGAAAAAACATGGAAAACCAAAAACAGAACAACGGAAGAACCATCCGCAACTTGGTGCTTTTCACCATCGTCGTGCTGTCAATCGGCTTTATCGGACGGGGCTTGGATGTGCAGATGGGCAACCCGCCTTCGGAGAGCTTGGGGATGTTGTTATGGTTGGTCGTGCCGAGTATCTTCTCTCTACTGTTGCGCGCCTTCGGCGGTGACGGCTGGAAGGATTTCGGTATCAAGCCCAACTTCAAGGGGAACGGCGTGTACTATGCCATTTCGCTTCTCGTCTACCCCGTGCTGACCCTGGTCATCCTGCTAATCGGAAGCGGCTTGGGATTAGTCACTTTTCCGAGCCTTTCGATGAACGCGCTGGGGATGATCGTCCAGGTGTTTCTGGTCGGTGCGGTGCCCGAGTTCATCAAGAACATTTTCGAAGAGGCGGCATGGCGCGGCTATCTCGCCCCGAAGATACATTCCCTGCGCCTGAACGACTTCGTGGGACACGCCATTGTTGGCTTTATCTGGGGTGCCTGGCATATCCCGTATTACCTGTACTTCTTGGACCTGTCCATTCTCGAAATGTTCACCACGTTGAATCTGGCGGTCTTTATTCCCCTGTCCATTGTAGTGATGATTTCCTGGGGCATGGTTTACGGCGAACTGCGCCTGCTGACCAACTCAATCTGGCCCGCTGTCCTGATGCACATGGTGGAGGATGCCTTCCTCAATCAACTGTTTATCGATAATCATATTCAAATCATCCCAGGCACAGATTGGCTGGTCTCTCCCGTTAACGGACTCATCGGCATCGTTTTATTCGCCGTGCTTGGAGTTGTTCTGCGCCAGATCCGCAAGCGAAAAGAAGCGGCAGTCTGATTTTGAACACGCAGTAAGAGATCAACCCAACTTGAGTTAATCAATTGACGGTCACTTTTTGAGTGACCGTCAATTGATTAACTCAAGTTCACGCGCTTTCGACGCTGCTGTCACGCGGTCACTCACGTTCAACTTGCCGTAAATACGTTTGACATGCGTCTTGACGGTCCCCACTGATAGCACAAGTTTCTCTGCGATATCAGGATTCGACATCCCTTCTGCGAGCAACTTGAGCACTTCGATCTCGCGCCCGGTCAACGGATCGATCAAAGCGGATTGATTCACCGACACAGAGATATCAAACGCCGCGAGTAGTTTCGTAACGTACGTACGCAGCACCTCATCCTTGACCTGTTTCTGGCTCTGCGATAAAAGGTTTTTCATCACATCGCCCTCGTCCACGAACATGCGCACATATCCGCCCGCCGCGCCGATTTGCAAAGTGCGCTGTAAGGCTTGCATGGATTCGGATATGCGCCCCGTCTCTTTCTCAAGGATGGCGCGCGCGATGTTGAGTTCCATTTCATATTCGATGTATCCCGCTTCACGCGCCAGCCGAGCCTGCTCCTCCAAAAGAAGCCGACTCTCATCCCAGACTTTTTGCCGTATCAAAAACCGCGCGTACATCAGCGTTGCCAGCCGATACGGAAAGAACATCGGTTGGTGCGGCGGCTCATACATCCGCGCCCAGGCATCGAACGCTGTCCAATCCTCCAGACGGAACATCAACTCTGCATGTACGGCATGTGACCAATCCATGGCATTGGTCACGCCGCCGCGCCGTGCCAACTCGATCATTTCATTTGCGGCTTTGCGGGCGGCGGATTTATTTCCTCTGGCAAGCTCGAGTTTTGTTAGCAGTGCACACAGACGCAGTCCCACATCGGGCATGCCACCTGTACGTGTTTCCAAATCTGAAGTCATATCCGCTTCATGCCGCGCTGCATCCAGATCATTGACCTGATACATCAAGCCCGCCTGATTGATATGCGCCCAGCCACGCACAAGGCTGATACTTTCCTTCTCCTGCAACCAGTCCAACAGTTGACGGTTAAGCCCAATTGCCCGTCCCAATTCCCCGCGCTCCATCACGACTTGCACCCGCACACATGCCGCGATCCAGGCTGTGGCAAGATCCCCTGCCGCTTCGCAAAGACGAACGGTCTCGCCGTAGGCTTCCTCAGCCTGTAACAGGTTATCCCCCATCGAATGAGTGCATGCAGCGATGTTCAATTCCGCCATTCCGCGCCAGATCAGGTCATCCGCCGCAAGTTGTGCCTTTGCCTTGTTTGCAAGCAGGATCGCGCCCGGCGAATCGTTTTTTACGGTGCGGAGCAGGAAACTGCGGGTAACATTGAACTGCCCAAGGTAACGGTCGGCATCCGGCTTGCCCTGCAAATTCCTTTCAGCGTGTTCGAGCAATGGAATGATCTTTTCATTGTTGTAACCCAGCCAGAGCCAGGACGAACCGAGAAACGCGCTCAACGACGGGTGTTCCGCCAGCACGGATTCGGGCAATGATTCTACGCGTCTCATCAACCCCGCCAGTTCCGCCTTCCCCCAAGTTTCGCCGATGGCGCGTTCTACCAACACAGCGACACGGTCAAGTTCATCCGCCGCGATCCAATGACGGGCGGCATCAAGGATGAATCCCTCTTTCTCGAACCATTCTGCCGCGTGACGACGCAAATCCCGCAGGTGTTCTTGATCAGTTTGCTCGAGCCTGCGCCGCAACAAGTCGGCGAAGAGGTGGTGATAACGGAACCAGTTCGATTCCGAATCCAACGGGATGATGAACAGGTTGGCGCGTTCCAATTCCAAAAGCATGGATTCGGAATCATCTGTTCCCAGAATATGATTACACAACGGCGCATTGAAACGCTCAAGGATGGAAGTCTGCAACAAAAAATTGTGCAGGGTTTCAGATTGACGCGATAGGACTTCATCAGTCAGGTATTCAGCAACATAGCGATGACTGCCAGCAAATGCGGCTATCACTTCCGCAGGATTGGTAGCGCGTTGAAGTGATAGTGCGGCGAGTTGCAGTCCCGCCACCCAACCTTCGGTGCGCGCCTCCAATGTGCGGATGTCTTCGGCACTTAATGAAAGTCCCATCGTCTGGTTAAGGAACTGTGCGGCTTCGTTTTCGGTAAAGCGTAGGTCGTCCGCGCGGATCTCTGTCAACTGACCTCGTACGCGCCATCGCCCCAATGGGAGGGGCGGGTCTGCTCGGCTGATGAAGACGAGATGGATGTTGGATGGCA
>JAGXRB010000226.1 GCA_018336075.1 Bacteroidota bacterium
CCAAACGCTGGCTTGCTACCCGATACCTCTCCAAGACGCAGTCCAGCCGGGACAGTGAAATTGTTAGCCTTGAGTTCAGTGATGAGGGCTTCAAATCGCTCGTCTGGACTTTGTTCCTGGTCTGCGTCAAGCAGAAATCCGTGACTTGCGAATCGCTCTTGACTGATGAGTGACAAAGTTTCGCCCAGTGTTTCTGTTAACCTGGTAATTCCTCGGGCAGAGTGAACCGCTATCGAATGCGTGTCGTTTTCAAAAAATGCAGGGACGGGAACCCTTTTCAGTAAATCATCTTGCACGGGAAAATTTTTGGGTATCAATACGTCCCAAAACTGGTCAAGAACGCTTTTCTTTGTAACCTGCCTGATATTTAGGGCCTTCAGCAGCCGCGCGACAAAGGCGATATCATGCTGGCCTTCGACAATCAGGTAGTGATATTGCTTCATAAGCCACCCCTAATATCCAGACCGCGTTCTAATCGCAAGCGACCAATCATTTCACCGCTAAATCGTTTCGCTGGCTCGTCCGCCTGCCCCAATTGATAAGCCACCAGGCCATCACGAGAATCGCGGGCTGACAATAATGCATCTACTGCTTCCAGGCTATGGGTCGTGGCAAATAGTTGGATGTCGTACTTTTCACAGGCTTTGAAAAGCCAATGATAGACTTCATTAAGGACAGAAACGTGAATAGCCGTTTCTATTTCATCAATAAGAAGGATTCCTTTTTTGATATTGGGCAGGGTCAATGCAATCATAACGACGCGGCGCAAGCCATCGCCAAATGCGCTGAGAGGCGTCAACCCTGATTTTTTATGCTCAATATACAGGCTTGTTCCCAAAGTTCCTAAAATTTGCATGCCTGTGATATCAGGGTCAAACAAACGCACAAGGTCGAGAACATTTCCTATCTCTCTGTTTAGCGCCGTTTCGCTAAATCGTTCCACTTGCGCCGCCTCTGTTCGGTGAGAGACCGGCGTAATGGTTCGCACGGGGAGGGAATAAAGGGCTGGCGATTTCTGCCGGTCAAAGAATGGCGCTCGGTCCCAAAAAATAAAACTGGTTTGCACATCTCCTACGGGTTGGTTAAATAAATCAGCTGCGTGTTCTGACTGAATATTTACTTGCAGTTCCGCGCCTTGATAAGTCGCATCGGGTTCGCGCGCTGACATTCCTTGTTGAATACGCTTCAAGGTGCTTTCATCAGGAATGCCGCGAATTTCCTGGTATCTTGCCAAAAGAGACTGAACCGAAAATCTACCACTGGCTTTCATTCGAACTTCTCCATGATACAAATCATCAGGAGTCTGTTGGTAATTTTGGGGGAAGAGCCAGCGAAGGGAGTTTGTTCGTGTAATTGGCCTAATCGAATTGCCAATAGATTCGCGCCTGCGAGCCGTATTTAGCCATTCCAACGCATCCATTGAGCGGCTATAAATCGAAACGGCTTCCAACACGGAGGTTTTCCCCGAATTGTTTGGTCCAACAAATAGATTGACCCGCCCCAGATTTTGTAGTTCGAGATTGCGTAAGCCACGAAAACGATCAATCATCAGGCTTTCCAAATGCTGTTTCATAGGACAGTCTCCTCAATTTGCTAATTCCATTGATTCCATTGTTTGATTATAAGATACTTCTCTACACCGGCGTTACAAAATTAACTCTTCATCTATTCTTTTCCACATCCTTCACCCTCACTTCTCCGCGTATCAACTTCGGCAACAGACTATCCCGCAGACTCGCCAGCGTGCGGACTGCGCCATCAAAGGCAATTTCGGGTCCAAAGGCGTAGTCGTAGCCCAGGTTTTGAGCCGATCGATGGCAGCTTGCTCAATAGTGGATTCGGTGAAGGGTTTCATAAGTCGGGTGATTAAAATACAATTTATTGACAACAGGTATACAAATTTGCTATACTATAGATAGCTCATCTGCCATGCGTAGAAAGAGTAACAGGGCCGTTCTCGTCAGAGAGCGGCCCTAGCCATATAGGCCTCGTACTCGCGCTGGAGTTTGCGCTTTTGGTGGGGATAAGTAAGCGGATATGCAGTCCATAACAGAACAAACTCTTTGCGCTTTGCTAAAACGACAAGATAATCTTCGCCGTCAAAGGAAAGCCAAATGCAAATGCGTGTTTCATCGTCGCGCTGGTTTTCCCAGACTCTCAGGTTGTGGTCACCATCTGACATTTCGATGATGGGACAAGGCCACCCCATACGCTCACAACGGCGCAAATCAGGGGTGCGATTTTGCTCATCTTTTCCTTCTGAAATAATATGCCAGAAAGTTGCTTCTTTTCCTTCAGATATGGGATGACGTTTTAGCGCCAGGCGAATTCCACGAAAGACGGGTTTCCTGGCAACAAAATCACGCCTGAATACCTGGTAAATCTTATCCAGGTAAGTATCCCAGTCGCCTTCAGAGTCTTTGAGCAGAATCAGAGGGGGCAGCCATTCTGGGTTATCGGTCATAAAAGCCAGACCTCCAATCAGCCTCCCACACAAACAAATTGACTTTATCTTCGCGGTATAAGGTTTTGCTGGTCAAGCGGTAGCCAGAGCGTTCCTGCATTCTGGCAACCAGTGAAAGTTTCGCCGGGCTACTTTGTAAATTACGATTCACATACGCGACAATGCCTATCAACAAATCGGCCAGTTGCAGTTGTTCAACTTCATGTGAACGTACTACCTGAACTCTTTCCACCACTTCCCGGCGGAAATCATATAAGTTATTGCTCAACACTTCGTGGAGTTTTCTGATATGTTCCATCTTGTTTGTATTTCGTGTGTCTTTGATATCAATATAAATTCGATAACGAGAATGAGGAAACAAAATGACTTTCAACATATCAAAATACATCTTGTAATACCACTCATCATGGGTTTGATTGTGGTCCAAATGACGAAGTTTGGTTTTGTCCGCAATTAAGCCTCGGAAGTGCAAATCATCATCGTCAAAAAAATAATCCAAAACATCCTGATAAAACGCCAGTTTTGCTGGTGAAACTTTTACCCACTTAATTTCAAAACTAGCAGACAAGCCATGTCGTTTTTTTATCTCCCGAAGGCGCGTGGCTATTTCGCGGGTTTTGTCAAGCGGACACCAAAGCGCGCCTAGCACCATATTGGGCTGCCCATCCCGTTCAAGATGACAGCTCTCATCACAATAGATGTTGAAAGTTTCACTCATGCTCCACATCCTTCACGCGGACTTCGCCCCGCATCAACTTCGGCAGCAGACTATCCCGCAGACTCGCCAGCATGCGGGATTCTTTCAGGTTGGCAACTATCTTCTGATACAAAGGCTCAACTGTTTTGACAAATTGTTTCATTGCGTCGCTGGATGGAATAAAAATAGGCATGGGGCGAAAATTGGATTTACTAATTTCCAAGAAAGTTGTTCCATTTGCCCGCCCGATTATTTCTTCCATGCTATCTTTTAGCCAATTCAGAATAAAGTAGTTCGGCGCTTCTTCTGTACACTTAATGGCGATAAAACCCTGATTGATTGCTGTTGGAATTTGAGTAATTGCCAGATAACCGATTGGGGCGCGAGAAGAAAGCAATACCGTTCCTATGGGCAGCAATCCGGAACTGATTTCTCGTAATCCCAATTCTGTAATTTGGCTATTGGTATGCAGTAAAACAGGGCTTTGCAAAGGTGCTAAATCCTTTGGGGTTGCCCAATGAATATGACCACCTTCCCAAAAAACAGGGTTGGTTGTGCTTGGGGTTGACCCGCCAACAATTGTGACCACTTCACCAATTGTTGTTTCCCGCCCATTCATCCTTCCGCCTTCTGACTTCATCATTTCCTGAAACACCGCCCGCGCCAGGGACTCGAGGGTGCGGTTCATGCGGCGGTTGAGTTCGATTTTGTCGTCCAGCGCGCCGAGAATCCCGGCGATGGCGCGTTGTTCGGGGAGGGGAGGAAGGAATATAGATGTTGTTCTTAAATGTTCAAGGTTTGTGTGTGGCACACCCGTTTGAATCGCATTGCGAAGAATGTAATCTTGTTGCTCAGGCGACTTGAAAGCGTAATATATGAACAAAGCATCAGCTTTCTCTTTGTCCACAGTCAACTTCATTTGACTTTGTGAAATTATGAAAGAGTCATATTGTTTTTCAGGAACAATAGCTACTTGCCCAAGAGTGCCGCGCTGGGTAAAAATCAAATCTCCTGGACGGGCAGTATTTGGTGAAAGTTGTTTTGCTTTCTCTTCGCTTACAAAAACAAATTCCCCACTAATCCAACGTTCGCCCATGTTTTGACCACGAATAACAGGAATGCCAGTTTCTACATAATCTTTGGAAACTAGATTCGAGCCAAAAGGACCTCCAACCAGCGCATTCTTCACTGGGGAGGCAATATCAGCAACAAAGAAATCTTGCCAGTTCTCTGCCATGTTAGAAATTCAGGCTCTTTAAGATGCGGTTCAGACCACGGTGCATTGTGTTGCTCCTTATTGATGTTTCGTTAAATAAGACCAGGCGTTATTCAGCGAAACCGCCAAATCGTTAATAACAAGGTGGTTTTAGCCATCATTTGAGAGTGCCTGCAAATTGGTGTCTATGACCTCATCCAACCGGCGGGCTTCGGCTTGCAAATCGCGCCATTCCTTTGTCAGGCGCGCCACCTTTTGCTCGAAGGGTTCGTCGTCCTCTTCCAGTTCCGCCGCGCCGACATAGCGTCCGGGCGTCAGCACATAACCTTGGGCGCGGATTTCTTCGAGCGTGACGGATTTGCAGAAACCGGGAATATCCATGTAAGGGCGACCCGCTATAGACGATGAAGACGACTCCGCCAACCCTGACGGGTCGCCCCTACCAGACCAGGCATGATAGGTGTCCGCGATTTTGGCGATGTCCTCGTCCGTCAGGTCGCGGTGGACGCGGTCGGTCAGGGTTCCCAGTTTGCGAGCATCGATGAACAGGGTCTGGCCCTTGCGCTGTTTCTTGTTCCGCGACAGGAACCACAAGCAAACCGGGATTTGGGTGCTGTAAAACAACTGTCCCGGCAGGGCCACCATGCAGGCCACCAGGTCGTCTTCGATGATGGCCTTGCGAATGTCGCCCTCGCCGGAGGTATTGCTCGACATGCTGCCGTTTGCCAACACAAAACCAGCGGTACCGTTGGGACTCAAATGGTGAATAAAGTGCTGCACCCAGGCAAAGTTGGCATTGTTTACCGGCGGTACGCCGTACTTCCAGCGTTTGTCCTCGCGCAACCCCTCCCCGCCCCAGGCGCTCATGTTGAAGGGCGGGTTGGCCAGGACAAAGTCGGCTTTCAGGTCGGGGTGCTG
>JAGXRB010000227.1 GCA_018336075.1 Bacteroidota bacterium
GTGGTGGCCGATGATGTTCTGGCTGACGCCCGCCCTGGCGGTGCTGGGAATTTCGGCGACGGTGCTGATCTCGAGCCGGGTGCGGACGTTTATGGAGGCCTACCAGTTGAGCGGGTCGCTGGTGGTGTTGGTGCTGGCGCTGGTCTTTGGCCAAATCAGCGGGGTCTTGTTCCTGGGCGTCGGCACGGTGCTGGTTATCGGGACGCTGGTCTGGGCTGTGGATGCGGTGCTGATTTACCTGAGCGTGAGCAATTTCAAGCGCAGCAGCCTGGTGGCGAGGTTGTAGGACAAAGTGCCAATTTGTCCCGCGAAAGGAGTTTTTATGTCTGAAGAAATTAAAAAATGGGAATATCGTGTGCAAACCGTTGGCTCGTTTTTTGGCGGCGTGAAGGCCGAAGAACTGGAGCAACTGCTCAACGAATGGGGCGAGGAGGGCTGGGAAGTCGTCTCCACGCACATCAAAGAAAATGAAAACAAAATCAACGTGATTGCCAAGCGCCCGCTGACCGACCGCGTCAGGCGCATGCGCTCGATGCCTTCGTATGGAACTCGCTAACAACATTAATTCATCTCGCAGGAGAAATACCATGCTCGATAAGAAATCACTCACCTGGTTCATCGTCATATCCTTTGTCTTTTCATGGATTTTGTTCGCCGCGCCGCTGGCGTTCAAGGAAGATGAAACCCTCTATCTGATAGCCGTGCAGGGAATGTTCGCCCTTGCCATGTGGGGGCCCGGAATCGCAGCCATCATCGTGACCCTGTTTGTTGACCGCCAACCGTTCTCCTCGCTGCGGATAAACACGCTCGGCCCCAAGCGATACTACTTCTGGGCCTGGTTCCTGGCACCGCTGGTGGCTGTCCTGACCCTGGCGGCAAGCGTCTTGCTTGGTACGGGCGTGTTTGACCCGACCCTGACGGCAATGCGCGAGGCGCTTGCCTAGTCACCCCAGGCCCAGGAACTCCCACCGCCGGAGGTTTTGCTGGCCATCCAGCTCGCTTTCGCCGCGACTCTCGCGCCTTTCATCAACATCCTGTTTGCAATGGGAGAAGAACTCGGCTGGCGCGGATTTTTGCTGCCGAAACTGCTTCCGCTTGGCGAGTGGAAAGCCTTGCTGCTCAGCGGCGCCATCTGGGGCATGTGGCATGCGCCGGCCATTGCCCTGCACGGGCATAACTTCCCGGAGCATCCCTACCTGGGTGTGCTGGTGATGATTGTCGGGTGTATGCTGCTGGGGGTCATCTTCGGCTGGCTATATCTTAAAACTCGCAGCCCTTGGGCGCCAGCCCTGGCGCACGGCGCATTCAACGCCATCGGCCCGGCAGCCATCATCTTCCTGAATCCTGAAGGCCTCGACCTTGCCCTTGCTGGTAATCCGCTTGGCCTGGCGGGTTGGATACCGATGGCCTTGATTATCGCTGCCTTGGTTGCGCTCAATCAGTTGCCAGCAAGCGAGGCGACAGAAGCCTGATAGCCAGGGATGTGCCCAAAAAAGGCTGGTCAAAAACCGGCCTTTTTCTTTGTAAAAAAAAACAGAACAAAAGTTCTATTTTAGGATAGGCAGATTCGCGCTACACTTAACCCATGAACATGCCAGCCCCCAGCCTCGAATCAAGGCAACTTGCGCGCCTGATGGAAGTCAGCCTGACGCTGAACGCCACCATCAACCTGGACGAATTGCTCGCCCACCTTATCAAAGCGGCGACAGACATTCTCGATTGCGAAGCGGCCTCCATCCTGCTCTACGACGAAAAACGCAACCGCCTGTTCTTTGCCGCCTCCAGCGGTTCGGACCCGGCCCAGATTGCCAAAATCCCCGTCCCGATAGACGGCAGCGTGGCAGGGACAATTTTCCGTGAAGACAAAGCCATTCGCATCAACGACGTCCAGCAAGACCCGCGCCATTTTTCCGGCGTTTCACAGCAGTTGGATTTCAAGCCCAGGTCGCTGCTCGGCGTCCCGATGCGCATCCGCGAAAAAGGTGTCGGCGTTCTCGAAGCCCTCAACAAACGCGACGGCGAGTTCAATGCTGAAGATGAGCGCCTGCTTTCGGCCCTGGCATCGCAGGCGGCCATAGCCATCCACAACGCGCGCCTGATTCAAGCCCTGCAAAACGCTTATGAAAACATCAGCGAAACCGACCGCCTGAAGAGCAACTTCCTGGCGCTTGCTTCGCACGAACTGCGCACCCCGCTGGGCATCATCATCGGCTACGCATCCTTCCTGCAAGAAGAAACCGGTGAAGTATCAGAACATGCCGAGCATGTGCTGGCCGCCGCCAGCCAGATGCGCTCGGTCATTGAGGCCATGACCAGCCTGCACTTGTTGCAAGCCAAGGGGCTGACCTTTAAGCCGCGCGTTGTCCCGGTTCAGCAGGTGCTCAACGCCGCGTATGCCGAAATGCGCCCGATAGCCGAAGAAATGCATCACATTGTCACCTTTGATCTGCCCGCCCAATCCCTGCTTGTCACCGCCGATCCCGATAAACTGGCCCCGGCCTTCATCAACATCCTCAACAACGCTGTGCGTTTTACCTCGCCCGGCGGGCAAATTACCATTGCCGCCCGCTCGCAGCGCGGCAATGTGCAGGTTTCCATCAGGGACAGCGGCATCGGCATTGAGGCCGACCAACTCGGCAAAATTTTCCAGGAGTTCTACCAGGTCGAGCCGCATAACACCCGCAAATTTGGCGGCCTGGGAATCGGCCTGACCATCGCCAAGGGGCTGATAGAAACCCAGGGTGGGCGCATCTGGGCCGAAAGCGAAGGCCTCGGCAAGGGCGCGGCAATCCAGGTCTTGCTGCCGCCTGCGGGTACTTCGACTCTTTCCCTGCCAGCATAACTTTATATACTCACAGTAATTCACAGATTTGTTTTATCTTTTTTCCCAATACGTTTAAGAGTCAGGAATATAAAAAACATTCAATGTTTAACATGATGAAGTCACATCACTATGGGTTAAGCCCGTGAACATAAAGTCGTGGCATGACCTTGAAGCATCTATCGCGGTAATATCAGCAAACGTTGCAGCCTCTCAAGCAGGTAACATACATGCATATCGGCCCGTAGCAGTAGAACTTAGAAAACTTCTTTGCGATACCAGAAATAAAACTGACAATTCGCTAATAAAGAGGCTGTGGCCTGACTTTAACCTTTTCCCATTATCTGGGAATCAAAAGATAATCACAGAGAATCCTGTTCTCTATATTCCTGCGCAAATAATTTTCAATGGTCGTGGTGGTAGCAAGTTAAGTGAGCTTTTCAATGAATTTACCCAACCATTAGATCTAAGTGAATGGCTCGAACAAAAACTGTTTGATAATTCAACTACAATCAGAAGTTTCATACGATCTGTTGCAGACAAAGAAGGCGCTCACTCAGATCCAGATTACAACGAGATTCTTGGCAAAACAAAATCGGTGGCTCTTGCTGATGAAACATTGACGGCAAAAGTTATTCTCGCTATAGGGTGTCAGGTTGTGAAAGCCGTGTCATTAAAAATCGCGGTCGACCATACTAACGAACTTGGGGAATACATAGCGAAGGAATATAAAAGAATATGTCGAGGTGTAGCCCTTTTTTATTTATCTGGGTTTGCCAGAAATCTCTCCCAAGGTATTTCCATAACATACTTGTCGGCTTCATCTGCAGAGGCCCATTTCAAGGGGGATCCAGGTAAGCGAGAAGTGGCTATGAGGCTTATTCAAAATTATGAATCGTCAAAATTCTACATTCTTCTTTTAATAGATTTAAATAATGAAGTATGGTTATATCAATTAAAATTACGGATACAGACATAGCAAGATTAGGCTCCAAATTTTTTCAATTTCAAGAAAAATAAGAACAGCAAATGAAAAACCACCTTTTCAGTTCCTACTTTTACCAAACGCGGAATATTTGTTCTGCTTTGAGTTGGGCTTTTTTGCGTTACGCTTCTCACAAATACAAATGACTTCTACGGCAAAAAAAGATTTAATAACAATTATCGCTGTCATATTTGTTGCCAGCGTGATGAGCGTCTCGCTCTTTAGCACCGGCCACCTGTGGTGGGACGACTTCGCATCCTACATCCTGCAAGCCCGCGCCATCCTCGATGGCCGCATGGACGAATTCGTCTCTGAAAACGGCCGCGCCATTGCCCAATCGACCTACCCGGTCGGCCCTGCCGCCTACCCCTGGGGCTTCCCGCTCCTGCTGGCCCCCATCCATGCCGTCGCCGGGCTGTCCATCACTGCCTTCAAACTGGTCAACACCGCCGCCTTCGCCGTCTTCCTGGTCGTTTTCTACTTCTACGCCCGCAGCCGCTTCGACCGGCCGCTCAGCGCCGCGCTGGCATCCGTCCTGGCGTTCAGCCCCGCCATGCTCAAAGCCCACGACCTGATTTTGGCCGATTTTCCCTTCCTGTTCGCCGCAACCCTGGTTGTTTTCCTACTCGACAGTCAATGGCGCAAACCAATCCAACCGGCCTGGCAAAAAATTCTACTGGGTGGAATGATATTTTGGGGATTTTTCCTGCGCACCAACGGGATTCTGCTCCTCGGCCCGCTCCTGCTGGTGGACATTTTCCAGTGGCGCGCCGGACCCCGGCCTGGTTCCCGTTTAATCGCCCTGCCTTACCTGGTGTTTTTCGCGCTCTTCACCCTCAGCCTTTTCATTTTCCCCGGCGGGCAGTCTTCGTACTTCAACCACTACGAACTGTTTTTCAGCCCGGCGCGCCTGTTTGACAACTTCCTCTTCTACCTGGCCCTGCCCGGCTGGCTCTTTGAAGGGATTCCGCTTTCCGCGCTTCTCTTTGCGCTCACGGGGCTGGCCTGCGTCTGGGGCATCCTCCAAAAAGCCCGCGCCGAATTGCCCGCCCTGGCCTTCTCCCTGCTCACCCTGGGACTTTTCATCACCTGGCCTGAACGCCAGGGACTGCGCTTCATCTATCCCATCCTGCCCTTTTACCTCGTCTTCGCCGCCCACGGCCTGAACGACCTTACCCGCCGCCTTCACCTACAAAAAACTGAATATAGGCAACTGCCCAGCGGAAACTGGACGGCCGGGCTGTTCGGCGCACTCGCAATCGTCTCCCTGGTGATGAGTTTCCAGTCGGCGGG
>JAGXRB010000228.1 GCA_018336075.1 Bacteroidota bacterium
CTCTTTTGGCGCGCCCAAAAAGATCAATCCCAAATTTGCTTGAAAATTCGCCTTCATCACAACAGAAGTATTTGCTAATTTAGCAGGGTAAAATAGTAGTGAAATGAAAAACAGAGGTTGTTTTAGGACGTGTCCGCCTATGGAGGACGTACCTGTTTCAGTAGGTCGGGCTGATTATAGGGCACGCCGTCAGCTTGCTTAAATTGACTATATTAATGTAAATTCGTAACTTTGAATAAAAATTGAATTATGAGACAAGAAACAATAAAATTGGAACTAATCGAATGGCTTACTAGTCTGAAGGATATAGATACGCTCCAATACCTTAAAATTATTAAAGATGCACGGGCTGATAATAAAGATTGGTGGAGCGAACTTACAGAAGAACAAAGACTTGGAATTCAAAGAGGTTTGAAAGATATTGATGAGGGTAGGATAGTTTCTCATAGTGATGTTAAGAAAAAATATGGATTATAAACTATTCTGGACTGAGGAAGCTATTAGGAACCTCGAAGAAATATACGATTATCTGGATGCCAGGTGGACCAAAAGAGAAGTTGATATCTTTAAAACGAAACTATCCAAACAGATTGACCTAATCATTGGAAATCCAAAGTTGTTTCCCGTATCCACATTTCAACCAAGACTGAGAAAAGCAGTTTTGAGTAAGCAGACGAGCATTTTTTATGAAGTTAATAATGATACAATATTCACAGCTTATATCTTTGTTAGCCATAAATCGACTGATAAATTGAAATAAATAAAGCATGTCCAAGCAATAATATAGGAGTTCATGTGGTCGTTTCGACCCAGCATCAACTAACAGTTGAACTAAATTTCGACAGACTCGATGCGATGCATCTCCGTTCAGCAGCTATGAAAAACATATAGTTAATTGAATTGCCTTCGGTCTGAAGGCCGATTGATAGCAACAGAGTAGTTGCAAACTACTCTGAACAGATTAAGCAATCATCAGAGCCTCCGGAAAATGTTTATCTCAACGAAAAATGTTCGTTCAAAGAGCGCGCGAGCCAGCCCAAACGCGGTGCCGCTGAGCCTGTGAATTTGAAAACACATAGAAATCCGGCAAAAACGGCCATGGTAGCTGAGTAGGGTGGTTTCTATTTATGAAGCTGTTCATTTATTTTTGCCAGAAACAATTCTCTTTTAAAAGGTTTGCTGATAAAATCGGAACATCCACTTGCTAAAGCTTTATCTCTGTCCACTTCGGTTGAATATGCAGTCAGGGCAATGATGGGCAAATCAGGTCTGAATTCCTGAATAAGCTTTGTTGCCTCATAGCCATCCATTATGGGCATTTTCAGATCCATCATCACCAAATCAATGTGCGGGTTGTTTTTGCAAAACTCAACTGCTTCCTTGCCATTAATGGCCCTGATAATGTTTATTCCTGTACCCTTCAACAACACTTCCAATAGCAAAAAATTAGAGTTCTCATCTTCTGCAATTAACAGGGTTATATTGGGGCCAAACTTAAAATCTGAATCTTTAACAGATTGAATGTCAGGTAATTTTTTCACAATGGTATTTTTGAAAGGGATTGTAAAATAAAAAACAGAGCCTATACCCAATTCGGAAGTCAGCCACATTTTACCGCCGAGCATCTCAACATATGCTTTTGAGATCGACAACCCCAAACCTGAACCACCAAAGTTTCTTGCATCGGTGGTTTCAACCTGGCGAAAACGATTGAATATCACTTTTTGCATATCCAAATCAATGCCTATTCCGGTATCTTCCACATAAAATTCCAATTGGCCGCCTTTTACCGTGTAACCAAAATTAACATGACCTTGACGGGTAAATTTAAGGGCATTCCCAGTAAGATTAGTGAGTATTTGCGTTAGTTTGGTTGCATCGGTGATAATAATTGCCTCATCATCGGCCAAGACAGTTTTCAAGTTAAGTGTAACATTCTTGTCATTGGCTTGTGGGAAAAATTGTTCCTCAACAAGCTTGCAAATTAAATTAATGTTGGTTTCATTTTCCTTAACTTTTTCCTGTCCTGATTCAATTGAAGCAATACTGATAATATCATCAATAATGGCAAGCAGCTGATCGCTGCTTCGTATAATTATGTCGGTATAATGTTTTAGTTCATCAGGCATCAAATCAGGTGTATTAAGAAAACCGGAAAAGCCCACAATCGCATTCATGGGTGTTCTGATTTCGTGCGAAATATTGTGCAAAAATGCAGTTTTCAAGCGATCGCTTTCTTCGGCTTTTTGCATGGCTTCTATCAATACCATCTCAGCATGTTTACGCTCGGTAATATCGCTGGAAATTCCTATGATACCTGTTAATTTACCATTTGCATCCAATATCGGTGTATCAGTTACAAAGGCAGGAAAACTACTTCCGTCTTTTCTTTTGACATAAAATTCTCCAGCCCATGTTTTTCCTTCGCCTAATTTTTTCATGATGTCAATGGCCTGATCGTTCGTTTGTCGGGCAGGCGTCAAATCCATAATATTCTGTCCGATTGCTTCTGAATTTGACCACCCGTAGATTTTTTCTGCAGCATTATTCCAGTATATTACTTTACCCAACAAGTCGGTCGCGATAACCGCCTGACCTACGTTATTAAGCAGGTCAGCCTGAAATTTTATTTCGTTTTGAATCTTCTTACGTTCTGTAATATCGGATGCAACTCCAATCAATCCAAGTACCTTATTCTCTTTAACTTTAATCAATGTGGTTGAAAGATACACAGGGAATTCAGTCCCGTCTTTTTTCCTGTTCATCAATTCGCCTTGCCATTCACCTTGAATTGTGGCTGGTAATATTTCATCAAGCTGTGATCGTTCATTGTTTTGCGAACGCAACATGCTAATATTTTTCCCAATCAGTTCATTAAGTTCATATCCATATGTTTTTAAAAATGATTCGTTGACGAAAAGAATAATATCCTCCATATCTGTGATACTGACACATTCATTTATGCTCTTCAATGATTGAGCAAGCATTGCGATTTCATTTTCTGTCTGTTTTCGTATGGTTATGTCGCGAATAATCATGCTGGTACGTTCAAAACCCTCTTGATTTTTGAAAATTGCTGATGAAATTTCAACAGGAAAAGGCGTTCCATCTTTGCGGAGAAATGTTACCTCACCACGTGCCTTACCTTTTAATTTCCGTTCGTCCAGCAAATCAGACAAGCGGGAATCTGACTTATCAACAATTCCAGCTTTTCCCAAACGGATAAGTTCATCTTCCGAATATCCAAACATATTGCATGCTGCCTGATTGGCCGATACTGTTTTCCCGTCAGGACTTGTTAAAAGTATGGCATCCATGCTGTTTTCAAAAAATGCACGATATTTTGTTTCGCTTTCAAGCAGTGCAACTTCAGCTTTTTTTCTTTCCGTAATATCCTCAGCCATTACTAAAATTTCCTGTGGCAAACCATTGCTATCATTTAGTGTTGTGGCAAAAAGATTCGCCCAGATCAAAGTTCCATTTTTATGGATGTATCTATTTTCCATGCTATAATCGGAAACTTTTCCATCTTTTAAAGCGGTAAAATGAATTATTTCCTTTTCAATGTCTTCAGGATAGGTAATTTCAGTAAACATCATTTTAGACAATTCTTCACTGCTGTACCCAATCATTTTTGTTAAACTTAAATTGGAAAGGGTTGGATATCCTTGCAGATCAATAATTGCGACAGCAATGGGAGCCTGATCGAAAATGGCGCGAAAACGTTTTTCACTGGCCTGAATCTTTTGTTCAGCAAGCTTACGTTCAGTTATGTCACGTCCAATGCCCAGAATACCAAGCAGTGTTCCGTCTGAATCGTATACCGGGGATTTTGTAGTATCCAGAAAGGCGCGATGTCCATCGTCAGCAAAGGTAGCCCACTCTTCGTTGCTGGTCGGTTTACCTGCATCGACTGCTTTTCGGTCATTTTCAACAAAAAAGTCTGCCAATTTACGGTCAACAAAGTCATAATCGGTTTTGCCAATGATGTCCGCTTCTGCGGCTCCAAAAAAACGTTCGAACATCGGATTGCATGAGAGGAAAACCCCCTTCGCATCTTTTAGCCACATTAAATCGGGGACAGTATTCACAAGTGTGCGAAGGTGAGATTCACTCTTTCGAAGCGCCAACTCCGATTCCCTTCGATTGGTTATATCCTGTGAAATTGTTGCAATAATAGTTTTTCCATCCTCATCAAGAATATGCGATGAATTCCACAAAACGGTCTTTATTTTTTTGTCTTTTGTTAAAATATCTATTTCTGCTACTTCCAAATTTTCAACGTCAAGATGATTTTTCAGCAATTCAAGTGTTTCAACAATTTTTTCTTTTGGAAAAAGAAAATCAATTTTTCTGCCGATAACTTCAGCCGAATCATAACCACTCAGCAGTTCAAATTTGTGGTTGAAACGTTTGATTATCATGGAATTATCCCATATGATAATTGGTGCATGCATAAGGTCCAGGAGAATGCTTAAAGAACCACTTGTTTCCCTTTGTGTTTCTTTTAAGGAATCTTCTTTGCCTTTTCGTTCCGTAATATCTTCAATGGCCAAAAGAATTACCTTCTCTTTTCCAAATGCCCTTTTTACCAGACGTGCATTTAAAAGCATCACCCGTTTACCAATGGTAGAAAAGTTGTGTTCAACCTCATAATCATCAAACGAATTTTTCTCAGGAATGATTTTCTCCAGCAATTCTTTCAGTTTTGGGATATCCCACTGGTGGTTTCCCAATTCATAGATATGCTTACTGATTGTTTCTTCTGCCGTTACTTTGAAAAATTTATAGAACGAACGGCTGGCTTTTATTACTCTTAAGTCCTTATCAAGTGCAAGTAAAGGCTCACGGACCGTGTCGAATACATTCTCAGTTAATTCATTAATTTCGTCTGTAGATTCTTTTATTTCTGCGAGTTCTATCCTGGTGTTTTCGAGAACAACATCCGCTTCTTTTTTTTCAGTAATATCACGAATGTTGCACTGAATAACCTTTTTCTTGTTTACTAAATAAACATTGCTGATGAACTCAACATGAATTTCGCGTCCGTCTGAAGTTACAAGCGGTAAATCATCATAGCGCACATATTCTTCTTTTTGCAATTCCAGAAATTTCTCTTTATTCTCAAAAATATCCTGAAAAGCGCCTAATTCCCAGATTGATTTTTCAATGAATTCCTCTTTTGAATAACTTAGCAAATCAATTAAAAATGGATTAACGTTAACAATTTTCCCTGTTTCAGCATCAAGAATCAGAATCCCGTCTTTTGTCGATTCGAATAAGCTTCGATAACGGATTTCAGAAGCTGTTAATTCTTCTGCTATGTGTGATTTTGCTTTTTTGGAATTATTCTCCTTGTTGTCTTTAACTGTTGACTTCTTCATTGTGTATTATTTTTAATTCAGAGCCTGTTTGGGTGGCACTGTAATTTTTCAATTGACTTTAGTTCACATTCGAGCCGATAATGACCAGGCTTATTATTTTATTTTTCGCAAATGGCGGCCCAGACATGAATTTATTTCATTTGGCAAAGGTGCTGTCTCTTCAAGAACAATCTGTTACATAAGCTCAGAAACAACTTACATATTTTACGTTTTACCTGCAGTAGTGGTTTTTATGTCATTCTGTAAATATCTATTATTCACAGGATACTGCCTGTACCTTAATCCTACACTTCTAAAACCTTCCGAACGCTTAAAAATCAAATCCGTAAAAAATGCAAAAATGCCTGCACATCTTGGCTAGGTGCGACCCGTTCAGCGCAGTTTGCAACTACGCTGGGTGTTTTTCCGGTCTGGAGACCGATATACAGCAACAGCGTAGTTTGCGACTACTCTGAAAAGATCAACCAATCATCAGCCCCTCCAGAAAATGTTTATCCCAACGAAAAATGACCGTTCAATGCAGCGCGTGAGTCCGCCCAAACGCGGTGCCGTTGAGCCTGTGAATTTGAAAATACATAGAAATCCGGCAAAATCGGCCCAAAGGCCGTTTGGGCTCGTACGCAGTAGAGCCCACTTTTTTGCCAGGATTTCTTGTGTTTTCAAAGAGTGCGCGAGCCATCGTTTGGGCA
>JAGXRB010000229.1 GCA_018336075.1 Bacteroidota bacterium
TTTTGAGATGGCGAGCAATCCGACGCAAGTTCAGTCCGTCAACGTACATTGCGACTGCTTGTTGGTGCATGCTTTTAGGATAGCCGTGCAGTTTCGGTTCAGGTGTGTATTTTCGCTGGCAGTGCATGCAGCGATAACGTTGTGAGCCGGATTGCGTGTGACCAGCTTTATTTTGGCGTGTATTCGACTGACAATAAGGGCATTCGTTCATAGCCTATATTTTAGCCCATAAATATAGCCACTCTCAAGTTATGGATAAACCCCATTCGAAAGAACGTTTAGTTATTTTTATTGATAATTTGGATAGGCTGACTGAAGACAAAATAATCGAAGCTCTGGAAAGCCTAAAAACATATTTAAGTAGCGATAGTTGTGTTTTTGTAGTTGCTTGTGACGACAATGTCGTGCGCACGGTGATAAACGAAAACTTTAAAAAAGGTGAGAAAGATCATAATAATGGGAAGGCTGGTGAACACTATTTAGATAAGTTTTTTCAGCAAACATTTCGCTTGCCGGAATACAATGGATTAGATTTGCGCGATTGTGCAGAACGTAACTTCGAAACCACTCAACTTTATGATGAACTATACGATAGGGGGGTTGACGTTAGAAACCTTATTGCCATTATTGTTCCTAGCGATGTTAATAGCCCAAGAAAAGTAAAGAGATTGCTTAATGAATTTATTGCGCTATATGAAATCGTAAAACGAAGAGAAAACGAGAAAGATGGGCAACTTAAACCAAACTTGCTGACTGGCAACCTAGAATTTCTTGGAAAATTTTCAACTATTCGTGCTGAGTATCCTGATTTCTATCAGGCTCTTGTCCATGATCCAGCATTGTTAGAAAAAATTACTACGCATCTCTTAAAAAAGAGCGATGAAGCCCAATCGTTATTGAAAGACTTAGACTTATATTCAGAATCATTAATGTTTTACCTGAGAAAAACTCAAACTATTGTTATGAGTGATATTTATCCCTATCTTTGGTTAAGCCAAGACACGAGAGCTTTGGAACTTAAAGGAAATCATCATAACCTCTTGCTAACATACTTGCCGGATGGGAATATTCAACAATTTAAATCACTTCTGGATAGCGAGAACGATAAAAATTACAGAACTAAATTAGTGAATGTTGCATCAAGAATTGTTGAGGAAAGGTTAGTGGGTATCGAACAGCAAAACGGTGTAAAAGTCTTGTCCCATTTGCTATCTGAGTTTGAAGATGAAATTAAACAGCAAATTGCTCATGCTGCGGCAAGATTAATTCCTTTATCGCCTATCGATGTGTTTTCTACAGATGAGGTATTCAATGTCTTAAGATGGGCTCGCTGGCGTGGTATTGATACTCAAAAAGAAGAGTTTATAAATCTGATCTTAAAAAGACTCGATGATAGTAATTTGCGCCAACCAACCTTCGATGCTATTTTACAAAATGCAGATATTGTCGAAAAAAATAGCGCCGATGAAACAATTAGGCAATGGTTGACCATAATTTTAAGTGCGGATATGCAGTCAGCTATTGAAATTAAAGATGCAGAAAATGAGAATTTGACAGATCCAAATTTAGTAAATCGGGAATTCGCGGAATGGTTAATTTCTCGAGCAGAGACTTATTCAAATGATGATAGTTCTATTAAAAGTTATTTCTCTCAGGAACTAATTGATTATATATTTCATAGGTTGCTGGGAAATTTCGAAAATGTAGATGCTGTTTATCTATCGCAAGATGAAATTGGGAAAAATATTCTAATTTTGCTAAATATAGTTGCAACTCGAATTGACAATGGGATTAACAACCAAAGTTTTTGGAGAGGCATAATTCTTCTTATAAAAGAATCACCAGATTCGTTTGAAATACAATACTGTCTTGAAAAAACAGAAGCACTAATAGATCATCTGAATACAGAGTTTATAGAAGAATTACAACAAAATATCATTGCTGGATTTTGCAATTTGGTAGATGAAGAAAAGGAAGAAAATAGTGATGCGACGATAAGTATTTTTGAGAAAGCCATAAATGTTGTTACTTTACTTCAAAGACGGAAAAAACAAACCTTAAACAAAGAAATATTTATAGGAATGCCAGCAAACATAGCAAGAATTTTGCAGTTTGATGCTTACCAAAAGCCGCTTCTCTTATTTGTTGAAAATTTTGCCAATGAGTTTGGCAAAGATGATAGCGAAATCTATATTTCAGGAATTGTAGAAGCATTTGGAGAAGAAACCAGTGATGAAAACTCTGGCATTAACTTAATTGATTCATTAATAAACTTAAATGATAGACTAACTCAAATGCATAGGAGCAAAATAGTTGAAAAAATAAATGTGTTAATAAGTTCTAACGACCAGGCTCAAGTGGATCTAGCCTTAAAATATATGAGCAAGATAGTAAGTATCTTGGAGTACAAAGAACCTATAGCCTCTTATGTAGATATTTGGATAAGCAAATTTGGTCCAGATGCATTGTCTTTATTAGAAAAGAAGTTTGGTATTTATAATTTGCTGATTGAATCTGAAATTTTAAATGTAGATGATCTAGTAAATAATATTATTCCTCATTTTCCTTTTTCGGGAGATCAGGAAAAATTACAGGTTATTTTTACTGGTTTAATGGTTGCTAAAAAGAACATTTCAAATGTTGTAGGTAAGGATTTGTTCCATGTAATTCTGTCGAATGTAAGCACATTTGGCAATTCTACAATAAAAGCCTTTGAGTTAATAGCTAGTTGGATTGATGATGTTGAAGAAAGTGACCGTATTCAGTTTCATTCGCACATTATCCAATCATTCACAACATCGCCAGTTGAATATATGTGCATTCTTTCTGATGCCTGGAAAGGTTTGACCAACTCCCAAATCCAAGAACATCTTATTCAGTTTTATAGTATCGATATGTCTACAGGTGACTATGAAAACAGAAATGAGAGCGTAGAACGTGCGCTAGATACCATTGATGAAGAAAATAGACCTGACGTTATTCAAAACATTTGGGATAGTCTCATCGCTCAAGAAAAATCGGCTGATGCTTTTATGGTGACTGCGGTTAATTTCTTACCCTTGGATGTGCTTTATAAGATTCGTGATAATGCTATTGGAGTGGTAAGCGATAGCAGTGCGTCTGATAAACATGAAGCAAACCTAAAGTTACTTTCAGTAACAATTCGCAATGATATGAGAAAAATTATGCCTACGGTGGATTTATTTGAAAATCTATTTGGTAGGGGGAAAACTGACGTACAGTTAGCTCTAAAATACGTGGTTCCTTGCTTAAAACCATTAATCAGCGATGCTCACAAGAAAAAATTAGCAGCAGCAATGGGAAAAGCGTCAAATCGGATTGATGATAAGGAAATCAAAGATGAAATTGAGGAAAAAACCAGACAACTAGGACTGAAGTGGTGGAATCCTAATTTCTGGAAATAGACTTATCTTGTGTTAGAAAGAAAAGAGACCGGTGATGAACTGGTCTCTTTTCTTTTACTCTTGGTCATGGCTACTCTTTTCCCCAAACCTGATACATCCCCAACTTCCCGTTTTCGCCGTCTGAGTAAAAGGTTTCGAGAACCTGAAATCCGCTTTCGTGGGCCAGGGCGGCCAGTTCGGTTTCGTTGAAGTGGTGGGCGTAGCGCAGGCCTTCGCCGCCGGAGCGCCAGTCGAGCAGGTAGTCGCCTTCGTCGACCTCGGCGGCGGAAAGGCGGATGCGTTCCCAGGGTTGGATGCGCTCGCGCAGTCGTTCGGAGTTGAGAAACTGCCAGTTGGAGAGCGCGAAGCGCCCTCCGGGTTTGAGCAGGTTTCTCGTTTTTGCGAGCATAGCGAGGCGTATCGGCGCGGAGGGGATGTGGTGCAAAACGGCAAAAGCGCAGATGAAGTCGAAGGGGTCAGAATCCAGGCCCCAGTCGGCGGTCAGGTCCGCTTCCACAAAATCGATGGGGAAATTTGCGGCGGTGCGGTTGGCGGTCTGCATGAGCGGGCTGCTGAAGTCGAGGCCGGTGTAGGAGCCGCGAAATCCGCGCCCGGCCAGGACGTTGGCGAGTTCGCCGTTGCCGCAACCCAGGTCGAGGATGCGCTCATCGCCGCGCAGGCCTTCAAGGATGCGTCCCACGCCGGGTTGGATGCGCTGGCGGGTGGCCGAGAAGTGCGCGCCAA
Source organism: Bacteroidota bacterium (assembly GCA_018336075.1). GTDB lineage: Bacteria > Bacteroidota > Bacteroidia > Bacteroidales > F082 > JALNZU01. The sequence goes on from JAGXRB010000229.1 coordinate 4,149, forward strand.
AGGTCTGGTAGAATTGTCGATTGAGTTCGATGAGCGTGCGGGCGGTTTCGGTCTGCATGGCTTCATTATACTTTTGACTGGTAGAACGATGGAAATTTCTGAACGACAACAATCCTGGCGGGAGCGCAAGCAACTGACCGCCGAAAAACTCTCCCTGGCGCGCCAGATTCTGGCGGAAGTTCATGCCGGGGAGGATGTGCTTAAGGCCATGCGCGCCCACCCGGCGGCGGATGGCCATTTGCTGGGCAAATCGATGCTGGTGGCGGCTTACCAGCAAATGGTGGCGGCGGACGAAATACAGCCGGACCGGGCGCTTCTGGAGCGAATCCGAATGAAGCCGGTGCGGACCTTGAGCGGGGTGACGACGGTGACGGTGCTGACCAAGCCCTACCCCTGCCCCGGCAAGTGCATTTTCTGCCCGACCGATGTGCGCATGCCCAAGAGTTACCTGCCCGACGAGCCCGGCGCGATGCGCGGCCTGGAGCACGCTTTTGACCCGTATGCCCAGGTTGCTTCGAGAATTAGGCAGTTGAAGGCCGTCGGCCACCCGACCGATAAAATTGAACTGCTGATTTTGGGCGGCACCTGGAGCGCGTACCGGCGCGATTACCAGGAGTGGTTTATTAAACGATGTTTTGATGCGATGAATGCGACCCCCCTCAGTCCCCCCAAATACGGCGAAAATCAGCCGGATTTGGGGGGAAGCAAGGCGACTCCTCCCCC
>JAGXRB010000230.1 GCA_018336075.1 Bacteroidota bacterium
TGCTTGATCTGAGTGGTTATTACCTCACAGAGATTCAATTCTTACCATCTGATCAGATGGATGTTACGCTCAAGGTTTGGCAGGGTTCTTTCGGCAATGTCACAGAGATCTATTCTCAGGACGTTGATAATTTTGTTTTAAACGAAATCAATAGTATAGAACTGAACTTTCCGCTTGCTATTGATATCACACAGGATTTATGGATAGGTTATAATGCTGTTCTTGAAGCCGGATATTTTCCTCTCACGACCGATTCTGGCCCGGCAGTTCCTTTCAAGGGAGACCTTATTCGTATACAGGGCGAAGATTGGTTGTCATTATCATCCGACTTTTTTCTTGATTTCAACTGGGTTATCCGCGGTTTTGCTGAAATCCTTGCTGATGCCCAGGCTCCTGCAGCGCCGTCTGATTTGACAGTTGCTGCAGCGCCTCAAGGTGCATTAGGCGCTTCACTGAACTGGACCAATCCTTCCCAGACTTTTGGTGGCGATCCTCTCACCCAACTTGATGCTATCATTATCGAACGCAACAATCAGGTGATCACAAGTATTTCAAATCCGGTAATCGGGGGAGCGGGATTTTATCAGGATAACTCCATTACCTCAGCCGGAATTTATACCTTTAAAATATATGGCAGCAATAGTTTTGGCAATGGAATTCTTAGCGCTGCCACCATCTATGTCGGTGAAGATATTCCTGTAGCTCCATTCAACGCACAACTTATTGTGAATGGAAATAACGGACTTGTCAGCTGGGAAGCTCCTTCAGAGGGAATAAGCGGAGGCTATATCAATCCGGAAGCAATTGTCTATTCCTTGAAACGTTTCCCGGAAAATGTAATAGTTGCACAAAACATCGCCGAAACTTCTTTTGTTGACGATCAGATTTCAGGAGTAGGAACATATTTTTATTCCATCACTTCAGCCAACGGTCAAGGCACTGGAGGAACAGCTGTTACCAATGTAGCTGTTTTAGGCGCTGAAGGATTGTTGATGTACGAATCCTTCGACTATCCTTATGGTCAAATACCTCCGGGATGGACTATAACAGGGGCACAGGCAGGCTGGTCTGTCAGCACAACCCCTTATGCCGGTGGCACAGCAAATGAATTACAACTGTTTTGGACTCCGGCCGCATCCGGTTTGAGCCGACTTGTTACTTATGCCATCAGCGCAGGTGATCTCGATTTTTACCGTTTCAGGTTTAAACAAAGGTTTGACAGCTATTTCGGAGCAACGGATGATGAAAAAATTGCGATCGACATTTCCTTTGATGGAGGCGATACATGGAACACCCTTTGGGAGTCTGATTTGCTGCAGAATATTCCGGCAGCCGAATTTCAACTGCCGATTGTTGTGCCAACAGCTGCGCAAACTATCCACCTTGGATTTCGTTTCGAAGGAAATACTTTCAACATTGATGGATGGTGGCTCGATGATATGATTATTGAGCCCGTGCTGGATAATGATCTGGCAGGCCTCACAATTCAAGGTCCGCAAACAATCGCGGAAGGTTTCCCATCTGCTTTTGTTGTGAAAATTCAAAACAACGGATCGCTGCCACAGGACAATTACAGTGTAAAACTGATGAAAAACGGCAATACTGAACTTATCTCCCTTGCCGGAGATCTGATTGCAGCTTCCGAAATTAAAACCTTTGAGTTTGAATGGACACCATCAGCTTCGGATGTTGGAAGCATTCCATTAAGTGCATATGTGGCCTTTGATAACGATGAATTGCCTGCCAATAACAGCACCAACACAATAAACACACTGGTTCTGCAACCGGGAATTTTTCCGATAAGTATTGGTGACGGAGGCAATCATGTCGCTGGGAGTCCTTACGATTTTTTCTGGGATCATAGTCTCACGCAAACAATATATTATCCTGAGGAAATTGGTTTTCCGGGAGGCGCCATAGTAGCATTGGCCTACACAAATTCATTTTCGGCTGAGGCGAATGATGTCCCACTCAAAATCTGGTTGGGTGAAACCACCAACACCGACCTTGCAAATGCATGGGTTGATCCGGCAAGTTTGCAATTGGTTTTTGATGGAGAAGTCGATTTTCCGGCAGGCCAGAATCAGATTCTTCTCAATCTGGATGTGCCCTATATTTATACCGGTAGTAACCTTGTTGTTTACTCCTCCAAAGCTTATGATATATGGGCAAGCGGCAAAAACTTTGTCAATTCATTTGACACTTCACGTCAACGAACGAGAAAAGCGATTCGGGACTACGTGCCTTTAGATCCTGCAAATCCACCATCTCCAAATTCCATATGGAGTTTGTATCCAGATGTCACTATATTTCTCAACTTATCGGGTTTAGCCACTATACAGGGTGTGGTATCCGACGGTGTAAATGCACTTGAAGGTGCGAAAGTCAGCCTGAACAATACCAATCAGACTGCATTCACAAATGCTGACGGCAGTTATGTTTTCCCAACTGTCTTAGCTGGAACCTATAGTGTTCAGTTCGAATTATTCGGTTATGAAACATTTGTGGTAAGTGATGTGGTGCTTGCAGAAGACCAGTCCCTTGAGTTGAATGCCAGTCTCACGGCCATTCCGCAGTACAATGTCACGGGTACAGTGCAGGGAAATGACGGCAATCTGATTGAAGGTGCAACGGTTAAAATGGATGGTTATGCCGGCTATGAGGTGCTTTCAGATGCCAATGGAGTATTTAGTTTCGATGCTGTGTATGAAGGTAATTATAGCCTTGTAATCAATGCTTTTGGTTATACACCTTATGCTTTGGAAAATATTGTGATCAACAGCAATCAAAATCTTGGAACAATAGTACTAGAGGAACAAATAGAAGCGCCTTTCAATCTGATGGTCATGAATGAGGGTCTTGAGCCCGGACAAGCGCTTTTCAGCTGGAACAATCCGCTTACAGGCTGGACAGAAAGCTTCGAAAGTGGTTCATTGCCTGACGAATGGAGTCAGATTGTAACCAATACAGGCAGCAATGCCGGATTGCCTGCAACATGGACGGTTTCAGGTCCGGTGACCTTCTATAATTCTACGATTTTCCCGCAGGACGGCGATTTTCAGGTGTTCATGATGTGGGACTTCAGTGAGCAAAACGAATGGCTGATCACAAAAGAGTTTGTTGTACCGGCTGGCAATTTGCAATTCTGGTTTTATGGCGTAACAGGCTCCAACTTCGGCGATAACTATTATGTGAAAATTTCCACCGACGCTGGTCAGACCTGGAACATCTTATGGAACGCCAGCGACCTTCCCTACGGACAAAACTTATACCAGGAACCTGTTTCCATTGATTTGAATATGTATGCAGGTCAAAATGCGCGCATTGCATGGCACAATGAAGACGGCCCCTCCAACTTTGGGATGTGGTATTACTGGGCAATCGATAATATCAGTATCGGTGATGCTGCTGTTAATCTAAGTGATCTGATGACAGTTTCGAACCCGCAAAACGGAAAAGTCAACGAAGCAAAGCCCATTTCCGTCATGGCTGAAATGGCCCCGGCTAATCGTAACAGGAATCTGAACGGATTTAATGTTTACCTCGATGGAACACTTATGGCTGAAGCTGTTTCGGAAACACAGTTCATGTTCGACGGCCTGGCAGATGGACAATATACCGCCGGTGTGCAGGCAGTTTTCACCACCGGAGTATCGGAAATTGCTGAGATCAGTTTTGTAGTTGATGACACACGTTTGCTGGCATTGGTTGCCAATCCTGCCGGAAGCGGCGCTTTGCTTGGTTCAGCATGGTATCAGCCGGGTGCAGAAGTGCTTGTAAAAGCCACTGCTGAAGAAGGTTTTGCTTTTGTGAACTGGACCACATCCAACGGTACTGTTGTGAGCGACTTGCCAACTTTCTTTTTCACCATGCCTGATAATGATGTCATTTTGGTTGCCAATTTTGAAGTATTTCAAACCTTTAATCTCACCTTTAATATTGATATGACAGGAAATGAATACTTTATTCCCGAAAGTACAATGGTGAACATTACAGGTTCGATGCATGGATGGAATGTGCTCGGTCAGATGGCACGCGATCAGGCGCTCAGAAGGGTAGAAAACTCGATGTATTATACGATCACTATGGCGCTGCCTCCGGGAGAATATGCTTACGCTTATTTCACCGACGAGGGCGAAGACGCTATTGATTGGGAAAATATTCCAAGTCGTACAATTGATTTGAACGAGGACAAAGTGGTTTACGACAGCTGGGGATTGATCCTTGGCGTTGATAAATCGATGGAAACAGTCGTTACGGCCGGTCCCAACCCCTTCGAAGACCGCATCCTTGTTTCCAATACCGAATCAGTTAAACGATTTGAAATCACGAATATCTTGGGACATAAAGTCATGGAAGCCCCGTTGACAGGTAATGTGATTAACACAACTGATTTGTTGCCAGGGGTTTATATGATACATTTTTTTGGTGAAAATGGACAGTCCACAATAAAGAAAATGATCAGGAAATAAATCGTACAACCGAAAAATCGGTCACACCTTTAAAAAATGGCATCCTGAACCTCTATTTGGTTTCAGGATGCTTTTTTTTTTGCTGAACAGCGTCAATCGGACACAAATCAACCGATCGAGGCATCATCAAATTAACAAAAGATTATATTTGAAGCCTGAATATTTCGATATAAACACAGAATTATGGAAGAAAGCATCAAACAACTGGCCCTGATAAGCTCCGTACTCGGTGGATTTTCATTCACATTTTTGAGTGCAATCATTACAAAGGATACAGAAAAAAGAATTAAATACTGGTTGATTATTACATTGACCATTGCCTCCATTAGTTTTCTTTTAGGCGCAGTAGGCTGGACGCTGATGGACTTCAATCAGGGAATGGCAGCTCTTAATTCGCATCATCAGATGCTTGTAAAAGTGCTTATTTTCGGTTTGATTTCGATTTTGTCATCCATTGGCTTAAGTGGCTGGCTCAATGACAGAAAAACAGGGATAACAACGTCCATCCTTGGCGTATTGGCGTTATTGTTTTTGTTGTTCGGGATTTTGAGCAGGTATATTGAATTGTAGAATTTATCTATGGAAAGCAGGGCAGGGGGGAGAGAAATTTTGCAACACAGAATGGCATTGCCGCAAAATTCAAACAAATATTAAGCGACTTAATTTTCGCTTGTTGATTTTGAAGTTACGGAGAAAGCCATAAATTCCAAACCGGTGGTTGGTGCAGATATGCAATCCGTGCCCCATTCTGGTTAATTTGTAAAGACTCAAACGCTGACACAGATTTCCGTTCAGTGTAGTTTTCGACTACAATACCATTATCCACCGGATTGTTGAAAGAAGTTTTAACAGAGAAAAAGCAT
>JAGXRB010000231.1 GCA_018336075.1 Bacteroidota bacterium
CAACCAGGACAACCCGCTGACCGACGGCCTGACCCCGCTGTTGGGAATCGATGTTTGGGAACATGCTTACTACCTGAAATACCAGAATCGCCGTCCTGAATACGTTACCAACTGGTGGAACGTCGTCAACTGGGACGAAGTTGCCCGCCGCCTGGGTTAATCCAAATTATGCCAGACAGCCGCGCCAAATTGTCGGTGCGGCTGTTTTCTTTCCCCGCTTTTGGAAAATCACCTGAAAAAAAGGGCGTAAATCCATTGCATCCCCTTACGGGCGCGGATATAATCAAATTACCTGGTTTCGCCAATTCAATAAGGAGAAAATACTATGACCCATATCATCACAAGTCTTTGTTTGCGCGATAGCGGTTGTGTGGAAGTTTGCCCGGTGGAATGCATTATGCCCGGCAAGCCGGTAGAAGAATGGCCCTGGTTTTACATCGACCCCGACACCTGCATCGATTGCGGCGCTTGCGTTCCCGAGTGCCCGTACAATGCTATCTTCCCCGAAGACGAGGTGCCTGCGGCATACACCGCCAAGGGTGGCGAGTTCATCAGCCGCATTGGCCTGGTCGGCCACTACGAGGGCACCGACCACCACGGCAAGGATGTGGTCTTGGAAACCGTCAAACCACTCGAGGCCGGTGAAACGGTCGATTTGACCGAGGATATCCAGCCGAATTACGATTATTATTCCAAAGGCCCCGGTTACAGCGCCAAAGACTGAACCGCGCTCCGGGCAAGATAGAGAAGACCCAGCCAAAACGGCGGGGTCTTCTCTATTAATATTCATCACCGGACACTTTTTATAAACGAACCGCCAAGGCCGCGACACCTGCCCTGGCGGGCGGTGCCAGGGAGAGCGCGAAGTTTTATGATTTTCCTTGGCGGTCTTCGCGCTCTTGGCGGTTCGAAGCCTTGAAAGTGCTGCAAAAACTTACCTTATTTCAGGCTTTCGATAGTCTGTCCGATTTCTGACAGGATTTCACGATAATCGGGGGAGAGATTTTGGGTGTCGAAGGTGAGCACTTTTGAGCCACATGTGTCGTGTAGCCAATTAGTCAAGTACTGCTCTATCAGGTCGGCGTCTTCAGCACTGGCAATGTTGATGCGTTCGCGGCGCGAGAGCCTGTCGCGGATGATGGCGGCCGGGGCTTGTAAGAAGATGACCAGGTCAGGCGGCGGCAGCGTGGCGCGGATAAATTCGTACAAACGGCGGCACAGGTCAAATTCGAGGTCGGTCAAATAGCCGCGGGCGTGGAAAAGGCGCGTAAAGCCGTGAAAATCCTGGTCAAGGCCGCCGTCCAGCAGGCCGGGACGGTTTCCGCTGCGCAGTTCGCGCTCCTGCTCGGCGCGTAATAGCAGGTAATCGATTTGGTTGGCGAGGGCGTAGCGCTGGTCGTTTTTGAACAGGGATTGGAAGGGCCGTTCGGCATGTTGTTCAAGGCCGAGGCTCAGGTTGGCGGCCCCGGCCAGCGCGCGCGCCAGGCTGGTCTTGCCGACTCCGCTGGTGCCGACGATGGCGATAAGTGAGGTTGTTTTCATTTCACGTCAAGAAAATAGCTAGCTCGCTTTTTTGCTATAGAATCTATGCTGCAAAGGGTCAGTCACCCTTGCAATTCCAAGTGCCTGGGTCATTTCTGGAAACATCTTCTCTGAAGATGATTTTAGATCATCCATTGCTGTGGGTTCGCCAACTAATTTCCTTCCCATATCTACTGCGATTAATTCCGTTTTTTTGAAAACATCATGTTTAAAGACAAATTTCCTTATAAGCTCCCCATTTTGGTGGTATTCAAAATCAAAAGAGTTGTCAATGTCACCGAGCGAATTTCGAAAAACATCATAACTTTTACTCAATATTTCGATTGCCTCGACTGTTTTAGGACTGTGCCAAAGCGTGTATCCGCAGTCATCGGCAATATGTGTCCATTCTGTATCATTCGCAAAAACCACATGGCGACCCAGAAAGGGTAACGGAGGATGCGTCTTTTGATAACCGTGTAACCCAAACAACTCCATAAAATCTTCGTCCGAAATTGAGTTATGGCTTCGGACATAAATCATAAAAGACGTGTGCAAAAATCCCCATTTCAAAAACGGATAATAAGGGTGGGAGGGATTGTTAGTGTTGTTGTTCGACATTTCAGGTTTATTACTCACTATGGGTCTACTGGTTAAAACGGATTAGACGGATTTGGCAGGAAAAGCCAAAGGACAAACCAACTTTTTGGGGATGAGTCCCTTCAAAAGATTCAATATGTGCCTGGTCTAACTTGACCATCAACATCTGGCACATATGCGGTTGTTACGTCCTGGCTGTTATCCTGCCAAAATTTCATCGTGCCAATTAACACCTGACAATCCTTATGTTGTCGTAGCCATTCTTTAATCGACTCTAACTCTTGCATGAACCAAATATTTCTTTCGCCATCATTACCTTTTTGTGGTTCAAGGCAAATTATGTCCAATCCTTCGTACTCATCGTATTCTCTGGTAAAGAGTTCATCTACTTTTTTCTGAAGTTCATTGTTTACTCTCCCCTTTATGGCAAAAGCGCTTTCAAAGAAAACAGTAATTGATGTTTTGAAAGCCAGTTTTTTTATGAGAGTATCAAACTCCTCCATTGTTTGGATAACACGATAATCTTTTGCCCCACCATGATTTGCATAGCGAATCATTACAACAAGAACTTCACTTTTTGCGAGATGCTCGTGCACCATCACAAGAAATGCGGAATTTTGGGTCGAGACGGGTTCACTTGGAAGTGCAATGTCCATCATTTAGAACCGTGTTCCATTTTTTTCTAACTGAAGGTTACTTGGATGGGTTTGGGTTAAAACGGAATCTCGTCCCATGAAGATTCACTTTCGTTTTGATCAACGGTTTCTGACTTGTCGGCTTCGATTGACTGAAGAAGCTTAATAGCACTTGCTACATTATTGAATATCAGGATGCTTTCGTTGTAGTTCAAAATCGTATTGTCGTGAGCAAAACTCTGATTATTCCTGACATCATTAAAGGCTTCCAAGATGGAGATCGACGCCTTCAAAATTCTCTCCGTCATTTGTGACTCAATAAGATTGTTTTGTTTCAAGTGCTTTACATATTCGCCAAACAAACTATGGAGCGGCTTGTTTCTATCATGTTCAATTCCGTGTTTGTCACAAAGTTGCCTGATATATTTCACGACAAAAGTATGCAATCTATCAAGTGCGGCTTCTGGCTCGTTGTTTCGGATACTGGCTTTTATTGACTTTGCAAGTAGCACAAAGTTTTTATCGCCTGAAATAGTTTCAATTGCGTCTAAATGCTCAACTGGACTATTTTGTATTAGCTTTTCTGCAATTCTCGTGCATTCATCATAAAGGGCTTGTTCTGCTGGCGTAATCTTTGGATAAAAATTTACCTTTTTCGCCTTCCAACATTCAAGCAGTTTCAGTAACAATTGCCCAACAACATGATTTGGCTCTTGTTGCCAAAAGGCTCGCAAACGATTTGCCTTTGATCCGCTGGCGTAGTCGTATTTGCTGTCATAAATTTCAATCCCCATATTTTCGAGAATAAATTCGGAAAAGGTCCTGTTTGAGAAGTCGATCACATAGCCAGTACCCATATCAAATAGTTTTTCGATTTTTAGTTTTTCAACGCTTGATAGGTCTGCCATGATTCCTTACCTTATTTTCAGCGAAGCACCCAACACAAATTTAACAAATTGGACGGACTCATACAGATTTTTTCAAAAATCCGCGCAAATCCGTCCAATCCGCCTCATCCGCGTCCCATTATTTACTTCCCTTGCGCCTTCGCCCAACCATCCTTCAACGTCACCGTGCGGTTGAAGACAGGCTTGCCGGGCAGGCTGTCAGAGTCGAGGCAGAAGTAGCCGGTGCGCTCGAACTGGATTTTTTCGCCGACCTGGGCTTCGGCCAGGGCCGGTTCGACGTAGGCATTCGCCAGCACTTCGAGCGAATTCGGGTTAAGAATTTCTTCCAGTTCGCCGTCGTCGGGGCGTTCGACGCTGAACAACTGCTCGTACAGGCGCACCTCGGCGGGCAGGGCGTGCTGGGCCGAGACCCAGTGAATGGTCGATTTGACCCGGCGTCCATCCGGGGCGTCGCCGCCGCGTGTGGCCGGGTCGTAGGTGGCGTGGACTTCGGTGATGTTCCCGGCCTCGTCCTTGACGACATGCGTGCAGGTCACCAGGTAGGCATAGCGCAGGCGCACTTCGTTGCCGGGGTACATGCGGAAATATTTGGGCGGCGGGGTTTCGCGGAAATCATCCTGCTCGATGTACAGCACCTTCGAGAAGGGCACTTTGCGTGTCCCGGCTTCGGGGTTTTCGGGGTTGTTGACGGCTTCCAGTTCTTCGCTCTGGTCTTCGGGGTAGTTGTCGATGACCAGTTTGAGCGGCTTGAGCACAGCCATGCGCCGCAGGGTGACTTTGTTGAGAATGCCGCGGATGATGGCTTCAAACTGCGCCATTTCAACCCAACTGTCGTTCTTGGTTTCGCCCATGCCGGTCACGAAGTCGATAATCGCTTCGGGCGGCACGCCCCGGCGGCGCAGGCCGCGCAGGGTGGTCAGGCGCGGATCGTCCCA
>JAGXRB010000232.1 GCA_018336075.1 Bacteroidota bacterium
GGCAGCACCGGTTTTTATGGCCGTGATGGGATATTTTATTGCCATAGGAAACAAAAGTCTGTCGCAAAACATCAAACAAGGGTTCAAGTTGATTTTCTGGGGATTGTTGCTTAATCTTGGCATGAACGCACATTTGCTGATCCGTATTTTTTCGGGAGAATTTGCACTCGATCCATGGCCTTACATTTTTGGTGTCGATATACTTTTTCTGGCTGGTCTGAGTGTAATTGTCATTTCACTTTTGCGCATTGCTTTTCATAAAAACCTCTTATTATGGCTTTTAGCTTTAATATTTTTTGCAGTAATGAATTCCTGGTTGCCTGTGTACAGCGGTGAAATTGAGGCAATAAAATACCTGCAGGCTTATTTCAACGGTTATTATCATTGGGCATATTTTCCTCTTTTTCCCTGGGCAGCTTATCCTTTGGCAGGCTATATTTTCAAACTTCTGGAAGATCGCTTCAACTTTTCAAAGATCAATGAAAAGCACCTTCTTTATGCTGCCATCGCATTGCTGATTACCCTGATTGCAACCTTCGAATACGGCTTTTTGCATTCCACAATTTTGCAGGTTTATTATCATCATGAGGGTTTGTTTGTTGCATGGTCACTTGCTTTCGTTTTGTTCTGGACATTGGCATTACGCTTGCTGACCGGCGGAAAAACAGAAGGTTTTCTGATGCATTGGCTTCAATGGACCGGAAAAAATGTAACAGCTTTCTATGTTTTCCAATGGCTGATTATCGGAAACGTCGCTACTTCCCTGTATCGGAGTCAATATCTTTTGCAGTTGGTTTTATGGTTTTTGGTTGTGACAGTCTTGAGTAGTCTGCTTGTTTTGGTTTGGAGAAAACTGAAAAAGCAATCACAGCCAAAATTTGCTAACTGAAAATCATTCCTAAAATCGACGCAATCATAACCAACTACAAATGAAATATTTGAAGGTTTTACAAATTGGTTGATTCTGATTATTTCTTTGATTAATATTTATTAAAAATGAGTTGCATTTCGGTTTAGCCGCGATTAACTTTGCATGTCCATTTGATTTGAAAATTGAATTTGCTTCAATATAAAACAAGTGAACTAAGCCAGATTAATAACAAAATGCGAATGAATCATGACCACTCAAGCCGAATCAGAACCTATTTGTTGTCCGGAATTTGATCCCACACTTTGGGATGATAAAATTTCTGAATGGGATAAGAAACCATTCATAAAGGACAAGGTTTTTACAATTTTTTACATGCCTGTCAACTTTGGGCAGGTAATGACCCGATTGAATGACAAAGTAACAAAAGCTGATGCCAAAATGCCTGACTGGCTGTGCCTTTCGGAACACACTTCCATGTGGAATATGGGAATCTATCTTGCCGTGGACAAGGAAATTCAGGAAGCCGAGAACACTACCCTAAGCGGGAAATTCTACAGCAAAGTTTATGAAGGCTCCTATAACAATACAGGTAAATGGACCAAAGATTTTGAAAGCACTGTCAAGTCCAAAGGATTTAAAATGAACAAGTTGTATATGTGGTACACTACCTGTCCGAAATGCGCCAAAAAGTACGGAAAAAACTACGTGGTATTTTTCAGCCAGATTGAATAAAACCAGCGACTTATTTTTTGTTCCTCGCAACGGTTTTTCGCAGCATCTTGCTGCCAAACCAAAGCCAGAATCCTGTGATGGTAAACAAAAGCAAAGCCAGACCCGAAACAGTAGTATAAATTAATTTGAAAGCCTTGTTTCTCGTCCCGAAAACCTGATCTATGACCGATCCATCGTGGATGTTTTCAATCAGATCTGATCTTCTTTTGGCTACCTGAAGCACTTCGGCTGTGGCGCCATCCAATTGAACTTCCCAGTAATGGTGTTTGAATACAATTTTCACAATGCCTTTTGCCGGACGGATGTCAATGCGCGAAATTTCTTTGCTGAGCTTTCCATCAGAAAAGTTATCGAGTGCTTCCAGAGCGCTGTGCTTTAACACATCAACCGGCAACCATTCCGATAACTCAGTGTTGCTTCCGGCTGTGCTTTCGGGCAAAATATAGCCATTGCTGTGTTCTTTCCAGCCTAAAAGCAAACCAGTTACAGAAATTACCAAAAAAACTGAGAAAAGATATATAGCTGTGATACGATGCGTTTTTCTGAAAATGCGGAGCACCTGCGCCTGACGGGCAGTTGAAGTATTTTTTTGTTGATTATTTAGTTTCAATCTTTTATCCAATCTGTTAATGAGGCGCGAAAATACTTAAATCTGTTAACACTTCCTTCTGCCATTGGAACGCAATCAGTTTTCCAATGGTTTAACCAAGTTTCCGGTAAAATCAATTAAAGCAGCTATTTTTGTGAATTCTTAAAAACCCTCCGAGCCCATGAACTGGATTATTCTCATTATTGCAGGACTTTTCGAAGTAGCCTTTGCGGGTTGCCTCGGTAAAGCAAATCAAACCACAGGAACTCAATCCCTTTGGTGGATGACAGGTTTTATCGTCAGCCTTTCAATCAGTATGCTACTCTTATACAAGGCTACACAAACACTGCCCATAGGAACTGCTTATGCAGTCTGGACAGGCATTGGCGCCGTTGGAACAGTGATTGTTGGCATCATTTTTCTGAATGAGCCGGCCACTTTCTGGCGTATGTTTTTTATTTCTACGCTTATAATTTCCATTGTCGGGCTAAAGGCAATGGGTTGAAAAAAATACTTTTGCAAAATGAATTCAGACCTTCTTAAATGCAATATGGAGCGCTTTATCGGCAAGGCAATCACCGATGAAGATCTGCAGGAGTTTAAAAATCATATGTTCAGCCGGAGTTTCGACAAAAAAACTTTTCTTGCTGAAACGGACAAAGAATGCAAATACGTCTATTTCATTCTAAAAGGAGCCTGTGTGTCTTATTATGTCAGCGACAAAGGCGATAAAATTGTCATTCAGTTTGCGCTTGAAGGCAACTGGATTTCCGATTTGTACAGCTTCTTCTCCGGTCAACCCGGCATCTATACCATCGAAACTATCGAAGCTGTTGAGGTGTTGATGCTCAACCGTGAGAGCTTTGAAAAAGCCTGCGACCGGCCGATTATTGACAGGTTTTTCAGAAAACTCATTCAGAATGCCTATGTCGATCTGAAGTATCGTTTTGTCAAGAGTCAAAGCGAAGAAGCTGCTGTTTGTTATGATGATTTCTCTAAACAACATCCTGAACTCGTTCAGCGGATTCCGCAATACCTGATCGCCTCTTACCTCGGAATTAAACCGCAATCGCTGAGCCGTATCCGCAAAGAAAGTTTTAAAAAAATCTGATTTTTTTCCTTAAGTTTCTGTTTTACGAAGTTAACTTATGTGAACAATTTCTTTGCAAAGACTGTTGAATCTTTGCAAAATGAAATTCATAATAAGTTTAACAATAAATAATTACAAAAATGTCAGATAAAACTTCATGGGTAATTGACCCAACACACAGCGAAATTCTATTCAAGGTAAAGCACCTGATGATTACCAATGTCAAAGGCGAGTTCCGCAAATTTGAAGCTTCGGTTCAATCCATTGGCGACGACTTCAGCAAGGGAAGTGTCAAAGCAAAAATTGATGCAACCTCAGTCTTTACTAACAACAACGACCGCGACAATCACCTGCGCAGTGCAGATTTCTTCGATGTCGAAAACTTTGCTGAACTAAGCTTCGAAGGAACTTCTTTCACCAAACTCGACGACGAAAACTATCAGCTCAAAGGCCTTCTCACGATCAAAGGGATCAGCAAAGAAGTCAGCTTCGACGTAGAATTCGGTGGAATCAACAAAGATCCCTGGGGCAATCAGAAAGCCGGTTTTTCACTTAGCGGAAAAATCAACCGCAAAGACTGGGGTCTCAATTGGAATGCAGCCCTCGAAACAGGTGGCGTGCTTGTGAGCGATGAGGTAAAAATCAACGCTGAACTTCAGTTCGTAAAACAAGCTTAAGCCAAAAAGCGACCGATGGACAGATTGAAATTTCTGCAAACATTGGCCCTTTTACCTTTAGCCGGAGCAGCCATGAAATTACAGCAGCTTGATAAAATGCTTTCGCCCAATGACAGTTCGGACAAAATGCCCGTGCTGTTTTTGGGCCATGGCAGCCCGATGAATGCCATCGAAGAAAATGAATTTGTTGCCGGTTTCAGAAAAGCATCTGCAAAACTTCCGGCACCAACAGCAATTCTTTGCGTCTCGGCACACTGGGAAACGAAAGGTACTTTTGTGACTGCCATGGAAAATCCCAGAACAATTCATGATTTTGGTGGTTTTCCAAAAGCCCTTTTTGATGTTCAGTATCCTGCGCCCGGCAGTCCTGAACTTGCGGAAGAAACAAAAAAAATCATTCAAAAAACTGAAATC
>JAGXRB010000233.1 GCA_018336075.1 Bacteroidota bacterium
CTTTGAGCAGGGAGGGGCGAATCAGTCCCAGGGCCAGCAACAGGGTCAGGACGACGAATAGGCCTCGCCAGAAGGCCATCACCAGGGCCGGTATCTCGAAGGCCTGGTTGAGGTAGCGGATGAGGATGGCGGTGGTCGAGAGGATGATGGCGCTGGTCATGGCAATGCCATAGCCGCGGGTCAGGTGTGAAGTGTCGCTCATAAGGATAATTTTAGGCCAAAATTGGCTTATGTTAAGAGCCAATAATGTCGAATAAACACCAGTCCAATTAAATGGATTGGGTGAATTTCTGCCAAATTGGCTCTATTTTCTTCTTTAAAATAATGATATATTGACCATGCCATTTTTGATTCTGCATTCATCATTCATCCTTCTGACTTCCAATGCGCATTCCCATTGACCGCAACTCCCCCACACCGCTCTATGAGCAAATCGAAAAGCACCTGCGCCAGGGCATCCTGAACGGCAGCCTGGCCCCGGAGGCGCGCCTGCCCGCCAGCCGCCAACTGGCCAGCGACCTGGGCGTCAACCGCATCACGGTCGAAAACGCCTACGCCGCGCTCGAAGCCGACGGGCTGGTCTATTCACGGGTCGGCAGCGGGACGTACATCCTGCCGCCCAATCCGCTCCCGAAAATTTCCAGACCCGGCGACGAGACTGCCTGGCCGCTCTGGCAGCGAAACCTACCCGAACGCAGCCTGGGCGCGCGTGCCGCTGTCGAGGAGTTGCGCCTGACCGCTGGGCGGGCCGACCACATCAGTTTCGCGGGCGGAATCAGCGACTCAAACCTGTTCCCCGCCGAAGATTTTCGCAAAGTTTTACAGGCGGTCATGCGCCGCGACGGAATCGCGGCCCTCGAATACGGCGACCGGCGCGGCTACGCCCCGCTGCGTGAGACCATCGCGCACATTCTCGCCAGCCAGGGTTTGCAGACCAGCCCCGAAAACGTGCTCATTACCGCCGGGTCGCAGCAGGCGCTGGCGCTGGTCTCGCAACTATTGCTCGAACCGGGTGACACCATCCTGGTCGAAAGCCCGACCTACTCCGGCGCGCTCGACCTGTTCCGCGCCCTGAATTTCAGGATTATCGGCGTCCCGGTGGATGGACAGGGAATGTGCGTGGACCTGCTCGAAAAGCAGTTGCAGCAGCATCACCCAAAACTGGTCTACACCATCCCCAACTTCCACAACCCGACGGGCACCTGCCTGTCCGGCGCGCGCCGTCGCGAACTCATCGTTCTCTCCGACCGTTACAACGTGCCCATCTTCGAGGATGACTTCGTCGGCGACCTGCGCTATGAGGGCCGCGCCCAGCCCGCCCTGAAAGCCCTCGACCCCGGCGGGCGGGTAATTCACGTCAGCACCTTTTCCAAAATGCTGATGCCCGGCCTGCGGGTCGGGTTCCTGGTGGCCGACGGCCCGGTCTACGACGGGCTGGTCAAGTTCAAACGGGTCAACGACCTGGCGACCTCCAGCCTGATCCAGCGCGCCCTGCACGACTACGTCACGGTCGGGCGCTACCAGGCGCACCTGCGCCGCTCGACGCATATCTTCCGCAAACGGCGCGACGCCATGCTGGCGGCCATCCAGCGCCACCTGTCAGGCGGAATCGATATCGACCCACCGCAGGGCGGCCTGTTCATCTGGTTGAAACTGCCGGGAAATTTGTCGGCGGACGATCTGCTCCCGCGCGCCATCCGCGAAGGCGTCGATTTTATGCCTGGCGGCAATTTCTTCCTGGATGGCGGCGACGGCGCGGGCTGGCTGCGGCTGAATTTCGTCGTCCACGAAGAGGGGTGGGCCGAGGAAGGTATCCGGCGTCTGGCAAGGGCGGTCGCGCGGCTGTAGCGTGCTGAAGGGGCGCGGCTTGACCTTCTACGCGCCTCACGGTAGAATACAATTCGCTTGCGCGGGAGTCGCCAAGTGGTAAGGCATCAGCCTTCCAAGCTGATATTCGCGGGTTCGAATCCCGTCTCCCGCTCTTGAAGTGAGCATCGGGTGTCAGGTGTTGCGGTGTCACGTGACACTGAAAAACCTGACACCTGATACTTAAAAAACCGGGCCCGTGGCGCAGTGGTTAGCGCAGGGGACTCATAATCTCTTGGTCGCTGGTTCGAATCCAGCCGGGCCCACAAATGACCACTTTATTACGGGGGTTTTGTGCCATCGTTATTTTTTTCATATCCTTAGCTCCTTACCATCTCGAGCATTTTGGGTTCCAGTTTTTCCATCAAGAGACTCATTCTTTCTAGTTTTGCAAGAAAGTCAGCAGATATATCTGTATTCGCTTCTGTAACGAGTTGTTTGCTCATTTTCAAGATACGGTTTTTCCGCTGGTCTCGACGTTGCCGAGCATAGCGCTCCGTAGTTGTGAGGCTTTCATGCATCAAATTATCCCGAACAGCCTCCATGTCGTTCACGTCTTTTGCTTTATCAAAAAGAAAGTTTGCATGACCACGACGAAAATCATGAGGCGTATGATATTCAATGCTGTGCTTGGACAACCACTCATTTAAATCTTTGCGAAAGCGGGTTGAACGATGTTCGCCAACCTCGGTTACTTCCAGGTCAAATTCACCTGTCTGTGGGGCGATGGGCGCAAACCAGAAACCTTCTGGCGACAATACCTTGCGCACTTTTGCATCCCAGGCTTTGACAATACCGAATAATTCTTGGAGTTCAAGAATAAATGTTGTGGCACTTTTCTTGTTCTTGGTTCTGATACCCAGCTTAGGCGTTTGCCTGACTTCCAACGATATAAGATTAACTGCTTTGAGAGGCATCGAGACAAATGCGCTAATACGCATCCCCGATAAGTAAAGAAAGACAGCACCTGCGCGGACTCGCTCTTGAACCACATTGCTCACAGGAGTACGCGCTATTTGTAAAACTTCTTCCAAAAGTATGGTGTCTGTGTCATCAAATTCATCTTGTATGATGCGGATTTTCAAAGTAGACAACCAGCCCGGAGTAATTGACCGAAACCCTTTGGGTTTGTGGATTGTCAACCAGGTGAAAAATGATTTTGCCGAGCCAATAATTTTGCGCTGATAATGCTGAGAGATTGGTTTCCCTGTTGCATCGCGATAATCCTTAAGATACTCTTTCAAAGTGATATCGAACTTGGGAGCGTTCTTGAAAGGTTGTAAATCCGCCCAAGTCAAGTAGTGAATGGACAAACTGCGCTCCAATCGGATGGACTTGTGGTCCAGGTTATCGTGACGTTCTCGATACTGAAGATACTCATCAACAAATTTTTTGTTCTGACGGTTAATCATTGCTACCTCCATTTTTTGAAATTGATTTCGACATCTGATGTCCACAATTAGGACAGATAAACGACCAGTAACGATACCTGCCGGTCTGCTTGGTTTCCGGGTGCTCCACAGTCACAATTCTTTTGCAAGCCAGGCAATAGGCTTCGCTCTCTCCGATTTTGATTTTTGGGTATTGCTGAAAATACCATTCGCGGAAAGCGGCACCATTAATCCATAATCTTTCGTTCTCACCACGTTTATGCGGACAGCCGGCAGGAATGTACACCCGATAAAACTGACGCCTGCCAAAACCCAGGATTTCGCCAATTTCAGAAGGTGTGTAGTGCATGTCGAGAAGTTGTGAAAGTTTTTGGCGCTGCACGCCTTTCAGGCGGCCTTTGAGTAAAAAAGTACGTGTCATAATGTTTTCCTGTCTACGTAGTTGATATGACAATATTCTAACAATTATTCTCCGTTTGTCAAGGGCCTTTGTCTATGGATTCTCTAATTGTCGCCTGGCTTAAAAAGAAAAGAATTGAAGCGGGACTAGACCTGCAAGAGTTGGCTTCACTTGCGGGTTCAAGCACCGCTCAAATCAGCCGCCTGGAAACAGGCAGCATGAGATTAACGCTTAACTTCTTGATTGTTTTAGTTTGGGCATTAAAAATAGACTTGGACGAGTTCACGTCCGAATTCAATCTTCCCCGGATTGTGCTGCCAGATATATCTCAGCCGGACGAGAATACCGCCCCGGAACTCGATGACATTACCACCACGTTTGAGTCCATCCCCTATACCGTGACCGTGCTTGAATTTGCCAGGGTATTCGAAAACGCCATTCCAGATGCCGTTGCTTTACTGGAAGAAAAACTCATCTCTGCCATAAAAAACGACGGGGCAAAGAATTTCTCACCAGAAAACTTGCGTCACAGATTGCAGACTGCAATCCAGGATGGCGATTTGCTGCCAAACCCACCCGGCCTGACCCTGGAGATGCTTGAACACTGGTTCCAGGAAGGTGGCGCCTTGACGCTGGCCGACGCCGGAACTTATCTCAAACTGACCCGGGAACAGAAAAAATATACGCTGGAGGCTCTGGCAAAACCATCCAACATGACCAAGAGCACCATCAACCGCATCGAAAACGCCCTGGGTGACCGCTTCCTGTTCCAGGATATTGTTAATCTGGATGTTGCCCTGCAAGCAAATGGAAAAATTCTTTCCATGTACTGGGTGGTGGTCATGCACCAAATGGGGCTCTGGTTCAGCATGAAAGACAACCAGCGACAGCCCATCAAGAAGGGGCAGACCAGCCACCTGGTGGATACATTCATCAAGGTAACCCGCTGGTCGTATCTGTATGACGACCCCAACCTGCCCTGGATTGAACCTTGGATCGCACCTGTCGTCGAAGTGGACAATGCGCTGCAATTATTCAGCGCCTACATCCGGGGCGACCAACATGACTACCTGCGCCTGGCCGAAGAAATTCGCGTCTTGATGCCGTACAAGGTTTTTCTCATTGAGGCAGGCGAGTACCCCAAAAAATCCGCAAGCTCTGATATAGAACTCGGGCTGCAAATTTTGCATGACATCAAGCAGGTCATCAGCGATGATGTTTTTGGCCTTCGCGTTTTGGAGATGTATCAGAAAAACTTCAATGACCCCGATTATGCTGCTGCGTTTCGTGTGTTGCTGCGTGAGTTGATGGTGAGTAATATTGCGCTTTTCGAGAAAATGAAAAATGTTTTGGAACAGAAGAAATAACCAAAGACTTGCTGGCTGGTTTACGGAGTAGGGTTTTATGCCCTTCAATTCAAGGGAATTCAGGACGTGCAAGAATTGATGCTGGCAGCCTTGCTGGCGGCTCGTTGAGTGTGCTCATCGGTTCCCGCTTGGTGTAAAAATCATTCTGCACACATTGCAAATAATTGTCGGCGCGATGCTAATACTGGTTGACCTGGGTATGACGACCGGATTGCTATAAGGAGTGGGTTGGACTTGTCGAATGATGGAAAACACCATTCTCCAAAACGCTGTTTGTAACATCTGCACCATCTGCCTGATCGAGATGGCCTACCGGCGCGCTCCCTGGTTCCGGCTGGTGCGTGTGCCGCTCAAGGCTGGTATGCGCCTGAT
>JAGXRB010000234.1 GCA_018336075.1 Bacteroidota bacterium
TGAAAAATCACCCTCGGATTGGAGCTCATTGTATCTAATGCTTCAAATTGTTCCTCGGTGTATTTTTTCAATTCCCCGGTGAGTCTCAAACTTCGGGATTCGGAAGACTCAAAAAATTCAAAATCAGGTCTCAGGATATTGGCCAAAATTCTGGATTTCTCCTGGCTGGGTTCCAGAGACTCCGGATTGAACCAGGAGGATCCCTGTTTGGAAGCAAGATGGCTTCTTGCATTTGAAATTACTGCAAGCAGGTTTCCACTGATGGAACGACCCGTAAATTTTGCCCGATCAATCAATTGCCATTCATGCCACTCCGGGGATTTATCTTTGAAGTTGATATAAGGGAAAATCACACATGACCAAAACACTACTTTTGAAAGGGAAGGAGCAAGTCTTGAGACCTTAGATCGAAGACTGTGCATGGTTTCAGAAACCTGTTTGAAAGGACCCCTTGCATCCCCTTCGGGATCTCTGCCGTAGTACCAGATCCCTTGTTCTCTCCTTATGGTACTTGCAGCTTTCACCTCGACACATATAACACCTTTCTCGGGGATGATTACAACAAAATCAACTTCGCCGGAAATTTTACTTCGATGATCTGCCACATCAAGTGAGTGCAATACTATCCAGTCATGTGTATCCGGATCGCTTTTTAGGCGCTCATAAATTTCAATCTCACCTGGACTTTTTACCCCTGACGGGATGAAGGATGGGTACATTATTGACATTGGCTATGCCTGTTTGATGGGGTTCCCAATTTGCCAATGGGGAAGTTTGATTATATCTGATGATATTTCGCGGACCTGAAATGCCGTGATACTGATTTCACTTTCCTGTTCCAGTTCAAAATCAATTTTGCCCGACTTTTTAATGGCTCTGAGGTCGGAATTTTTTACTTTGTCAATAAGCATGCTTCGGATTTTACGTCCGGCTTGACGATGCGCTCGATCAATCATGCTCATCAGATTCCAGTTTGCATCGCTTTCTTCCTCCAATTCAATCAGCTTCATGATTGCGTGGAAGTCTTCCCTGAATTCTGTTTTAATGCTTCTGTCAAACATCCAATTGCGAACATTCATGTAATTCGCGCGCGGAGAGCCATTTGTTTTCAATTGTTTGATTGTCCAATCATACCCATTCTCGACAATTTTATTGCGTAATAGCGATTTCCATTCACGTTGGCATTTTCTTGCCTTCTCGCTTAATGGTCCCAGGATTTGATCTGCAACTGGAATGATGAAATCCCCACCGCCTGTGGTTCTAATGAGAACAAAAATACCCGGTTCAATTTCAGCCACTTTCATTTTTCTTACAGGCAGGTTTGTGTCAGCAAGGTTGATTACAAGAATAGAAGCATCATCTTCTGCACTTAATGGCACTACCCAATCATCTTCCAGCAAAAATAACCTCGCTTGGAGGTAATCGATATCGTTGTGCCCACTTCCGGCTGCAACTACCTGATTTTGGGTGAACTTGAAATTAAATGCTGGCGGCAACAGAGAGTCGGCATCAATTTCTGAAATATCTGGGGACTCTTCAATTATTATTTGCATTAATCTACTTGGTTTTTGTTTCAATGGGTTGACAAACACCGTTTGGTGTTTCCAACTGTCACTAATCCAGGCAAATTTCAACAATTGGATTTTATTTGCTCTGGGCGCAGAAAATACAAATGAAGGGAACCATCTTGTAGGCCCAATAATAAACATGTTTTCATAGGAAACATCTGACTTTAAGTATGATGGACTTGCAACATCAATATTCCGGATACCAGATGACTGAAGACTTGTTTCTGCATCGACAATAAAACGTGGCTCGCAGACTAAAACAAGGGCGCTGCCGGTATCCTTTATTTCGCGGATTTCGCCTGTTAACGTCATCAAGAGATGAGATGTTTTTATAGTTTGAAGTCTTTTTCCCGCTAACATCAGATTTTCATACTGATCTGCTGCATCGGGACGAGATTGGAGGAAAGTGCTCCTTGTCTCCTGAAGATAGGCGAGAAGATCGGCAAGCCTTTCCTGTAAAATGTTCTCGGATAATGGACAGGCAATTAAATTAAATCGAAATACCCGGATTCTTCTCTGAAAATCAAACCAATAATCGCCCTCATCTAATTTCCCGAGGCTGTTTATTAATACTTGAACTGCACGTGTGAAAACATGAAGTTCGCTGAATTTTATGGAACTCCATTGCAATGTGGCATTCGCACTGCAATTGTAAACATCACTTGTGTCATCAAAAGGTGTTTTGAGCAACGTGTTCATTGATTCCTCATGAAAAACGTAACCTCGATGCCGCTTGGCACTTGCGGGAGTTGTATATTTCTTTGAGTTTCAGATCGATAGGAATAATCCTGATTCAGTTGTGCAACAGCATTTGGAAAGTACGAATCTGTTTGATCAAGGATTACTATCCAATCTCGGTCAACAAACATTTCTTTCCACCTTAGAAAACCTGACGCCCCATCAAAAATGAACGGACAATCTGTGGAAACCTGATGCAGCATTTCAACAAATATATTATTGTTGCTGGATGGTGGCGTTAGAAGAAAACGATGTCCAACATTGTTGGGAACAAAACCCTTCACGCGGAACAGATCACTCAGCGACCCTGTACTATAGTGTTGTTTGCCATTCTGTGGAATAGATAATTCCAACTCGGCTTCCTCCTTCAATAGATTTCGGGGTCCAATAACCACTCCCTCAATCCTGCTTCGATAAAAAAATTCATGAGATCTGCTTTGAAGAGTGGCGAGGGCAAGTTTGCTGGGAAGTTCAACGCTATATCCATTTTGTTTGTTGGGCAGGTGGATGTAATCGACATCGGCAATTTCAATTTTATTCACATTTTCTGGCTTCAAATATATTGTCGTGTGACCTTCAATTTGGATTCCCAAAAGCATTTTGCCATTGTATTCCATGACATCTTTTTTTAATGCCTTCTTTACTTTGCCTTTGTCGTAATACTTCAAAGAAGTACCTTCCGGCAGTGAATAAATTGTTTCAATATGATCGGAATCATCATCAGATTTCAAGAAAATTCTTGCACAGGCAATTCCCGCTCCGATAAGGGCGGTTGCATATGAACGTGTTGGCAAGGCAAGGGCAACCGTATATCGTTGATTTTCAATTTCCAGGGAGGATAAGGTCTTACCGAGTTCCAAGAAAAACAACGCCCATTCTGGCAGAGGTCGATAGCCCTCTCTGCTTCGATAATGTATAGGGGCAAATGAGAACGTGCCCTCTGCGTCTTGTTCTTGAGTTCTTTTAGACATTGTTATATTCACTTGTTTGAAGGCACCCCGAGGATGCAATAAAGTCCTTGACAATTCTTATAAGAAATAATTTCATCCATTGTCGCTCCAGTGCCCTGTTTTTTACTGCTGGCTTGGTTTTGAATGTACACCGGATGTATTTAAGGACTTCAGTGGTGGATTGGGACATGTTCATCCCCGTTTTCCATTATCTGGCTAATTTTATCCTAATAACTTTGGGTTTATCGCCCAATAGATAGATTAATTACTGTTTTGTAATTAGAAATTAATCTTTCCCCACTCTACTGTAGGCAATATTCCAAATCTGCGTGTACTTGCCATCACCATTGCCATGTCCGGTGGCATTTGACCGAGCGCCATGCCAACTACCTCCTGCACCCACTTTGAGCTTATTTGGGCATATACAAGGCGGACGCCTGTCTCTTGGCAGAATTTCAGGGCAGATACCAGCCGTGTCCTGGTTATTTTTTCTATTTGTTTTTTTTTCTTATGTCCATCTCCAAGTTCCAGCCAGAACAATGTCTCGAAACCTTGAATCCGCCCCCAGGCAAGCGCATCAGGGCGCACAAATATTTCAGGAAGTTGCACTTCGGTCCATCCCGTCCATATTTCAACTTGTGGGTAGGCGGATCGTAACCATGCCGGCCACCCGCGGGAATTCGTCCTATGTGATGTCCCAATTAAGTGCGGGTTCAATTCCTTCACGCCGCTAAAATCCACTCCATTTGATGCCCCCCAACTGCGTAAGGCAACGGATACTCCTTTGCGGGTTGGATGCCACATCCAGTACGGATCCATTTTCTTTGGCTTCGACT
>JAGXRB010000235.1 GCA_018336075.1 Bacteroidota bacterium
TGGGAGCAGGAAAAACTCGAAGCCAGAAAAATGCTCGAAAATGCCGCAGAATCCCACACGTCAGGTGCACGCTTTGTTAGCCTGCTTTTTGTTTATAACGTACTAAAACAGCCTGAGAACCTGACTGCTTTCGAATTGCTGTAAATTTAGACTGTTTAATATACTGGTTTTTATAGGACGTTTTTCGTCCCAAAAAATCAAGGCGGAGTAAAAATCTCTTGCGAGAGGCGAAGACAAAATACTAAAAATATTATTTGCTTCTTGTTTAGTGTTGAAACTCAAGAAATAAACCGTATCGTCAAATACTACTGGCTTGCCTTCTATCTGACGGACTAATTGAAACGCTAGTTTTTTATAAAGACCGCAAATTGCTATTTTATACGGAGCGAAAGTATAAGAACCTACGCCAAAAATTGAAAATGGGGGATTGGTTTTGTAAATTCTGCTTTTTCTTTCATTCAAATACTTGGCATGAGATTGAAGATAATTCCAAGTTTTTGGAGCAATATCTTTTATTGAACTGGTCGACTCGCCAACCGTTTTTTGAGTGACAAGAACATAACGGTTAGTTTTTTCAATACGACCATTTGCAACATCTGAACCTTTTAATAACGGATAAAGATAAGTAGATTCAATTTTTACAACTTCACCTAATCCATTAATATAACTTTCTCCTGCTTTTTGAAATTCCATTACATCTGAACAATCGTGCTTAACTCCAGAACGCCATTTTGTTTTACTGTTTCCGAAATAGTCGCTCAATCTTTCAAATGTTACTAAATCTCTGACTGTAACTCCGTTTCGATGACCAACACGCTCGCTTTGTGTGCTGTCAAGGCTTTCATAAACATCGTAATCGTAATTATGAGATTGTGTGTCAAATTCACAGAATAACAAACAAGCGTCTACTGAAACGTCAAAATAGTATTTTGCGTCAATTCCATATATTGCAGAACGCAGAACGCCAATTTTTTCTGAATGAAGATGACTTAAAAACTTTCTCGCTACGGAAGTTTTGACTAGCATTGCGAGATAGCCTTTGCGATTCTTTAGCCAGTTAGCGGTTTGAATTAACATCCATTCGGAAATATCAAAATTACTTTTTCCAGTCATGGCGTCAAAGCCGTTATGATTTTGAAAATTGTTCTTTGTTGGAAGATTTATTCCGCCAATAGTACCTTGTTGAGAGTTCGTAACCCAGGGGAAATTACCGACAACTAAAATTGAACCTTTAGAATTATTTACCAGCATATCCCAATCGAAACTAAAAAAATCACCCTGAGTAAAAACGATTCGATTCTTTAGATGAAAATCCTTTTTTTTCTTGTCAAGTTCATCTAAATACTTTTCATTAATTTCAATGCCAATAATCTTTTTCGCCTTTGCAAATTGATTTGCAGATGCTTCGACAAAAGCACCAACTCCGCAAGTCGGTTCTATGATTGTTTCGGGAGTGACGCCTAGTTCGTCTAATTTTTGGCAAACTCGTTTTGCTAATTCCAAAGGTGTTTGGAAATCACCAAATTCGATTTGCTCACGCTGGGAATTTTTTGTCATTTGCCTGCTCTATGAATTGCAAAAACGCCTTCTACCTGTCCTGCTTTTTCAATGACTCGCCCATATTGAAGCCGCCATTGTAAAGCGTTGGAAATAGTCAAATAACCTTGATTTGGCGGGTTTTGAAGAATTTCGTTAGCAATATTTTGGGCTTCAATTTCATCAACTGGCAAATTTTTGTCCATCAAAAAAGCAACAATATCATCTTGATTACCATCATTTTCAATAATTTGAAGAATGCCTTTTGTAGTTTGAAAATCGGCAGTTCTCTCGGCTTCCACAAAAATTGTGTGCAGAATATTGAGTATCGCTGTTTTGTTCTTGGCATTATCAGTCTTATCGTATACGAATACGATTAATGAATATCCTAACCCGAAGATTTTCTGACGTGCTGATTTGAATGGACAAGACGATTGAGGTTGTTTAATGCTTGTAACCTTCATGTCAACAAGTAAATCTGGAAAATCAACACCGCTTGCTGAATTGCCTTCAACAAAATCATATCGAGTTTTTAGATAGGCTCGAAATTTATGCTCTAAATATGTACCTACGGCTTTCCCATCAGTAACGCCAAACAAAGACTTTTCTGCAAATTGTGATTCTTTGGCAGAAAAGATAGCGGCTTCTTTACGGAGAATATCTAATGTGAGATTGGGCATGAAAAAGACCTTTGCGAAATGATTTTCTTGATTTTACCCCAATAAAAACGGTGTGCTAATTTTGCAAGGGGCAGGCTAACGGCTGGCTTTACCGGCAAAAGCGGGATTTGGCGGGGAATTGCCAAAAGGCCAAAAAAGCCTAAGTGTGAATCCCACCCAAAAGCGGAGAACCACCCCGCTTTTGTCCGGTGCAAGCGGTGTTGGCACGCTTTTGACCTTAGAAACTATATCTGGTTTAGCAATTTTTGTTTCTTTTGTTGAAACTCTGCTTCCGTAATAATGCCTGCTTCTTTAAGCTCATTCAGTTTTTTCAATAAACTTGGAATGTCAGAATTTGCTTGCTCTGGTTTAGCCCAAATGTTGGCTAATTTACCGGTGTTCCCCATTTTTATAGTTGTTAATATTTTGGGTAAGGTATCGCTAAAATGCTGATGAATTTGCCAATCTACCGATGTTGTCCGAATATAAACTATTTCTGTGCTACTTCCTTCAATTTGTGTAATTTGCGTCCCCACAACGGATGAATATTCTATCGTCCAAGTTTTATCACCGTTGTATGGTTTCCTATTGTTTCTTTCACCTGCCATGCCTCCGAGAACGTTAAGAAAAAAACCTTTTGACCCACCTGGGTACAAAGGATATTCTTTAGTTAGAGAATCAAGAGCCGTGATATATATATTTTTATCCGTAAAGCAGATATAGCCAGTCCCATAAGTTCCGTAAGTAGTTCTATAGACTCTGTGACTAGAGATGCCCTGCGTGTATGATGATGTTTCTCCAAATGAAAACCACACAGGATGATATTCAACAAAATGCTCCTGATATTCTTTCATTTGAGGAATTACATCTCGCTGAAAGTGCTGGTGTATTTTTTTATACCAAGATTCGCAATCTCCAGATGTTGAACTTTCTTGTTCTTTCCCGTTTTTTTCGTAAAACAATGCACTGTCAATAATTTCTTTTTCCAATGCCATTTTGAGTGCCTCCTTTATTTTGCGAGAGCGTGCCAACTACGGATTAACCTGCTGCGGCCTATTTCCTTTTAGGCGGCTTAAGTTTTTAATGCAGCCTAACCCCCGAAATTAAGATAGGATTTAGGCCGCAATCGGGTAAAATGTATACACAAACCCGCTAAAAAAAGTATAGCACATCGAGTCAAGGACAAAAGTCACCTATGGCAGAGAAAAAACTCCTCGACCAAATGCGCGACGCCCTGCGCACCCTGCACTACTCCTACCGCACCGAACAAACCTACATCGAATGGGTGCGACGCTACATCCTCTTCCACAACAAACGCCATCCCTGCGACATGGCCGAACCCGAAGTCCAGGCTTACATCGCCCACCTCGCCACCCAACGAAAACTGGCCGCATCCTCCCAAAACCAGGCCCTCAGCGCAATCATCTTCCTCTACCGCCACATCATCAAACGCGAACTGAACTTCCCCCCCAACA
>JAGXRB010000236.1 GCA_018336075.1 Bacteroidota bacterium
TTTGTGACGGCCTGGGCCAATTACATTTGGCCGCTGGTGGTGCTCACTGACCCGGATATGTACACAGTTAGCCTGGTGGCTGCGGCTCAGGTGGGGCAACGCAGTTGGTCAACGGTTGATTTTGCAATGGCAACTTATCTTATTTCAGCCATTCCGCCCATACTGCTGTACATATTCCTGCAACGCTACATTATTCAAGGTTTCTCAACAACAGGTCTGAAAGGCTAAGTTAATCCCTGGCACCCTGTTCCGCATTGCGTCAACCTCGTAATGCCTGCTTAAACGTACCTGTTCACTGAATGAAACAAAGATGAACGCCAAACTTACCATACTAAAACTTGAACAGCATCTGAAACTGATAAACACGCTTGTTTATCGCAGGCGTATCAGGTTGGAATCTTTTCGCTACCAGCCACTGGACAAACCCGAAGCCGCCCTTTTTTCGCTTGCAGATGACCTGTCGGGCGAGGTCATTCTCCCTAATTCATATTGGGCAGATTGGCAGCGGAACTTCATCCTGCACGGCAATTTTTGCCTGCCCCTGGACTGGGATACAGATTCTCCGATTGCCTTGTTCCTGCCGATAGGAACTGCCGATGATTTCAGCCATCCCGAAGCGCTGGTTTATGTCGACCAGGCCCCCCTGGCGGCTTGCGACCGTCATCATCAGGAAATCCTGTTGCCCCAACGTTACCTGGATGGCCAGCCACACCATCTTATCCTGCATGGCTGGACGGGCATGCAACATTGGGATGGTTCAGAACCGGGAACGCGCCTGTTTATGCGCCCGTGTGAACTCGTCCAAATTGACCAGCCAACCCGCGACTTTATCGCAACGGCCCGGGTTGCCCTGGATGTTGCCAAAACCATTGACGCCAACCAACCATCTTTCGGCGATTTGTTGAATGGATTGAACTCGGCTTTCAATCTTTTGGATTTGATAGAACCATTTGGAGATGGATTCTACAAGAGCATCCCCGCCGCCCACAACAGCCTGCGTTCCGATATCCGGGCATCCGGTTCCAGCCTGGGCGTGGATATCTGCGCTATTGGACAAAGCCATATTGATTTGGCCTGGCTTTGGACTTTGGGCCAAACGCGTCTCAAGGCTGGGCGCTCATTCCATACAGTCTTGCGCCTGATGGACGAATTTCCCGATTTTGTCTTTAGCCAAAGCCAGCCCCAATTGTATGAATACGTCCGGCAGGATTACCCCGACCTTTTTGAGCGTATCCAACGCAGGGTTGCCGATGGGCGCTGGGAAATTTTGGGGGGCATGTGGGTTGAGCCAGATTGCAACCTGAGCGGCGCGGAAGCCCTGGCGCGCCAATTCCTGCTTGGGCGGAATTACTATCAGGAACACTTCGGCGCACAGGCAGAATCGCCTGTACTTTGGCTGCCGGATACTTTCGGTTTTCCCTGGTCTTTGCCGCAATTGATGGCACAGGCGGGCATCCGATATTTTCACACCATCAAAATGGGTTGGAACCAGACCAACCGCATACCCTGCGATAGTTTCTGGTGGCGGGGTCTCGATGGGACCAAAGTATTGGCACATTTTGCCACCAACGAATGCAACGTTTTCCTTTCGCCAGAAAACGCCATCAAAGCCTGGGAAAAATATCCGCAAAAAGAAACTCATCACGAGATTGCCCTGCTTTATGGCTGGGGTGATGGCGGCGGAGGCCCGACGCGCGAGATGCTTGAAAATCTGCGCGAACTGGAAAATTTCCCGGCTGCGCCGCGTGTCCGTTCTGGGAAAGCAAAAGACTTTTTTGAACGGCTCGAAAAAACTGCGGGAGAAAACCTGCCTGATTGGAATGGTGAACTCTACCTGGAAAAACATCGCGGCGTTTATACCACCCATGCGGAAATCAAACGCGCCAACCGCAAGAGCGAGTTTCTATTGCACGATGCAGAATTTCTCGCCAGCGCCGCTCGCCTGCTCGACCCTGGTTATCGCTACCCGGCGGAAGCTTTGCGCCAAGCCTGGAAATTGGTCTGCTTGAACCAGTTTCACGATATCCTGCCTGGCAGCAGTATCGGCGAAGTGTACGCAGATGCCAGACAGGATTATGCCGCCGTTGAGCAATCCGGGATTGAGATTTGCCAGATGGCTTTGGCCTCGATTGCAAACACAATCGGCGGTGATTTTGTGATTGCGAACCCGATTGGTTTCAAACGAAATGACCTGGCTTTCCTGCCCGACCATCTTGCCCGGTGCCCGGGACAATCCTTGCAACATCTGGACGGCACGCCCGTCTGGCTGCAGCCCACGCTGGAAGGCACGTTGATTGCCGCCGGGGAGCTACCCCCTTACAGTATTACACCCCTGTTTATTACCGAAAGCCTGTCAGCCCAACCTGAAACCGCTTTATGCGCAGCCAGTAACTTGCTTGAAAATGATTTGTTGAGGGCGGAATTCAATTTGCATGGAGAAATCACACGTCTTTATGACAAGGCTTGCGAGCGCGAGGTGCTCGCAACAGGGCAGGTAGGTAACCAGTTCCAGGCGTTTGAGGACCGTCCGGTTGATTCGGACGCCTGGGATATTGATTCGTTCTATGAGGACAAACCCCTGGCGTTGGATGGAAGCACTACGGTGCGAGTAATAGAAAATGGCCCACTGCGCGCGACGATTGAATTTCAACGGCAGTTTTTGCACAGCCAGGTCATCCAACGCGTCTCGCTGGCATATAACAGTTCCCGGCTTGACTTTGATACCTGGGTCGATTGGCATGAGCGTCATATCTTGCTAAAGGTCGCTTTTCCGGTGAATATTTTGTCTCCTTTTGCAACTTATGAGATTCAGTGGGGCAGTATCCAGCGACCAACCCATCGGAACACCAGTTGGGAGCAGGCGCGTTTTGAAGTCTGCGCCCAGAAATGGGCAGATTTGAGTGAAGGCGGGTATGGCGTCAGCCTGCTCAACGATTGTAAATATGGGCATGATGTTCATGATAATGTGCTCCGTCTCAGCCTGTTGCGAGGCAGCACTTCGCCAGACCCACAGGCAGACCAGGGTGAGCATCATTTCATCTACAGTTTGTTACCCCATAAAGATGGCTGGGAAATTGAGACTGCTGCCCATGCCTACGCTCTAAATGATCCGTTATTTGTTTTTAAGGCCAATGACCAGGAAAAGAAATCAACCAGTAGCCTTTTTTCATTTGTCAGTGCAAGTTCGCCCAACATCATCATTGAGACTGTCAAAGTTGCTGAGGATGGCAACGGGGTAATTGTTCGTTTGTACGAGTATCAGCGCAAGCGTGGCCCGGTTGCGCTAAGGACCGGCTTCCACCTGGTGCAAGTTTGGCGCACGGATATTCTGGAACGAAACCAGTCTGTGGTTACATCGACAGATAACCAGATAGAAATAACCGTTTCTCCTTTTGAAATCGTCACTTTGCGGCTCATACCCATAACTTAACCTTGAAATCAAATCTCTTTGAAACGGAAGGTATACA
Organism: Bacteroidota bacterium; assembly: GCA_018336075.1. Classification (GTDB taxonomy): domain Bacteria; phylum Bacteroidota; class Bacteroidia; order Bacteroidales; family F082; genus JALNZU01. The sequence goes on from JAGXRB010000236.1 coordinate 3,468, forward strand.
ATGAAATTCCACTCTGCTGAAATTAACCCGGATTGGTGCATTGTCGAAGATAGTTTCGATATCACCAAGAACCGCCACTATGAATCGGTCTTTTCGCTTGGCACTGGTTTCATGAC
>JAGXRB010000237.1 GCA_018336075.1 Bacteroidota bacterium
TATCGGCAGGCGAATTCAGGTCAGAAATACCAAGCGCCAGCATATCCAACACGTCTGACTCCAATTGGATGACATTTTCCATGACGGGTGTGTAAGGAAGGATAATCAGCGGCGCAGTCTGCAAACTGGTTGTCACCGTGTCGTAGAGTTCACGGCGCTGCTGGCGATTTGCTGGTTCAGGGAGGTTTATGAAAATCAACGCATCGTAGATGGATAAAATCAAGAGCAGGGATGCAAATCCGGCAAGAAGTTTCCTGTCCCTGTTTTCTACTGAAAATAGGGGGAGAGCGCGTGCCATGTTCAATGTTGCAATCATGCCTAGGCCTGCCAGGGCGTAAACAGGCATCAGCGCTACAAAAACGACGCGGGGATAACCGGCGCCAAGGGCACCAAAACCGAAAAAGCCCAGGAAAAACCAAAGTACCAGGAACAGATTGTGTTTTTTTCTAATTTGGCGCACAGCAATAACAAGGCCAATGAAAAAGAAAGGCAAAATCCAGGGGTTGACAATTGGCCCTGTCCATCTTGTTAATGAGTCGGGGTAGGCTACTGACACGAAGAGTGTCTGCAATGTCTCTGCTAAAAATTGCTGACTGGTCGAGATATAGCCGATAAATGTACTATCGGAATTCATACTCTTTGCAAGATTGCGAAATGCTTGCAAATGGTAGTTCTCTCTCTTGGAAATATAAGCGATTACTTGGGGTGAGATTAATAAAACTGGAAATAGGATAGAAAACAAGTGCCAGGCTTTTTTATCCCAGTGTTGCGAGTTTGTCAGCAGCTTAATGATTGCATAACCCAGGAATATGGCAAGGATTGGATAAAATGTTTCATAGGTCAGGCTGCCAATCGCCAGGGTTATTCCTGTCGCAAGCATTAGCCAGGTTTTTTGAGTCTCCAGTCCATACACCAGCGTTAGGAATGCCAAATTAATCCAAATTTCTACATAGGTGTCGTGTAAGGCTTGCCGCCCTGCGCTCAGTACAGGGAATGAGGTTGCATACAGAAAAGTTCCCGTCAGGGCCACAACAGGGTTTGTCGTTCGGCGCAAGGCAAAATAAAACAGGATAAGCGACAGGCAGCTCAGGGTTGCATTTAGAAATCGCGGAGCCAGCAGGTCAATTCCAAAGAAGTTCATTGCAAAGCCTATCAGGTAAAAACTGATTGGTTGGTACTCAAAGTGATGACCGAAAACCCCCTGTTTGACCTGCAAGATTGTGGAATAAAACGCCTGTAACGCCCATTTCGACTCATCCCCCTCTATGCCATAGGGGAAATTGCCAGCCTGATAGGTGCGCGCAAAGATTCCGATGGCAAGCACAACAACCAAGAGCGCCCACTCTTTATTTTTGTGGATATGGCCAAGATTGATGGCGGATAGTGCGCTGGCAGCGTTTTTGCGAATCCAGTAAAGAATAATTCCGGCAACTGCCATGTAGAGCGCAATACCCGGAAAAATGATTTTTGCGTTTAGCATGAATTGCGCCAGCAAGGCCAGGATGATGCCCAATCCTAGCACAGGAGCGGACTTTAATCGTTCTGTTGTCCAGTCGTTGCTGGTTAGTCCTTGTAAGAACCTTTCCTTCCATATTGAAAATGTTTGACGAAATGTCCCACGGTGAAGGGCACCGGGTATCCATTCTCTGGGGCCGTTGCTGAGATTGAACCGAATCTTGAACTCAATTTCGATAAATCTTGGCTTCGATTCGTTTTTTTTCATATCTTGCGTGCCTGTGGCAGAATGTTGCAATTGGGATGATACGTTATCGTGAGTGATGCTCTGGGCTGCCAGCGCAAAACGCGGCTCTGGTTGTTGCGTTAATTCTGATTTGCGCTCAATCTCTTCATCTGATATTGATTCAGATGGTAGTAATTCAGGAGACTCTGATACCCAATTGGCGAAATTGTGAACAGGCTTTGGCAGTCGTGATATCCAGGCGCGGGTCAAGAAAATGAAGGCTACTAATAGGATTGTCGTGAAAATTACTAGCCAAATGGCAGGGGCACTGAAAGAATCTCCAAGACTGGCATTGAATCCATAAGGCACTGAAAAAATAAAATCAGGCTGGTTGGTAACCGCGTATAGTATAGGAACTCCCTCGCGGTTGGTATATGTATTCCCGTTAGCCTGGGGCCACATCTCTGCAAAATATGTCATTGCGGGTAAGGCATCAGGCGGGAAAAAAACCACCGTATTGTCCTTGCGATTTTCATCCAGTATGGCAGAAATGGTTTCCTCCTTGATGGCTTGATAGGCTATATCGGGCCTTATTTCCCGTATGACAAACGGCTTAAGGTTTTCGTTGCCACCCGGCGGAACAATGAATATGAAGTTGGTATCTGGGTTGTATAACGCAGCCCAATTGATGATGTTTTCTTCCTGGGGCCAGTAGGTTTGGGGCGCTTTGACAAAGTAATCATGCAGGCCTCCCCAGATAACAATACCCATCAGCATAAAAGTGAATGCCTTGCCCGTGGTTTCTTTTAGTGGTCTTAATAATGACGTTAGCAATTGTGCCAGAATATATATCCCCAACCCAACCCATAGTGCTATCAGAGGAATAATTCCAACCATGTGGGTGTGTCTTGGTGGGAAGGTGTTCAAAATGCTCAAAGCAAGCAGGGTAAAAATATGCCACGATAACAGGATAATGTTTCTGCGTTCCCGAATTCTTGATATGCTATAACCCAGGCCGAGCAGGAAAAACAGCGAACCGGCTGTTCCTGTAAGTGGATAAGCAATCATGTGTTCTGTTACCAGGTTTGATGTGTGAAGAACCATCAGCGTGCGGATTGCAGCGCGAATGTTCATGGTAAGCCAGGTTTGTGGCTCATAATAGAACATCTCCCGCTCCCCGAAGAAGATGCCTTTGCTATTTGGGTCTTCGCCATTGGACACAAAAGACGTTGCATAGTCGGCGTTGAAGAAAATACTTTCGCCTAGCTTGACCTGAAAAGATTGATGGTCTTTAACCATCCCGTAGACGCGATGAGGGCTTGTAACGAGATACCACCCAAAAAGGATGGTTAGCCCAGCCATGACCACCTGACTGCGTTGTCCTCGTTTTTGTATGAGTAGGATAAAAGTGAAAAGCCCGAGAATAAGCAGCCCGCTTTGGGCGGCAGTATAAGTATAAAACCCTATTCCGGCTGCGTAACCGGCTAGTAGCAGGTAAAACAGGCTGCTACGTTTGATTCCCAGGTAAGCAAATGCGATAGCAAATGTGACTGGCGCGAGGGTCTGGCTGTTGTTGTACCCAAACCGATTGAATGCCAGGAAATAGGGGGAAAAGACGAGCGCAATAATGCTCAATATGGCAACTTGTCGATTGAAAAGTTCGCGGGCCAGCAGATAAAGCGCCGGAACCGAAAATAATCCGGCTAAAAGAGAACTGAACCTCCAGCCCCATACATCCACCCCGCCTACAGACATCACACCTGCCTGGAAAATCGAACTTAAAATAGGATAGGTATAAACGCCAAAATCGAAAAATGATGGGGAATATTTCTGATTGGCAATATCCCGTGCGGTGGTCCAAAAAGTACCCTCATCGCCTATAAAAAAGTTGGGAACACCTTCCAGTCGGTAAGAGCCGACTAACAGACCTGCGAGGAGGACAGCCACCAAGGCAACA
>JAGXRB010000238.1 GCA_018336075.1 Bacteroidota bacterium
AAAAAGGTTCACCTCCGTCATAAAATAGACAGTTATCCGAAGATTTTATCAGGCGGCGAGCAGCAAAGAGTCGTAATTGCAAGGGCAATCGCTGCAAAACCCGATTTGATTATCGCCGATGAACCTACTGCAAATCTCGACCCGAATACTGCAACAGCCATAATGCAGCTTATAAATGAAATAAATCTTCAGGGCACTACAGTCATAATAGCAACCCATTACAGAGAACTCTTCAGAAATACATGGAAACGCATTCTCAAGATTGATGAAGGCAATCTAATCGAAAGGAGTGTGACATAACGCAATGTCTTATATATTTAAGTCGGCAATTCAAAGCCTCTACCGGGAGAAATGGATAAACCTGCTTTCCATGTTTGCGATCGCATCAAGCCTATTTATAATTCTGATAACTTTTCTTTTGGTATATAACTTTCATATAGCAACAAATCGCCTGCCTGAACTTTTTTCTATAGTTATATATTTAGAAGATGCTGCCTCAAAGGAAGAAACTGAAAAGATAATAACTCAATTGAAGCAAAGAAATGATATCTCGTCTGTAAGCTATTTCTCAAAGGCTGATGCATTGACTGAGTTTAAAAAAACTGTTAAAGGAGCTGGAGCAATCCTCGAAGGTCTGGATGAAAATCCGCTTTCATCTTATGTAGAGATAAAGCTGAAGAAGGATTATGTAACCCTTCCCAACATCAAAACCATCTCTGAAGATATAAGGAAAATTCATGGCGTTGAAGATGTGTATTTTGGTGAAAAGATTGCAGAGACAATAAACTTCCTGAGAAAATCTTTTCAGGGTATCGGCATCTTTTTATTTTTTATTATTTCGGTAGTCGTTATTTTCATTTCATATAGCACTGTGAAAATCCTTTTTTACCGTAAGAAAGAGGAGCTTGAAATCATGAGGCTTCTTGGTGCAACAAGCGGTTTTATACGGGCACCCTTCGTTTTAGAGGGGGGAGTGCTTGGTTTGATTGGCGGAATCATCGGGGCAACGGGGGTGGTGGCTATTTATTTATTGATTAAAATTAAAATTAGTACATTTGTCCCCATTTTTGAAAGCATTATAATGCCGTGGATAATTTTACCGATCTCCCTCCTGACAGGCTTATTGCTCGGAATAATAGGTTCTCTGATCGCCATCGGCAGATTAAGGGCCTGAGATGCACAAGAAAAGTCCTGCTGCACCATTTTCAAAATTTATCATTGTTGCCCCGGCAATCATTATAATTTCTTTAATCTTTTTCGACAACTCTGCTGATACCCGTAATCTTCAGGAAGAATACAAGCAAATGCAGAGGGAAATGAAGACTCAAAGGAAGAAACTTGAATCAGTAAAGAAAACCGAAAGAAATATAGTAGAAGAACTAAAAAAAATGAACTCCGAACTTTCTGAGATTGAAGTCAATCTCATAGCACAGAGAAAAAAAATAAAGGATTTAAACGATAATATTCACAAAGTGCAATATGAGATAAACAATTATACTAAAAACCTTGCAGACCAAAAAAAACTATTAAAAAAGAGGATTACTGTTCTCCAAAGAATGACACATGAGATTGACCCTTTTTTAATAGTTTTGAGCGGAGAAGACCCTACGGTCGTTCTGAAAACGATCAGATATCTTAAGGATATATCTGCTTATGACCAGGCGCTTATCAAAAAATACAACATAACTCTTTACGCGTTGAACGAAAAACATAAAAAACTTAAGACATTTTCGGCGGACTTGCAAACTGAGGAGACCAAATTTAAAAATATAGAGCACTCATTAAAGGAAAAAAAGAATGAAAGAGAAAGGCTTCTCGTTAGTGTAAGAAAAGAAAAAAGCCATTATGAAAACATGATAAGAAGCCTTAGAGAAGCTTCAAATAAGATGCAGAAAATCATAGAAGAATCCGAGAGGCGAGAAAGGGAGCTAAGGAAAAAGAAAGGGGTTGAACCTAAGCCCGGAATTAAAGACGAAGATTTGCCGGAATATAATGCTTTTACTAGAATGAAAGGACGGCTTTTATGGCCTGTAACTGGTACTGTTGTTGTTCCCTATGGTTCACAGGTAGACCCTATCTTCAATCTTCCCGTATTCAGAAGCGGCATCCACATAAAGACAAGTCCGAATTCTCATGTCAGGGCGGTCCATGATGGAAAAGTTGTCTTTGCAGACAGTTTTAAAGGGTTTGGGCAATTGATTATAGTCAATCACGGCGGGGGCTATCACACCCTTTACGGAAATCTTTCAAGAATTTTTTTGCAAAATGACGCTATAATAAAAGAAAGGCAAACTATCGGGGAAACCGGGGAATCACAATTGCTTGGGACAGCAGGCTTATATTTTGAGATAAGATTCAAAGGGAAACCGCTTAATCCCGAGCACTGGCTAAGAAAATCGTGATTAAGGCTAAAGTCTTTACTGACAAGCCTTTGCTTTCTGCTGAAAATCAATTGGAGGAAAATAGATGTTTTTTAAAATGACGAAAAAAAGATTGCTTCTTATAGCTTTTGCCTGTAGCCTTGGAATAATGACATTAGTAGCAGGCACATATGCGCTTAAAACAGTGAGCGCACAGAGCGGATATGAGGAATTAAAGACATTTACTGAGGTGCTGACAATTATTAAAAAGAGTTATGTTGATGAGGTCAAAACTAAAGACCTTGTAATTTCAGCTATTAAAGGGATGGTCAGTTCTTTAGACCCTCATTCTGCTTATCTGACGCCTCAGGCATTAAAGGAACTTCAGGTGGAAACAAAAGGTGAGTTTGGAGGAATTGGTATTCAAATTGGGGTAAAAGACGGGATACTCACGGTCATAGCGCCGATTGAAGATACACCCGCCTTCAGAGCTGGAATTAAAGCGGGCGATAAGATTCTTAAGATTGCAGATGAGTCAACAAAAAAAATGGAAATCCATGAGGCTGTCTCCAAAATGAGGGGACCAAAAGGGACTTCGATAACCCTGTCTATTTTCAGGGAAGGATGGAAGAGTACAAGGGATTTTACAATTGTCAGGGATATTATAAAGATTAAGAGCATAAAACCAAAATTGCTAAGTGATGGTATAGGGTATGTCAAACTTACACAATTTCAGGAATCTACCGCCAATGATCTTTTAAATGCCTTGAATAAATTGAAGAAGGATGGTATGACATCTCTTATACTTGATCTCAGAAACGATCCTGGTGGATTATTGAATATCGCGGTCGATACCGCTGAAGTATTCCTGCCGCCGAAAAAACTTGTTGTTTACATCAAGAACAGAGATGGCGAGAGAGTAGAGTATTATACCGAAAAAGCAAATCCTTTCTTTGAAGAAATCCCTATGGTTGTTCTGGTTAA
>JAGXRB010000239.1 GCA_018336075.1 Bacteroidota bacterium
CGGGCTACGAGCAGGCGGTCAACCGCGCCATTGCGCAGACGGCCATTGCCAGCGGCGGGCGGATGTTGGCGCTGTTCACGTCTTACGCGCAACTCAAGCGCGCATCGCAGGCCATCGGGGCTTCCCTGCGCGACCAGGATATCCAGGTCTATGAGCAGGGCGACGGCGCATCGCCACAGGCCTTGCTGGAATCGTTCAAAAGCACCGACCGCGCCGTTTTGCTGGGAACTCGCTCGTTCTGGGAAGGTGTGGACGTGCCCGGCGAGTCGTTGCAGGTCGTGGTGCTGACGAAAATCCCGTTCGAAGTGCCGACCGACCCGATTGTTGCCGCCCGCTCCGAGACGTTCGACGACCCGTTTGGCGAATACCAGGTTCCCGAAGCGATTCTCAAATTCCGACAGGGATTCGGGCGGCTGATCCGCTCCGCCAGTGACCGGGGCGTGGTCGCCATCCTCGACCGGCGCGTGCTGACCAAGCAGTACGGCAGGCTCTTCCTGGGGTCGCTGCCGCAGTGTACGGTCAAGCAGGGAAATGCGGCAGAACTGCCCCGGTTGACAGAGAAGTGGCTGGGAATTTAAAATACACGAATAAGATGGCAATTTTTCTAATACGCTTGCGGTCATTATGATATACTCAATATAATCAGTGCACAGGTATATTAATGCTCAATAGATCACGGAACGGGAAATTTTCATATACAGTCGGGGAGTTTTATTCGGGAAATCCTTTTTTACAAAAAAATTCCAATAAGAAAACAGAAGTTTCTTATTTTCAAAAAGCAGCGCACGAAGAAAGCATAAACAAGGCATCTCACCCTAACTCCCAGGCAGCAGCTTGCCGGGACAAGGCGGCTCGTGAATAAGATTCGCGTACTGGTTGTAGAGGACCAAAATGTAGTTCGAGAGGGGTTGGTTGCAATCCTCTCGTTCCAATCCGATATTGAGGTGGTTGGACAGGCAAGCGACGGCTTACAAGCTGTGCAAATGCTGCGCCAGACCAAACCCAATGTCGTACTTTTGGATTTGGTGATGCCCAACCAGGACGGTTTGGAAACAATCCCCCAGATAAAACAAATCATGCCGGATGCGCAAATCCTGGTGCTTTCAGGGTTTGCCGAGGGCGATTTAATTTTTAACGCCATTCGGGCCGGGGCGCTGGGTTATATGCTCAAGGACGCCACCCGCGACCAGCTCTTCCAGGCCATTCGGGATGTCTCGCAAGGCCTGGCTTCGCTGCACCCATCGATTGCGCTGCGGGTCATCCGCGAAATCAGCCAGCCTGAAAAGCCCGCCCAGGTCAGCGAACTGCTCACCCGGCGCGAAATCGACACCCTGCGGCTGATTGGCCGCGGCCACAGCAACCAGGAAATCGCGGATGCGCTCTTCGTCAACGACCGCACCGTGGCAAAGTATGTCAGCAACATCCTGTCGAAATTACACCTGGCCAATCGCACCCAGGCTGCCCTTTATGCCCAGCGCGAAGGCCTGACCAACAACGATTCGTCCCCAACCAACAACGTGCAGTAAGCCGCCAATCTGTAAAAAAGGTTTCCATGAATGCTCCTGCAAACAAAGAACAGGTGGAAATTTTGTTTTCTGAAATCCAGCAAGCCGTGCGCTGGAATCGCCCGTCCATTCTGGTTGTGGTTTGCTCATCCGCCACTGCGCGCAAATCGGCACAGGATGGATTAACCAGGCTGGTTGAAGCCGCCGGCCAGCAGGTTGTTGAGTATGTCGTATCAGGGGCAACCTACGATATTCCACTTACGCTTTCACGACACCCGACGCGACAAAAGTCGGTGTTTTATGTGACCCACATCAATCGTGGCGGAGGCAGCGGCAATCGCAATGCATTCCGCGCCCTGAACATGCGCCGGGAACTGTTTGTCGATTACCCAACCCGGGTTGTGTTCTGGCTGACAAAATCGGAAGCCAAGTCGCTGGCGCTGCTCTCACCTGATTTCTGGGCATTCAGGCATACCAGCCTGGAAGTCTAAAATTATCCGGAGGCTTGTAAACACCTTCCCATGGATATTACCCTGAAGATTATCCTGTTTTTTCTGGGGGGTATTGCGTATTTTCTCGCGACACGCGCATCAAAGGTTGAGCACGCTCTCTTGCCCGCGGTTCGAGCCTTCGGCTTTACCTGCGTCCTGCTGGCGTTCTCCGAAACGATTGGCGAAACGCCTTTTTACCTGAGGACTTTTGCCATCCTGCTGCTCGCTACCGTGGGCATTGTCCGGTCTGCTGCCGTGCTTGCCATGCAGCATCGCTCCGGGTACAGGGCAGGTAAAAAAGCGGCCGCTTTGCTTGCGACACAAATAGCGCTCGGAATTGCAGTTATCATCGGTGCCACTGTCGCCGCCGGGGATGGTGCGCAAGCTCAAATTAGCAGTCAGCAAAATTTATTTTCCAGCCTAATTTTGATTGTTGTTATCTTGTTCATCGCCATTTCTGCGATACTGTTTTTCAGGCCGGCAAGGGATTTTTCAAAACTGTCCGCGCCTGAATTTGCTGTGACAATTGTGAATCTGGTCGCCCTGGGCATGCTTGTCGGACCTCAAGTAAATATTCTTGCAATTGCAGGAATCTTCCTTGTCGCCTATCTATTTACCTTTGGCAAAAGGAATACTCCCCAACCTGCAAGTATTCCCCTCGAACGAAAAAAAATTATAGACATTATGAGACTGGGATGGATGATTCTGGATGAGAAAAATAACATCCTGGATGTAAACCCATTCATCGAAGTTATCACCGGTCAGAGCAGCGCGGTATTGCGCGGAAAATCTGCGCACGACATCCTGACAAACGATGAGATGCTGGCCCAGGAAAACCAGATGTCTGAATATTCGGTGCTGGCCAGGGTCGATTTCGATGGGTTTGTATATTCTTTCGATGTGCGCAGCATCCCCCTGCTTAAAGAAAACGGCGACCTGGGCGGCAGGCTGCTCTTATGGCAGGACGTAACCGAACAAAAGAAGATGGAGGAATCCCGCCAACGCGCCCTCGAAACCCGAATCAACCTGATGCGCTCGATTTCAACCGCAGCCAATCACATCACGGATATTAACATTTTCCTGGAAGCCGCCATCTTCCAGATTGTTTCCAGTTTTAATGGGCTGGCCGGGTTTGTCTTTACGCGCGACTCAGATTTTATCGGTGACGAGAAAGCCGGATTCAAACTGGATGCCGCCTACAGTTACGATGAAGCGCTGGAAACCCAGCGAATTTCTGAAAATTTTGGCAGATACCTGGCAAGGCTGAAAGCCGGTTCACACTGTATGCACTTTACCGAAATTTCGGTCCCGGAATTGCTCGAAAACAGCCGCTACGAAG
>JAGXRB010000240.1 GCA_018336075.1 Bacteroidota bacterium
AATCGTTATGCGGGATTGCATAATCAACCGGCAGCGCCTCCTGTTATGCTTCATCATATCCCTCGTGCCCTTGCACGAAATATGAGGCAGAAAAGGATTGCTTTTCTTTTGATAGATGGCATGGCTCTCGACCAATGGATAATAATGCGCAATGTTCTTCATGAACAGTGTCAAAGGATGCAATTTCATGAGAGTGCTGTTTTTGCCTGGATGCCGACAATCACTTCTGTCTCAAGGCAGGCTGCCTTTGCTGGCAAGGCACCACTCTATTTCCCTGCGAGTATTCAGCATACAGAGAAGGAAGGATTTCATTGGACCCAGTTCTGGCTTAACCAAGGATTAACCCAGCAGGAAGTATTATTTATGAAGGGGCTTGATGACGGCAGTCTTGACACGTTAAGGGAGGCCATTGCTCATCCCAGAGTCCGGGTAATAGGGTTGATTATTGATAAGATTGATAAGATTATGCACGGTATGGAACTGGGAATGCCTGGAATGCATAATCAAATACGCCAGTGGACTGAGCAGGGATTTATGGGCAAGCTCATTCATCTCTTGCTGGAAAACGATTTTCAGACATTCTTGACCTCAGACCATGGAAATATCGAAGCAAAGGGATATGGCCGCCCTTCAGAAGGCATTATTGCTGAAGTGAGGGGTCAACGTGTTCGGATATATCCTGATAAGCTTTTGAGATCACAAGTAAAAGATAAATTTCCTGATGCAGTTGAGTGGCCAGCCGTTGGATTGCCTGATGATTTTTTACCTCTTTTAGCACCTAATAGGATGGCATTTATAAAAGAGGAAGACAAAATTGTTGGACATGGTGGAATATCCATTGAAGAGTTGATAGTTCCTTTTATTAATATTTTGAAAAAATGAAAATGAACAATCGAATTGTCGGCTTTGATAGAGAACTCAAGCTAAAATGGCTTGATACAACTGCTGACCTTGTTATTCAAGGTCTAACAGGAAAAGATATACTATCGAGATTAAAAGCCATCCTTGAAGAAGATATCCCTGACCGCGGAACTCGCAGCGCAAAAGAAAAAACAATAACAGTTCTGCTTCGTATTTGGGTAAAAGTTCCTGATATTGTCAAACCTTTAAGGGATGATGCTATTAAGTTAATTCATCAACCTGATTCCAATCGGCTGTTTCTGCACTGGGGTTTATGCCTTGCCACATATCCATTTTTTGCATTTGTAGCAGAGACAATAGGAAGACTTGCTAAATTGCAAGGCACATTTTCCTCAATCCATATCCAGAGACGTGCTAAAGAACAGTATGGGGAACGGGAGACGGTTTCTCGTGCAGTTAACCGCATTATTAAGAGTTTTAAAGATTGGCGGGTCATCAGGGAAACAGGTGAGAAGCGCATCTTTGAGATCGAAAAGCCGTTGCTTATAAAAAATAATTCTTACAAAAGATGGTTGATTGAGGCGGTTTTAATTTCATCCGGTAAAAATTCAGCTCCGCTCAAGGCTATTGTTAACCATCCTTCTCTTTTCCCTTTTAATATCGTGTTTAGCAATCCGAGGTTAGTTGAGGGGTCCAGGAGGCTTGAACTTTTCTATTACGGCATTGATGAAGAAGTAGTTGCTTTTCGAGAATAAAAATTGGCGCATCCAACTTTTTCATGAGTCTATACAAGATATAGTGTTTAAAGGTATTCTAAGGGCATGGATGTCCCAATACTGTTCGGCATGAATGCTATGACTTGTATAAACTAAACGGCCATATAAAAAGGCCAAATGGGAAACATAAATAAATGCAAGGGCTGACAAATCGTTCAAGCGGATTGGTACAAAAAGCCGTGCCAACCGCTTAACTCTACGTTAGGCTTCATAATAAAAGGTGGTCAATAATGAAAAAAGTATTATTCGTTTGCATAGAAAACTCATCCCGAAGTCAAATGGCAGAAGCATTTGCCAAAAGACATGGGAAAGATGTAATAGAATCGTATAGCGCAGGTTCACGCGCATCGGGCAAGGTTAATGATAAAGCCATAAAATCAATGCAGGCAGTTGGTTATGATTTAAGCACACATCAATCAAAATCTCTCAACGAGATTCCTGATGTTGAATATGATTTTGCCATCACAATGGGCTGCGGCGATGATTGTCCCTATGTCAAAGCAAAACAAAGACAAGATTGGGCAATACCAGACCCTAAGAATATGAACGATTCAGAATTCGATCAAGTAAGAGATTTGATTGAAGAGAAAGTTTTATCGCTTATTAACACCTTAAATATCGAGGAGTAGTCAGAATGGAAGAAAAAAAATTATCGTTCTTTGAACGCTATTTAACTATTTGGGTATTGCTTTGTATAGCAGGAGGCATTGCTATAGGAAAATCCGCGCCTGAAATAGCGACGACACTCAATGAGTTTTCAATCTATCAAGTGTCTATTCCTATTGCAATTTGTTTATTTTTTATGATGTACCCCATTATGGTAAAGATAGACTTTGCCCAAGTTGTAAAATCATCCAAGACACCCAAACCTGTGTTTCTTACGCTATTTATAAATTGGGCAATCAAGCCTTTTTCAATGTTTGCGATAGCCTATTTCTTTTTGGGCTATTTATTTAAGGATTTTCTGCCGGGCACAGAAGTACTTGTAAACGGGGAAACGGTTGAATTATGGCGTAGTTATGTTGCAGGCGCAATTTTACTGGGTATTGCACCGTGTACAGCGATGGTCTTAATGTGGGGCTATCTTGCAAAAGGCAACGATGGTTTAACATTAGTGATGGTGGCAATCAATTCATTAACGATGCTATTTCTTTATGGTCCATTAGGTGGCTTGCTGCTTAATGTCAATTCTATGCCAGTCCCTTGGCAAACTATGTTACTTTCGGTCTCGATTTATGTTGCATTACCTCTTATTGCCGGTTATTTATCGAGAAAATTTATTATACGATACAAAGGAATAACATGGTTTAATGAGGAATTTTTACATTGGCTTACACCTGTGAGTATAACAGCATTACTTTTTACACTAGTTCTGTTGTTTTCGTTCAAGGGTGAGGTTATAATCAATAATCCGCTGACCATTTTATGGATTGCTATTCCGCTTTTCATACAAACCGTTTTAATTTTCGCTATTGGCTATTTCGTTTTCGCAAGACGATTAAAACTTTCATACCATGATGCCGCACCAGCAGCGATGATTGGAGCTTCCAACCATTTTGAAGTAGCTATT
>JAGXRB010000241.1 GCA_018336075.1 Bacteroidota bacterium
GCGGTCAAAGCTGTACTGACTCATAATGCGCGCAATCTCCATCACGCCCGCCGTTCCGGAAGCATTGTCATCAGCTCCGGGAGCGCCGCCAGAGTTGCTGTAGGAATCGTAGTGTCCTCCGCAAATAATGTATTCATTGGGGTATTTTGTGCCGGGCAAAGTAGCAATCACATTGTCACTCGCGCTGCCACCCGGCATATTGAAATCCATCACTTCAACAGCAAGACCCATGGCAAGAAACTGATCCCTTATCCAGTTTTGTGCAGCAACACTTTGCGCGTGATAAGCATTTCGCGTACCGTAATCCTGAAGATGCTGAACAGTTGCGGTAATATTTTGTGGTACAACCTGATTGATAAGATCCACAACAAAAGGGTCGGAGGTAAAGCTTCTGCTTTTTGAAAAGTATCCCGTCTCAGGAATTTTTGCAGTAGAATTCTGAATCCTTACCAGCCCATCATTCTTATAAGGCTGCAGCTGTCCATAGATTTTCTCATCAATGGAACCGATCAGAAAATTTTTATCTGTATGTAAGACATTCAGGTTTGAAGCTTTTTGAGTCAGGTAATTCTGAACATCCTCTTGTTCAATAAACACAAGATAATAACTGTTTTCTGACTGCCATGCCTGTTCATCCAGAACCACATGTTCTTCTTTTGGTGCAAAACTGACTGTTGCAATCACAAATGCATCGCTGTAATAGTGGACAGCAAAAGCAGGATTGGCAATCAATTGTTGTGCATGCTCAGGATTGGAAGTTTTAACTAAAACGAGCTTTCCGGCCATGAGCATATTGCCGATAAGCAACGCCAGAATAATCAGGAAGAACTTTTTTTGAAGGAGTTTCATTACATTCAGATATTTTACCATTAAAATATTAACGTTGCAAAGGTAAAGTTTATGCATTTAAAAGCGGGGTAAAAGAAGTATTATTCAGCAGAAAAATCAGAAATCTTGTTTCAAGGTTACTCAATCGTCATTTCGCCCCGAATGGGTTTTTGCAGCAGTTCAATGATTCGTTCTTTTGGATATCCCTCTCCGATGAGATACATCAGTTTGCTCAACGCTGATTCTGTGGTGATGTCGTAACCGCCAATTACGCCTATGCGACCAAGGTCGAGACTGGTTTCGTATTTGCCTAGCTCAACTGAACCTGATTTGCATTGCGTGACATTATATATAAGGAGTCCGCCTTTGATTGCCTCTTCCAGACTGTTGAGAAACCATGCATCTGTTGGTGCATTGCCCGAGCCAAAAGTTTCTAGAATAAGGGCCTTAAGACCCGGAATAGCCAAGGTGCTTTTCACAACATTTTCTGAAATTCCGGGGAAGAGTTTCAGAATAGTCACATTGAAATCAAGTTTTGTGTGCACCTTGAGCTTTTTAAAGTTTGGTTTCAAAATTTCATTTCTGTTGAAACGAATATGAACACCTACCTCAGCCAAAAGCGGATAATTTCCTGATACAAAAGCATTGAAGAGCTCCGCATTGAATTTGGTTGTACGATTGCCCCGCATAAGCTGATTTTTGAAAAAGATCGCTACTTCCGGAACTGTAGCCACATTGTCGTCTTTTGAGGCAGCGATTTCGATGGATGTCAGAAAGTTTTCACGTCCATCCGTACGAATCACGCCCATAGGCAATTGCGAACCAGTAAGGATGACCGGTTTGTTCAGGTTTTCGAGCATAAAACTCAAAGCGGAAGCAGTGTAAGCCATTGTATCTGAGCCATGAAGCACAACGAAACCATCATAATTTTCATAATTGCTTTCAATGATTTCAGCCAGTCTGATCCAAAATGAAGGCTTCATATTGGATGAATCAACAAGCGGCTCAAACGAAAAAAAATCAATGCGATAGTCGAATCTCTTCAGAATTGGCATCTGTTCGTAGATGTTTCCGAAATTGAAAGGAACAAGCGCCCCTGTGACAGGGTCTTGCGTCATTCCGATGGTTCCGCCCGTATAAATTACGAGCAGTGAAATTTTTTCTTCTGTCATTGTATACTGAGGTTAAAAAGGCTGATTGCATTTTGTGTTGTGATTTCAGCGATGGCTTTGATGCTTTGCTGTTTTACTTCTGCAAGTTTTGATGCAATTTCGAAAATGTAGGCACTTTCATTCCTTTTGCCACGAAATGGAACAGGCGGCAAAAAGGGAGCGTCGGTTTCAAGCAAAAGGCTTGTAAGCGGTACATTGCTGATGGCTTCGGGCAAAGTTGACTTTTTGTATGTCAGCACCCCTCCTATTCCCATATAGAAACCAAGATCCAAAATTCGTTTAGCATCTTCACTACTGCCTGAAAAGCAATGAAAGACACCCTTCAAGCGGCCGTCCTGTGCCTCTTCCACCAAGTAGAAAATCATTGGAAATGCTTCCCGCGTATGGATTACAATCGGCAATGCCATATCTTTTGCCCATTCCATTTGCAGACGGAAAGCTTTGGTTTGCTGCTCCAGAAAAGTTTTATCCCAGTAAAGATCAATCCCGATCTCGCCAATGGCAACTACTTTTTGATTTTTCAGCGTAGCCTCAATGGCTTGCAACTGAACTTCAAAATCAGCGCCAACGGATGTTGGGTGCAAGCCCAGCATAGGGTAACAGATTTCGGGGTATTGGTTGCAAAGATTCAGCAATGGCGTAATGCTTTGCATGTCGATATTTGGCAGCAACATTTTCGTTATCCCGCGTTCGATGGCGCGTTGAAGCATGGCATCGCGGTCGGCGTCAAAATTTTCCAGGTAAAGGTGGCAGTGTGTGTCTATAAATTGCATGGAGCAAAATTAGGGGTTTTTCAGTTATTTCTGAATGATCTTTTTAAAGGTCTGTAAGTGGTTTAGGTAGTTGTATTTACTTGTTTGCATTACCATGTTCGGTGTATTTTGCAAAATGTCCCCACATTCTATTGGTCTCCAGACCGTTAAAATCATGGTTTGCTTTTTTGTCCTTTTGTTTCGGCAAAAGGACCAAAACCATCTGTCCAAACGATGGCTCACGCGCTCTTTGAGGATTTGATCCGCCGCGGCGGATGAGGATTTGAGGATTTGGTTCAAAAGCACCGTTGCGTTCGGTGTAGTTTGTTAAACGTCCCCACATTCTATTGATTTCCTTACTGTTGGAATCATGGTCTTTTTATTTGTCCTTTTGTTTCGGCAAAAGGACCAAAACCATCTGCCCAAACGATGGCTCACGC
>JAGXRB010000242.1 GCA_018336075.1 Bacteroidota bacterium
GGAGGGTTGTGGGGCGCAGGCAGCGAGGCCAAAAAGTAAAGCGGTAAGGGTGAAGAAGAGTTTTTTCATGGGTTGGTCTCCTGTAAAAAGAATTTTTTAACGCAGAGCCGCACAGGGGCAGAGACGCAGCGTTTTTTTCTCTTTGCGACTCTGCGTCTCTGCGTTAAAGTTTTTGGCGAAGATGAACACAAAGCAGCAGGCCGCTTGTGAGCCTGACAGTGGCTTTTTCAGCGGTCATCACATTGCTGACGCCGCGGGTGCGGTGTGGGGAGAGCGTTTCGCCTTCGAGCGGATATTGCAGGCCGTCGGTTGCAATCCCTTCAACAGGAACGCCCCAGGCCAGCAGGGAGACCGTGTCGCCGGGTCTGCCACTGATTTCGGCCTGTTCGTTGATGAAAAAGGCTTCGGTCTGGCCATCATCGGCGCGGACGTTGGAGCGGATACACTCAGGGGATGAAATCAGGGCGAGAATGCCAAGAGACTGGTCGAGGCGTCCGCCGTAGGCGCCCAGGATGAGAATCGGGGCATAACCGATTTTCAAGGCGTAATCGAGAGCCAGTTCGAGGTCGGTTTCGTCCTTTTCAGGCGGGTGGCGCTGCAGGCTGGCCCCGGCGCGGGAGAATTTGTCCAGCTCTTCGTCGGTGAGCGAGTCGAAGTCGCCGATGAGCACCGAAGGGATTAATCCCAGCGCAACGGCATTGCGGACGCCGGCGTCGGCTGCAATGAGCAGATCGTCTGGGCGGACGAGTTGGCGGGCAAGGTCGGGGGTGGTCAGGTCGCCATTGGCGAATAGAATAGCACGTGGCATAAAAAAACATCCTCCCCGGCATTGGGAGGATGTGAGTGGAAGTCAAGCATCATCCCTACGCCGGTACTAACCGAATCAGGTTCTGCGGGTCGAGCAAATTACGCTCCTCTCAGCCTGTCGGGCAGGCTCCCCGTTCAATTGTTAACCGGATTGTATCCGGTATAGCAGGTTAATTCAAGAGGGAAACAAACCCCTGGCAGGGCTTTCTTAAAGTAGCCGAATTCTCATGCTGATTCGAAGAATGAATAGCTAAGCACATCAGGACTCCAAAGTTCTAACGATTTTTCAGGCGTTTTTATCGGCTCTGAAGCAGAAAGTTGGGCGATGCAAAGTTGTCTGACATTACTTTAAGAAAGCCCTGAAACCCCTGGAAACTTATGCTCGTCTTCGGCGAAGGAGTACAACCAGGAAGACCGAGAAGACAACGATAAGCGCCAATCCACAGATCACCAGAATCTGAACCAGGCGGGTTTGCAAGACCGAAGGCTGAACTTCAAAGTTTAAGAAAGCGGCCCGGTCGATCAAAAAACCATCTGTTGACCGGGCGGTGACATCAATTTCAAGGCCGTAAATACCGTTTACAAATGGCCTGACCGTCAACAGTGCTTCATGGCCTTCGATATTCATCTCCAGCGTTTCGACACTGCCGTCCGGTTTGCGTAAAATCAGCCGGGCGGTTTGCAAAGGGACGGGTGCGCCTGCCGCCGTCAGCGCGGCACGGATGTTGACAGCCTCTCCCAGGCGCGGAATGGTTTTATCCTGGCTGACTTGCAATTGTGCCCCACCATTGAACTGGGCGGCCAGGGCAAAATCTGCGCCGCTGGGCGGGGTGGATGCTGTGGTTCGCAGGGTCACTATCCACTGGCCGGGGTTGGGTCGGTTGAAACCATAACCCAGGTAGATCATCGTGGAAGGGTCGTCCACGCGCACCAGGCCATTGATGGTGGGGTCTAGCGCGATCTGGTTGCCGCTTGCGCCCGTGACAGCAATTTCCAGTGAGCGCGAGCTATCAAACAGGGCAAAGTTGGCCACGGTCACATTGGCATCGATCGGAATGACCAGTTCGCGGGTCTCGCCCTGATCGATGTGTCCGGTAAATATTCGTGAAAACTGGTTTGAAAGAGGCGCATTCGACCCGGCGGGCGGGTCAGCAAGGGCTTCAAATTCTCCTGGCGGAGTTTTAAGCAAAGGCGTGACAAACTCATCGAACACGCTTCTCGAAGTATTCAACTCTGTGTGCAGCAGGGCGATCTCCTCCACCGGCATGGGGATGGCCTTAACGCTGTCCACGGTAACAACTACATCAGATGGAACCGGGGTACAGGGAGATTGAACCGCATCGAGCAGTTTCGTCCCGGCCAGGGCATGGAACGGCACGCCTTGCCGCCGGAAGATTTGTTGGTTGAATACCCCGACCATGTAACCCGGCTGAATTTCGAGGGTGGCAGGCAGCATCATCCCAAGCGCGGCAGGCAGGGCGGCACAGGAAGAGCCCGCCATCGGTGTACCGAGAATGATCAATTGGGCCACGTCATCTTCGATCATAAGCCTGTCAAGATAATAACGCGAGATCATGCCTCCCATGCTATGCACCAGCAAATCGATCTGTTCCGCCCCGGTGACTTCTTGGACGTTATCAATGTATTTAGACAAACTACCCGCATTTTGGGCAATGCTGTTGGTTCGGGTAAAAGGGTCACTAAAGCTACCCGTTTTCATAACCCCACTCACCTGCCCATCGCCGACAGCGAAACCGCGCAGCCCCAGTTCGACCAGGTAACCCTGCGGGCCGAGATAAGAATCCCAGGTGTGAAAATCGGCATTGAAGCCATGCACCATCACGACCGGGCGCGGGATGACGTTCACGGTCAGACTCCCTTCAGCCTGTATCCCGTTTACGATGGCGGAAATCAAACGCTGAGGCTGCGGGCCGCCATCCGCGCCCCAGTACCAGCCCAGGCTGGCAAACGCTTCAGATTCACAAGTGGATTGAGAAGGTGTAACGGTACAGCCGCCAACAGGAAGCGCAACCCCAAAAAGGAGAAAATCCACCCGCATTTCGGCATTCACCGGCGAGGGCAATTCGATCCGCAGCCTGACCATGTTCCCGTCCACAAGTTGCGAAAGAGGTTGATCGTCACGACCCAACAGACTGATTCGTGCATTCCCAGCCTGGCCGTTGGCAGGAGAAGTCAAGCCAAGAGCCAGAAACATCAACAATAACAAAACCCAGGTTCGTCTTTTCATTTTGTCTCCCTGTCAGATAACACCAAAAGCTATAGAGTAATTCTAGCGAATGTTGCTAAATATACAAGATGAATTTTTTATATCAGGCATAAGATGAAAATTGTAAAAACAAGGATGTTGAGATGGAGCAGGCCAGAGTCCTTTGGTAAAATCATTCCATGCCTGCTCGAATCCTAATCTTTGTCCTTTGTCTGAGTCTGCTGCTAACGGCCTGCACCCGCAGCGCCCCGGTCGACACCTCCTTCACGCCGATGGCCCCGGCCAACGTCTCCCTGCCGACCCTGGCCCCGGTGCAGACCTACCTGCCGCCTACCCGCGCGGCAGGTACGCCCGTTGCCAGCCCAACGCCGGATGTGAAACTCGTCCTGCCGACATTCACGCCACTCTCACCCGAAATACTCAGCATCGGCGGCACCCCGACCCCCGGCCCGGTGACTTACACCGTGCAGCCCGGTGACTTTCTGGGAAAAATCGCGCAGAGTTACGGCATTACCGCCGAGGAACTGGCCGAAGCCAATAAT
>JAGXRB010000243.1 GCA_018336075.1 Bacteroidota bacterium
ACGACCTGCGCCGCCGGCTCGATGGGATTGGGGAGCGCGCAAAAGTGGACCATGTGCACCCGCACCGCTTCCGCCACACCTTTGCCATCCAGTTCCTGCGCAACGGGGGCGACCCTTACTCGCTCCAGATGCTGCTTGGCCACTCGACGATGGAAATGGTGCGCCGTTACCTGGCCATTGCCCAGACCGACCTCGACCGCGCCCACAAGCGCGCCAGCCCGGTGGACAACTGGCGTCTGTAATTCCTTTGGTGTGACAACCGTCACACGTTCCAAGGTGATTAATTGCACTTGTTCAGGAATAAGTTTTTGCTAAAATAACCTTTGTCGGTTCTTGGCCTGCCCCCCTCAGGCCGAGAGCCGGCATTTTTTAATGCCTTGCGCCTTTCTGGTTGCCCCGGGCGGCACCGTGTAGGCGCTCTTGGTAATTTACCACGAGTTCGCTACAGAATCCGCTTTAATAAGCAAGCGTCGCTCTGCCCTCACCGCCAGCCACTCGGCACAGGATCAAAATACCATCCAGCCGCCGACCTGAAAACTATCTCCCGCGACCCAGGTAAACGGTACTGTGTTCAAAATGTTTGCTTGGGCAAGATATGACCCTGACAGGTTGAGTGCCAGAATAAAGCATTCATCAATTCCGAGTGGGGTGTAAACTACTGCTCCTTGATAACTAGTCGCAGGGCTGGCATCACGCAAACGGGCTATACCAAGAGCGTATTGCGCACTATAAACCGTTGATATTATGGGCAGTTTATAGCGCAACGCACCAGAACCAGACGCCGACGTAGATGCTCCCCAAACAAGGTCGATATAGTGGTAAAAATTCCTCCCCATAGTCAACCACCAAGCACTAATTGTAGCGTCACCAACAGTCAGGTTGGAGAGCGACCAGTCGGGAACAAAGTTGAACCTCACCGGGAAACCATCGGGCATCGAATCCGAACTGATGGCTGAATCTGTTATTGTCGCTGCCGCCATCGCATAATCGCTATTGGCAATTAATGTGACTGTTGTGTATGGCGCAGAATAGTCCGATTTTGCTATGACACCATACTCATAGCCGCCACCGTCCTTGTACCTAACTTTGAGTCCTGGCGTATAAAATTCAGTGACGTCGCCGGGTACGGTAAACGAATGATTACCCGTCCTAGTCCAAATGTGGGCAAGAGCCGTCCATTTGTTGCTTCCCCCTCCCGACCCGCTCACCACATTCCAGGCCGTGCCATCGCCAACAATAAGAGCGTTTCCTCCCGGCCCAATCGGGGCGTGGGGTGACGGCAAAAGCAAGTCGTAGCTGTCGCCGGCGTTCACAAGAAAGAACGGGTGATTTCCTGTCCCTGGCGTCGGAAACGTAACCGCCCGGTCAGCCCCGGAAGGTGTAAACCGTTGGATGGGTCGGTCGTCATCCGTAAGCGCTCGGTCGGCCGTCAGGATTTCCGCATTGGCAAAATCGGCCAGCATCCCAGTCATTGCCAGCTTTTGCAAGGCCGCTTCGTACTCGTTGAAATAGGCGGCCAGCGGCCAGTGCGTGCCGTCTATCTTTGGGGAATCAGTGAAATTGAACATGGCCTTCTCCTAGGGTCCAACACGCTTCATGGTAAATCTGCTCATGGTGGTCATACTCCTGCTGCCGCTCTCCTGGTGTTGAAGGGTTAGCGCGACTGCGTCGGTTGACCCGTTGCAAGCGAACATTGGCGTAGTAATGGGAAACATGCGTGTAAAAGCATCGTGATTTACAAGAAACCTTCCACCCATAACGCCGGCCGGCGTATAAACACGGGCAGTCCACCAACCAGTCCCACTGCCCGAAACCCCCGCTATTTCAATGTACAACGTCGCCTCGTATCTCCCAGGGATATTCGGGATAATCTGGTGCGGGTTCACAGAATTTGAGTGCCACCCATAGGGGTCGCTTTCTTCATCGTTCCAATCCACAAGTGTTTCGGATGTTGCAATCGAAAAAGTGCTCGAACGTTTTACGGTGCACTCCGGCAACGATGGATAACCATATTCCGGCTCACTTGCGTCAGCCTTCATCTGCAGCGTCTGCCTGGCCAGGCCCTTCGGCAGGCAGACCGGTGGGGCGGCTCCCTTGCCGACCATAATGCTGCCGTCTGTCATGTTCAGGGCGGCCAGCTCGGTCGGCGAAACCGAGACCGCAATCTGGCCGGCGGCGGTATAGACCCACACGGCAGAAAAGTTTCCGCCAACGTAGGTATTTAGCCAGGCCGGCGTCACCCAATCCAGGTTGTTCATGGTTGGTACGACATAAAAATTAGGGGGCATCTTTTCTTCTCCTATGGTAACTGGGCGGGCAATTGGAATGGCAACTGCGTCAGGTTGGACTCGTTATCAAGTCCCAGGATGGGCTCGAGCCAAAACGTTGTTCGCACCACGCTGCGCGCGATTGCGCGATTTACTATCTTTGAAATGCGAAACATGCTGCTGATGCTTCTGGTCACAATGTTCAACTCGGCCCAACCCATCAGGTCTTTTGAAAATTGTTTTTCTGGAAGCCCTTCAACCGAAACCGTCAGGTAATACTTTTCCGGGCTGGACAGGAATGAGTGCAGGTAGTTGGCGCTGTCCTGGCCGCTGGCAATCTTTTGCTGCCAGGGCAGGTCGAGCACGAAGAGGCGCTCCCCATCGCCGGCTTTTGCCGACGCTGTGTCTGGCGCATCCAGGGCATCCCCGCGAATTTTTATCCAGTAGTAAAAATCGCTCCCGCCTGTATTGGTGATTACCAGCTTGCCGCCTTCGCCGAAGTTCGAAAGCTTTGCGTCCAATGTTGCGGTCAGATCCGTGCCGCCTGAGCCGCTTGAATTCGAATAGGCGGTGTAGTCGGTTTCGGCTTCGGGTTCGATGACGTTGATGGCCGGCACGGGACGGTCGTTATAGGTATATTCCGGCCAAATCTCGCGCGTTTGACCGGCAGGCAAAAAGCCAGGGGCGTCCTGCAGCGTCCAGAGCGTGCTCGTTGCGCGGGCAAAGCGCGGGTGAATCTTCACCACCACCCTGTCTCGCAGGGTTTCTGCAGGCTGGCGTTCAATGATTTCCGGTGAAATCTGTCCTGCCGACAGCGAAAGGGGCTCGTTGT
>JAGXRB010000244.1 GCA_018336075.1 Bacteroidota bacterium
TCATCTTCTGGGATTCGCGCGAACGGGTGAACAGGTCTTCGCCAAAACGACCGGACAGGATGGTGCTGATTTGCATGTCCAGGCGTTGGGCCTGGCCGCGCCAGCGCACAATTGCCAGCCGATAGGTTTCCACCGCCCGCACGTCAGGCAGCAAGAGAATCGGACGGCCATCCCTTTCGCGTGGAGAATACAGATACCCCAGCGCGAGCAGGATGATGAGAACGGGAAAAGCCCATACCCATTTGGGGAGTATCAGTTCTTCTTCCATTAATTGGCATCCATCATGGCTGGACCTGGCTCTGGCAGGAATCTCGCTTCGACGCGGTCATCTTTTTTATCAAGTCCCTCGATGAAAAGGTCGTAGTCTTCCTTTGAGCCATATTCATCCGCCAGGCTGGCATCCTGCTTGCGGAGTTCCGCGATGCGGGCATAGCCGCGCTCGAAGTTGGCGTAGCGCATGGCGTCCGCAAACTCGCCCACAAACTCGGTGACGGTATTGTTGTTTCTCAAGGTCCGGGTCTGGACGTGACCCTGGAAATATAGCCGGGTTCCCTTCATGACAAAGGCTTCGATGATTTGGGCGCGGCGGCCATAAAAGACCAGGCGAATTGGCGGCGGGTTGGGCTGCGGAGATGCGCCCTGAATAACCATAAACAGGCGCAGGAGCGGTATCAGCCTGCCGTCCCGGTTGATGTTGCTGTAATGGATATCGCCGGTGATGTCGCCAACAAAGTGGACGGTATTCCTATTCATGGGCGGCTCCCTTTGACTTTTTGGGCGCGGCGGGCTTCGCCATTGCAACCGGGATACACGCCAGGTCCCGCAG
Organism: Bacteroidota bacterium; assembly: GCA_018336075.1. Taxonomy (GTDB): domain Bacteria; phylum Bacteroidota; class Bacteroidia; order Bacteroidales; family F082; genus JALNZU01. The sequence continues at coordinate 827 of JAGXRB010000244.1, forward strand.
CCGCTCGATGGCGGCCAGGGTCACAACGGCTTCCTCCGGCGCGACCAGTTGGTATTCGGATGGCAGGTTGTCACGGACGTAGACAACCACAACCGGGATTTCCCCATTCCGAATGGAGGCCATCTGGGACAACTTCAATGATGGAGAAGGGGTGGACAATTGATTCAGCGTTTGCATTGGTTCTCCTGTTCTTCTTTTGGGCCGGTGGGACTTCGGCCAGCGGGAAATAAAAAAAAGCGCTCCCGACAAGGGAGCGCTCGTAAACAGGCCCAATACACCCTTGGTTGCGCACCGGTGAAAAAAGATTTTCGCCAGGCGCAACGGGAACGCAACAAGTAATAGTTATTCTATTTTATTCTGGCCGCTTCTGTCAAGGAGAATTTTGCGCTCAAAATCCCATTTGAGCCAATCCATGTTGTGCCAGAAACCAAACACCTGGCGAAGCGGGTCAACCTGAACCGGGACTTCCGCCAGCGACCACTTCTTGATATGCGAGAAGCTGGTTGGGCTTGAGGCTTCGCTGGGGTGATATGCGGCCACATAGGTTGCAACCAGCATGGCCTTGCGGTTGTAGGTCTTGATATGGCCGGTGACAAAACTGGGGATGTTTTGTTGGATACAAAACCAGGCATTTTTTGTGGCTTCGGGAACGACCACAATCTCATGCACCCCGCCATATTCAGGCCTGTTGTTTATCAGGACACACATGGCATGTAGTTTTTCATCCTGCTTTTGCTTGCCATCCGTAAGGCCTTCCGGTGTACCTATACTGTTCTCGCCGTAATAGGTTTCCAAATCGACCAAATAACCAACCAAAATAAACGTGCTATCAGCCATAAAAGTGCCCTCCGACTATGATGTTTGCTGCGGGATAGGGTTTGTCCGAACCCTACCGTTCAAAAGTCTGCGATGAAAGTTCGCTCCCTAACCGAACAATTTTCCGCGCAGTTCGCGCTTGTAATTGTCCGGCATCAAGCAAAAGTTATGCTCGTACAAGTAGGCATGCTGCTGGGGAATTTCTTTCCCGGTCAGGTCCGCATCCAGCATGGCTTTCAATTCGCGCGGCGAGAGTGTCGCCAGGCGGTCATAATCGCCTCCGGCCCCGGAATAAATATTCTCACGGAGGCGGGCAAGCGCATTGCTGACGGGATTGTTCACGCCTCGACCAGATTCCGAGTAGGCGTACAGGAGCCAGGAGACAAAATTTCGGGATAAGCGGTCAATCTTGTTGCCCGATTCCTTGTTCGCGGCCAACAGTTTTTTCGACATGGTCAGCCCGACGGAATTCCTGCTCATCAAATCATCCCATTCCCAAAACACCTGGCTCCCCGCCCCAGGTTTTCGCGCCGAATTTTGGCGCACCGGGGGTTGTGGGGATTCGAGGGGTTTAAAGGGGTTTAATAGGGGTTTAATGAGGTTTTTTAACGGTGTATCATTTTTTCCCAACCCGTGTATCATTTTTTCCCTGGGCGTGTATCGTTTTTTCCCAGGCCGTGTATCACTTTTTCCAGACCTATGTATCATTTTTTCCGAAGCGTGTATCGCTTTTTCCCTGTCAGAATAGCCTGTTTCGCCATAATCTGAAGCATTTTTATCCTGCCATGAAGCATTTTCAGCTTCTTCCGAATCATTTTTTCCCAACCCGTGTATCATTTTTTCCCAATCTTCGCGGGTTGGCTCGGTCAGACGCACGTTGAAGACAGCATGGCGCAGCCCCCAACTCTCAGGCAGTTCAACCCCTTCCGTGTCCACGATTTCGGCAAACATCTGGAAGGCCGGGTCATTCAACCAGTTCCGAACGGACTTGGAGGTCGAGCCGCACATCGCGGCCAACTCCTCAATGCCACCTGGCAGAACAGCCAGGGGAATCGGAGCCTTGCGGGTGTAGTCGTACCAGCAACTGTCGCGCAGAGCGATGATGGCCCACATCTGTCCTTGGGACAGTTTCAGGCGCGGCGAAACCTGCTGCAGAAAATAGTGCGTGATGACCACCGTCCCGTAAGCGTGGATGATGTGATTTTGCAGATTTTCGGCAGCCTTATATAGTTCTTCCGGCATGTCCCCTTTCAGCCCAATCACGCGCCGGACGATTTCCACCACACCGCGCGGCCAGTGGTTTGTTTCAGGGATAATCGGTTGGTCGAGGAATTCGCTTGGATGCCGGAAGGCAAGTTCGCGCAGGGTTTTTGTGGCAACCCCAATCGCTTCCGGGATGGTGCTGGCTTCACAAACTGTTTTCTTCAAGGCCGCCTCGATGGCTGCGCAATCACGGCGGG
>JAGXRB010000245.1 GCA_018336075.1 Bacteroidota bacterium
CAAAGCCATTTTGTTGGCAACCGGCAGCCGTTACAAGCGCCTGGGCGCGCCTGGCGAGGACGATTTCATCGGCGCGGGCATCCATTTTTGCGCCACTTGTGATGGGCCGTTTTATAAGGGCCAGCCGGTGGCGGTCATCGGCGGCGGTAATAGCGCAGCGGAGGAAAGTCTGTTTTTGGTGAAGTTTGTCGAAAAAGTAACTTTGCTGGTACGCGGCGACAAACTTTCGGCCAGTCAGGTGATTCAGGAAAAAACGCTCAACCATCCACAAATTGATGTGCGCTTCCATACCGAGGTGACACAATTCAGCGGCGCAGGTGGCAAACTGAAAGAAGTGACCATAAAAAACCGTGAAACGGGACAGACTGAAACCATCCACCCCTCCGGTGTGTTCGTTTTTATCGGACTGACACCCAATACGGGCATTCTCGAAAAAACGGACGTGGAGCGCAACCAATGGGGCTTCATTGTGACCGGGCATGACCTGGTGCATGACGGGCGGCAGCTTCCCGGCTTTGAGAAACGCGAACCGATGTTCCTCGAAACCAGTAACCCGGGCATTTTTGCGGCGGGGGATGTGCGCCAGGGTAGCACCAAGCAGGTTGCCTCGGCAGCAGGTGAAGGAGCAACCGCCGCGCTGCTCATTCGCGAATATCTCAAGGGGGTATGATGATTCGGGCTGTTATCTTTGACCTGGATGGAACCCTGCTGGAGACCGAGCAACTCAAAGCTCAATCCTATGCCCGCGCCGCAATCCAACTCAGGCCGGGCGTATTCAGTGAGGCCGAGGCCATCACCGCTTTTGAAGACTTTGTTGGCGGCTCGCGTGAGGAAGTTTCCAGGGGAATGCTCCAGCGTTTTGGCCTGGAAGAATTTGCGCGTACTCGTATGATGGAGTTTGGCGCAAGTGAACCCTGGCAGGTTTACACCCGCCTTCGGCTGAGAATCTTTGAAGAAATTGTGGCAGATGAATCTGTGCTGAGCGCAGCCGCCTGGCCGCACAATGTGGATTTATTGCATCAGGTGCGCACCGCCAACTGCAAGGTGGGACTGGCAACCATGTCCTATTGTCCACAGGTTGAACGGTCACTGCGCGCCCTGAAACTTGAAACTGCTTTCGATTTTATTGCCACCCGGGAAGATGTCGAAAATCCCAAGCCCGACCCGGAGATTTACTTGTTAACCGCCAAAGCCCTGGGAACTGCGCCTGACAAGTGCATGGTGGTCGAGGATTCTGTCGCCGGGGTTCGCGCAGGGTTAGCGGCTGGGGCGCTGGTTCTGGCAGTTTCCACGCCGCTAACACGCCGCAAATTGCATGAATCTGGCTTGCTGGACGACCATCACATCGTGGACAGTCCGGCAGAATTACAGGAAAAAATGGCGCACTTGATGGCAAACTATGCGCATCAGCGCTAGCACCGGAACTTCATTAGTTTGCAGGGTAAAAGCGGCTGAAATGTGCCACTTTTACCCTACATTTTTAGAAAGTTCCGGCACTAGTCGCGATAATGTTCCCGCTTTTCCCTGTACATATTTGCATCCGCTTCTCTCAGAACTTCCAACAAGGTTGATGTGCCTTTGGTAGTGCTTACCCCCAGCGAAATACTGAGCGGGTTATTCTGGTAAGAGCGATTATGGGCATCAAGAATATGGCGCAAGCGTAACAAGGCTTCTTTTGCTGTTAGTTCGTCTGCTTGCGGCAAAATTACAGCAAATTCATCGCCTCCAATACGCGCCACGATATCTGCAGAACGAAATGCATTCTTTAATACTTGAGCGCCACGTTGAATCAATGCATCACCAGCCGCATGTCCATCGCGGTCGTTTATGGTCTTCAAGCCATCTATATCGCCAATGATGATGCTAACCGGAAAGTTTTTTTGCTGTTCAAGCCGGGACATTTCTGCTTCAAAAAAACCTCGATTATATAGGCCAGTCAATGAATCATAGATGCTTAATTGCCTGAGTTTTTCCATCATCGTTTTGCGCTCGCTGACATCTTGTTTGATGGCGATAAAATGAGTCAAATCCCCATTGTCGTTATAGACCGGCGTGATGGTTTGTTCCTCTGAATAAAAACTTCCATCTTTGCGTTTATTGACCAATTCTCCGTGCCAGACTTTTCCTTCTGAAAGGATAGACCATAGATTTTCATAATAAGAGGCGTCCTGAACGCCTGATTTCAAAATCCTCGGGTTTTTACCGAGCGATTCTTCGTAAGAGTAACCCGTCAATCGACTCCAGGCGGCATTAACCCATTGAATTGTGCCATCTTTGTCTGTGATTACAATCGCATTTGCCGCAGCATTGAGAGCCGTGCTTTGGAGTTTTAATTTATTTTCTGCTTGTTTACGTTCACTAATATCACGTGCAATAGACAGGTTCATTTCTTGCCCATCTAACTGAAAAAGGCGCGTGCTAACTTCAACCGGAATTTTGCGCCCATCTTTTGCAACCAAAATCTCTTCGTGAATTTGTTGCCCCTCTTTTGTAAGCGACTCTAACGTCCCAGGGATAGTAGCCAGGGGTTCACTAATGTCAAGAGGAGTCATCTGAAGCAGTTCATCCCGCGTATATCCCAAACGTTGACAGGCTATATCACTAACCAGGGTAAATTTTCCTGGAAGAATATTTTCTTCGTCCCTTACCGAAACAAAAATTGCATCATTGATGTTGTTAAAAAGAAAGCGATAAAGTTCCGGGCTTTCTGTCCATGTTTCCAGAAATTGTTTTCTATTCACCTTGCCAGAATTTACAGCCGGGCCGATAAACGCTTGTTCATGATTCTCCACTTTTATTTTCTTCTTTTTGCGAACATGTTTTGTGTTCATAGTTTCCCTGGGTCCCAGCTTTTGTTTGTCGGCGGCGTTCATGGTTGCCGTTTCTCTCTTTCCAGAAATTCAATCTGGCACTCTCCTTACAAAAACTTGGGTGACAATCCGTCAGATTGCTCACCCAATTTGTTCCAGTAGCGATTCTATCCCGGCTTCATTGGGAACAGGCTCCAATTTACGCGGGTCATCCGTCATCCCTATCATTTCGGCTTCGAAAGTATCCCCACGGCGGCGCAACTGCAATTCGCCACGGCAGGCGCGGCAATAAACAATGTCACCATCCTCGGTGCTACGTGGAATGGCGACCACTGGCCCACAATGCGGACAGGTGACAGCCGGGATGCCGTCCGCTGTGTGCCCGACGATATGCGCCAGGTCGCCAGCCTTGCCCAACTCGCACATGTGGCGCGCCAGCTCGGTATCAAATTGAGTTCCGGCGTTTTCTCTCAAAATATTGAGCGCCGTCTCAATCGGCATCCCCTTACGATACGGGCGCGTACTGGTCATCGCATCAAAGGCGTCCACGATGGCGACAATCCGTGAAACCAGCGAGAGTTGCTCGCCCTGCAATCCATTCGGATACCCTTTGCCGTCTATACGTTCATGGTGTTCGGCAGCCGCAGTC
>JAGXRB010000246.1 GCA_018336075.1 Bacteroidota bacterium
ACGCGGCACGTTTTTATCGCGTATCGCCACTGGCGATTGGGACCTGGTGCTCGTCCCGTATTCGGTTTTCAAACTGCTCCCCATGAGCGTCGAGGCCGAAATCGACTTCATCGAAGGCCAGGTGGCCGAACTGGAGAAATACCTGTGGGAACTCAAAGCCCAGTCCGACAAGAAGGAGTCCGCTGCGGCGGCCATCAAGAGCATCGAACGTTCCAAGCGCGCCTTCGAGGCGCGTTTGTTCGAGAAGAAGCGCATGGCCAAGGATTCTCCTGACACCATCACCTACGAGATGCTCGGCGTGGACATGCTGGTTGTAGATGAATTCCACGCTTACAAAAATCTGTTCTTCAAAACCCGCATCAACCGCATCGCCGGTCTGCCCAACTCGGAATCCCAGCGCGCCTTCGATATGTATATGAAGACCCGCTGGTCGATCCAGCGCGGCGGCAAGGTGGTCGCCCTGACTGGCACGCCGGTCTCGAACACCCTGGCCGAAGCCTACACCATGCAGCGCTACATGCAGGAGCGTGTATTGATTGAAATGGGCCTGGCTCATTTTGACGCTTGGGCCTATCAATACGCCATCGCGGAGCCGGGTGTCGAGATGACCCCGGACGGTTCCGGCTTTCGCATGAACACCCGCTTCCGGCGATTCAAAAATCTGCGCGACCTGTTCGCAGTCTACTTCCAGTTCACAGATGCGTATGCCATCCAGGAAGGCGACATCCCCGACATGCCCAAAAAGTTCGCGGGCGGGCTGATTAAGGTCAAGTGCCAACGTGACTTGCGCTTGCGCGATTACGTTCGTTCCCTCGGCACGCGCGCCGAAGCCATCAGGTCTGGCGGGGTCAAGTCATCCGAGGACAACATGCTTGTCATCTCGTCCGATGGACGCAAATGCGCCCTGGACGTCAGCCTGGTACTCGCCAGCAACCCGAACGGGCCAATGCCGAAAGTGGACAGGTTGGTCGAGACCGTAGCCGCCATCCACCGCATGAGTACACCCATGCGCGGCGCGCAGCTGGTCTTCTGCGACCTGGCCACCCCGAAGGCAAAACAGGCCCGTAAAGATGACGCAACCGGCGACGACGCAGAAGCGCTGACCGGAGACGAACTCGCCCTGACGACCGACATCTACGCCCAAATCAAGCGCCGCCTCGCGCGGCGCGGCATCCCGGAGGCCGAAATCGCCTTTGCCCACGATGCCAAAACGACCGAGCAAAAAAACGCCCTGTTCAAAGCGGTCAACGAAGGTCGCAAGCGGGTGGTGATTGCGTCGTCCGAGAAGATGGGCGTGGGTGTCAACGTGCATGAGCGTATGCTGGCTATCCATCACCTAACCCCCACCTGGAAACCGGATGGCCTGATCCAGCGCACCGGACGCATGGAGCGTCCCGGCAACCGCTATGGTGAGGTCTTCGAGTTTGTCTACGTCACGCCCGGTAGTTTCGACGGGTTTAGTTGGCAGACGCTGGAAACCAAACTGGGTTTCATCAAAGACCTTGAACGCGGGATTGTCCAGCGCGACGCCGACGACATCGGCGATGAAGTCGCATCCTACGCGGCCATCAAGGCCATCGCTTCCGGTAATCCACTCATGTTGAAAAAGGTCGAGTTGGACGCCGCCTTGATTCGCCTGGACGCTTTGCGCGCGGAGTGGCTGCGCACCCGCAGCGGTCATGTGCGCGACAAGGCTTTCATCGAATCCCGCATCCCGCAGGTCGAAGCCGAAATCCGCACGCTGGAGGGAAGCATCGCCCAGCGCGAAGCGACCGGCAAGGACTTCTCGGCAACCATCAACGGGACGACCTACACGGAACGCGAATCGGCGGGCAAGGCCCTGCGCAAAGCGGCCCTGGTACCTCGGGACCTGACCGTCCTTGGCGAGTATCGCGGCGTAAAACTGGCCGGGTTCACGCAACGCAAAACACGCGGAACCTTCGTGGAAGTTGAAACCGCCATCGGGTTCATGCTGCCCAACGATGAACTCCTGCTTGCCAACGTGGAAAGCACCGATAAAGGGCTGTTCATCAGTCTGGATGCCGCCCTGCGCGCGCTGGACAAGAAACTGGCAGACGCCCGCTCTCACCTGGCCCGTCTCCACACCGACCTGGCTTCACTGGAAGTTGAAATCCCGAAGACCTGGCAGCATGAGCGCGAGTACGAAGAGACACAAGCGGCCCTGGCTGCTCTCACCGTCGAACTCGACGCATGGACACGCAAGCAAGCCGAAAAGAAGGATGGCGAAGACGACGACATCGACCTGTCCATTGTGGACAACGACGATGGCTGGATTGACATCTTCGAATCCGCCCTGGCCCGCATCAACGCGATACACCAGCAGCCCATCGAAGTGGAACTGCCCGAACCCGCCATCCCGGTTACGCCGGAGGTTATCGAGCAGGCCCGCCAGGAAGTTACCCGCAGTCAGGCGCAATTGGATTTCATGCAGGCTGTTAGCCAGGCTTCATGGCAGTCCAGCCGCGAATTGGCGACGGTCTCGCATGACTCATCCGATGTGATGCAGGCCTCCATGTTCGGCGACGCTGTACCGGCCCACTTGCTGCACAAGAAAGGAGGTAAGCGCAAGCGTTAATCAAAAAAAGCGAGGCCGAAAAGCCTCGCTTTTTTTGTTGATATTGATTGTTCTGGTGAAGTTGGGCTGATTATTTACTTTCGGGATAGATTCCAGCGGTCAGCCGGTGATGCCCGTTTATGTGCGTTTTGCGTGTCCGCTTGCGCCAGTTCAAGATACTTTTTCACGGTTTCTAAATCAGCATGCCCTAAAATTCGCTGTAAGCTAAACACATCTCCATCATTGCGTAAAAATTCAATTGCAAATGTATGCCGAAATCGATGAGGATGAACATTTGCCACTCCGGCCCTCTTACCCATATCGGCCAATAATAATCTAATGGAATTGCGACTCATCGGATGTCCATGTCTGGAAAGCAATAAAGGTTCTTCGGGTTCCGGATTGCCCCGATTTGCCAAATATCGCCAAAGTACCCGCATTGTTGATTTGCCTATAAAAACCGCACGTCCCTTGGTTTTTCGACCACTCTCTCCGAAGGGTGTGACAATGACTTCACCTGTTTTTAGATTTACATCATCAACAGTCATACGAGCCAATTCCCCAACGCGGACGCCGGTATCGAGCAGCATAAGCAAGATAGCAGAATCGCGGTCGGCAGTTGGCCGACGCATGGTAAACGGGCGACGATTACTTGGGACTGCCTCCTGTGTTCGCTCAGCAGCAATGAGTAACGATTTGATTTCATCCTGCTTGAGAGGGCGAATCAGTTTAGGATTATTTTTCGGTAGTTTTAATCGCAAATCCGGGCGTGATTTTAGACGCAATTCATCCACCGCCCATGCAAAAAATGCCCGAATACCTTTCCAATGGTTTTGCAGAGTACTCCCAGAAAGTGGCGATGAATCCCCACTTTTTCTTGTCGGTTTATATTCATCACGCAAGTAGACAAAATAGCGTTCAAGGTCCGTCAGGCGGATTTTATTGACTTCTGGATCGTCCAGGTAGTCAGCGAGCGCGTCCAGCACATAACGGTATAGTTCAATGGTTGCCGGCGCGTAACCTCGCGCTCTTAGTGATAGCAAGAAGCCGGTTTTTGCGGTTGTTATTTTCATGGTAAGTATCCTTTCGTTTGTGAGCGGCCAGGCAGACAAACTAAGTCAGAATGAAATTCGGGTTGGTGCGCCAGATCAATACAATTAGATTTAGGATCCTGATAACGCTTAAATACCCCAATATCGCTTTGACGCTTGGTGATTGTTGCTCACCTTTCATTTTGCTTGGGGTTGTTAAAGTTCCACACACGCATCCCCTCGGATTGGATGACATGTTTTCAAATTTTTTCGAGCAACCTTCACCAATGTTCAGTTTTTATCTAAAGACCGCTGATATAAAGTCGAACAAGTTTACTTAATTTTTTGCCTTGTATATTCAAATTGCGATACTTTCAATCACAGACATCCAACAATCAAAGATTTATTCAAAAACACAGACTGATTACTTAGGAAATTTACCTATGTAATCAGTCTGTGTTTCGGCGCAAATTTTCGGTTTGCATGGGGTGCAAGAGGTCGGAGGTTCAAATCCTCTCGCCCCGACAAATGGAGCAGAATCGCAAAGTAGCGTGGTTCTGCTCCCCTAATCTGGCTTCAGGAGAGCGAGATACAACAACCGGTAATTACCGGGCGTCGTGTTTTGCTTTTTTTATTCCTGGAGGCCGAATGAGACAACCCCTACTCAAGCATACCCACATAATCAAACTTGGGCGCATCTTGGATATGCTCTACAAACCCGGCGAAATTGCCGAGGAAATAGGCGTCACCCAAGATACCGTCTACCGCTCTTACCTGCCGGCAGGCTTACCCCACACCCGCGACCCCAAAGGCAACGTTTGGATACATGGCCCGGCATTCGTTGCGTGGGCGCGCCAGACCATCTCGCAGCGCCGAGCCAAACGATTCGGCTTGCCCGAAGGGCACGCTTGGTGCATGAAATGCAACCGGCCTGTGCAGTTGAAAAACCCGCGAGTAAAAATCGTCAATCGCTATCTCGAGCTGCTGCAGGCTCCCTGCTCCGGCTGCGGGCGCACCATCAACCGCGCCCGGGCGCGCCAAGCGGGGCAATCATGATACACCGTCAAAACTGGCTAGATGTGCGCACCTACCTGCATCATCTCGACCGCGTCCGCCAGAATAGTCCCGAAACTGTAAAGCGGATGCGCGCTTACTTGCGCCACCTCCTCGAATGGGCAGACGAGACCCCCTTCCCGAAAGCCAAAAACATTGACCCCGTCTACCCCGCCTATCTCACAGCAAATCAAGGGGAAGATAAAAAACTCGCCCCAGCATCGGTCTCGAAAGGAATCGCGGCGGCCCGTCAGTTCTTCGCCTTCGCCCGTGCTGAATGGCCATTGCGCTATAAACGAGTGTCAGAGTCTTGGATATCCACGCTCCAGCCGCCCCGACACTTTCGCGCAGAGTCGCGCCTGCCAGTCCATCAGTTCTATACCATCGAGGATGTTCTAAAAATTGCGGCCGTTTCCA
>JAGXRB010000247.1 GCA_018336075.1 Bacteroidota bacterium
GAGCTATTATAGCTAAAACTGAAAATAAAAAGGTAATTTATTTCTTCAGAGAAGAGACCACAAGTCAAAAACCCGTGGACTCCTCTTCTGAATACTCTTGGGGTAATGACAAAATTATGCCTTTATCAGATAGTATTGTAACTAATGTTTAATTTAGTCCAGTTTATAGGGGGTCAGACCACCATGATGGTTTTTGGAAAAAAGAATAAACAAACAAAGCAGTCTAATTTCTACAAAAACTTAAATTAAATTATCATGAATAAATATATTAAATATGCAGCTTTATTGACCATGCTCTCGTTGGCTATGCTGTTTTCGTGCCAGAAAAACGAAGAAGCTGAAGTTGGCTCAGAACAACAATTTCATATGACCGAAAGCGCACAAATGGCTTACAACAAATTGGTTGCTTTTAAACAGGCTCTTGACAATCCCCAAAAAAGTACCACAAGCATGCAGCTTGACAGTGCCGAATGGTATGTGGAGGCTTTTTATAATGTAACACAAGGTTATCCCGACAGCTTGTTTGGTAAATTTGAAGTGGATACCATGTACTACACCCTACCTTTGGACGAAAACCAAATGGTTGGGATTTCCGACCTTGGTTTACTGCTTGATAATATGGAAAACCACCTGAATAGTTTGCTGACGCAAACAGGTACTGAAGTGGCCCATATGGTGGTAGGTGATGTGGTTATTGATTTTTCAGGAAGGTCCTCCGAAGCCGTAATTACTATATATACAGGGCTAGGTTTTGGAACCGGCAGACTTTACCAGCCTTTTGCAGATGATGATGACTGGTATTACGGAAATATGCTCGGTAGATGTGATGGGCAATACATATGGGAATCAGATGCAGGGGAGGAACTTGAATGGCGGTTCAATAGCCCAAACCCTTATCATGTACCTTATCCGGCTTGTCTGAATGGAAAAATAGTAATAATTAGCGTGGATGAAACTACATTTTCACCAGGCACTGAAAATGACATGATTTATCATGAATGGCTCCCGGGTGCTTATAACCCACCTTGTATAGATTATATAACGCTAAACGAATTATTACAGAATGGGGCAACGCTTTTCTATAGTTCACCCTCAAATGGCGGTATGCTCACAAATGGCATTTTTACAGCTGTTGATGTTACAAGTTATGGAATACCCAGAGAAGTGAATGGGGTTTCGGGCTATGACTATTATCATGGCTATTTTGTAACCTACGCTACTTATGAGTGTATCCCGAATGGAGGCATTGCCGATTAATTATTATTGTAAACCCGACCAAACACCTCTCATTGTGCTCTGCATATTTGAGAGGTATTTGGTCACCATATTGATTTTATATGAAAAAGTTAGTATATTTTAGTATTTTATGGTTAGTTGCTGGTTTTAATCTTTGGGCTGTCAATCATCCAGACACCCTCTTTTGGTCAGGAACCATTGATATTTATGAAAACCTCTACATTGACGAACAAACAACATTGGTTATTAGCCCTGGAACTGTCGTTACTGCCCATAATCAATCTAAAATTGAAACAAGAGGCAATGTATTTGCCATTGGACAATTTGACAACAAAATCATTTTCACGGCAGCAGATACAACCGGCTTGTGGGATACAGCAACTATTAACGGCGGCTGGGGCGGCCTTCATTTACTTGATAATCCAAACGGAGAAGCTCATTTCAAACATTGTACTTTCGAATATGGTAAGGCAAATATCCCTGGTTCTTGGTATGGTTCAGAGGGGTCTTCAGATGATTTAGAAGGCAACCAGGGAGGGGCTTTTAGAATTACTTATTATCAGAATATTACGTTTGACTATTGTAATTTTTACAATAATTTTGCCCGAACAAAAGGAGGTGCCATTTATTGCAGGAAAGTACATAACCTTATTATTACAAACTGTGATTTCACGCAGAATAAGGTTTTGGCTTATGGCGGTGCTATTTACTACTACGATTTTATTTATAATTTACAAATTGAACACTGTGTTTTTAAGCGTAATATTGCCTGGTCAAAAACTTCGACAAATGACGTTTTTAGCAATGGTGCAGCACTATTTATAATGTCATGGGGACCTCCTGAAAGTCAGTTTTTAATACAAAACACCTATTTTTTCAACAACATTTCCTTAACAACACTTGCGCTTCTGAACAAAAAATCATCTGTTGTTAATAATATATTTGCCAATAATTTCAATATGTCTACAATACATTTTGGCATGTTGGAGAGTGAACATTTTGCTTATAATAATACTATAGCAAACAATTTTTATACTAGTGGAATACCTGGAGTCAGTAGTTTTTCAAGTCAATTGCATTTTTATAACAATATTTTATGGAATAATTTCAGTAATAGTATTGCAGATGATGACTTAGCCCTTACCTGGTTGTCATTACCTCCAGATGTGCAATACTGTTTGGTGTGGGAAAGTCGTATTGATGGAGAAAATATTATAAAGGATGACCCCCTGTTTGTGAACCCTGCACCTGGCTACGGCTTAGACTATAACGGCTGGGAATACGACTGGTCACTACAGGATGATTCCCCTGCAGTAAACACCGGCACACCCGATACCACCGGCCTGAACATCCCCGCTTTCGACTTCCTCGGCAACCCACGCATCTTTGGCGGGCGCATTGATATGGGCGCCTTCGAAAACCAAAACGTTTGGGTGAGCCTGCCCGAAAACCCGCTGGTTAAAGCCAAAATGGTAGCCGCACCAAACCCCTTCCGCAATGCCTTTACGGTGGAACTGTTCGGCCTGGAAAAGGTAAAACGCATCACGGTTTACAACCAAACCGGCACCCCCGTGCGCCAAATGGAAACTTTGTGGCATGAAGGATTGGCCCATATTGATATGAACGGATTTGCCGCCGGGCTTTATGTGCTGGCTGTAGAGTACGAAAATGGAACTGTGAAAACTGAGAAGATGGTGAAGATGTGAGAGAGTAGAAAGCTTTTGGCTTTTGGCTTTTAGCTTTTAGCCGCTAATAGCCAATAGCCAATAGCTAAAAGCTAAAAAATGCTTATATTTGCCCTGTCTGACCA
>JAGXRB010000248.1 GCA_018336075.1 Bacteroidota bacterium
TCAGCAATAATTTCGTAAGCGCGCTCAAAACTGATTTCGATCCATTTATCACCTTCACGAAGCATTGGTTTTGTCAGACGGTCTTTGCGGCTAAATAACTTATAGCCAAACATTTGCCTGCGGTTAATGAGTCCAAGCCGGTTTATCTCGCCTACTCTTGGTGATGCACCATAAAATTGTCCGCGATAGTGATGAAGATTTACCTCATAGCCCTCTGAACCAAAAATATCAATGCTTTGAATAGTTTCAAGGGGCAATGGACCGGGCTTAAAGCTGTAGTTTTCTCTGATGGCTCCGGTCGGACAAGTGGTGATGCACAATCCGCAGCTTTCGCAGCTTGTTTCATTCAGCGGCAATTCCATAGCAGGCGAAACGAAACTCTTGAAACCTCTGTTGATTAAGCCCAGAGCTCCTGCACCTGTCACCTCTTTGCAAATACGGATGCAGCGGGAGCAAAGGATACATTTATTGTTATCAATTTCGATGAAAGGATGCCTGAAATCGACCTCGTGCTGATGATATTCGCCTTCAAAAGCCTTCTGTTCTGCATCGTAGTTTGTTGAATGTTTTTTCAGATCACAGTCGAAATAGGCGTTGCAACCACATTCCAGACAACGGCTTGCTTCCATTTGGGCAACAAATTCGTCAGCATAACCCAATTCAACTTCACTGAAATTATTTCTTTTATCTGGCTCCAATACCGGCATTTCCTGTCGCACTTGTTGCGGGAAATGATGTTTATAATCCGAAGAAACCTGCGTTTTAAAATTGTCTTTTTTGCTTAGAAATTCCTTTTTCGTCGGGATTATTTCCTGGCCACTGAGGTATTGATGACAGGAATTGGCAGCAATTTTTGCCTGTGCTATTGCTTCTATAATGGTAGCCGGTCCCGTAACTCCATCTCCTGCAGCAAATACTGATGGAATACCTGTTTGAAGTGTTTTTTTATTGGCATCAATATCTCCCCAACGGTTTATGACGAGCTTGCCCTGATCTGAATCTGCATTGATATCATCAATAAAATTGACATCAGTTTTTTGCCCGATTGCCGCAAGAATGAAGTCGGCCTTAAGTTCGAACTCCGAATCAGCCAATGGCACTGGTCTGCGACGGCCCGAAGCATCAGGCTCACCGAGCGTCATTCGGATAAGTCTGACAGTTTTTAGTTTCCCATTTTCATCTTTTGTAATTTCAACAGGGTTTGTTAAAAACAGGTATTCAACACCTTCGAGCTTGGATTCATGAATCTCAATTGGGTTTGCAGGCATTTCTTTTTCGGTACGCCGATAAACGATATATACCTTTTCGGCATTACAGCGAATCGATGTACGGCAGCAATCCATGGCTGTATTTCCTCCCCCGACAACGACCACCGTCTTTCCGCTGAAATCGTATTTCTGTCCTGTAACTTCCATGTTTCTAAGGAAGTCGATGCCTGAAAAAACGTTTTCAGCATCATCGCCAGGACAACCGACACCTGTGCCTTTTTGCGATCCTATTGTAAGTACAGTGGCATCAAAATTTTCTTTCAGATCCTTATAGCGGATGTTGTCTCCCAACTTTTTTTGATAGTGAATTTTCACGCCAAGATCAGTGATGTTTTTCACTTCTTTATCAAGCAGATTATTTGGAAGTCTGTATTCCGGAATGCCATAACGAAGCCATCCTCCGGGATTGGGAGCTGCTTCAAAAATTTCAACTGCATGACCTTCCAGCCTTAGAAAATATGCCGTCGAAAGGCCGCCCGGGCCAGCACCGATAATGGCAACTTTTTTCCCTGTTTCGGCTTTGAGTTTCGGTACAAATTTTTCAATTGATTCCAGATCGCGGTCAGATGCGAAACGCTTCAGATAGTCGATTCCAACAGCAGCACCCTCTTCCATCAATCCTCTGCGGCAGGCGGCTTCGCAGGGTCTGACGCAAACACGACCGCAAATTGCCGGAAGCGGATTGGTTTCTTTGATCAGGGCAACAGCATCAGAATAGCGGCCTTTGTCGATGAGTGAGATATAACCTTGCACATCAACACCGGCCGGACAAGTTTGCTTGCAAGGGCCAAGACAGTCGGCATAATGGTTGCTGAGCAAAAGATCCAATGCAGTTTTACGCGATGTTTTCACTGCTTCAGATTCTGTGTTAACTTCCATTCCTGGAGTGATATATGTTGAGCATGAAGGCTGATGACCGCGCATTCCGGCAACCTCAACAACACACACATAGCATGAAGAAAAGGGTTCGATGCGCGGGTCGTGGCAAAGGGTTGGAATTTCAATGCCATGGCGTGTTGCACATTCGTAAATGGTTTCACCTTCGAAGCCACTTACTAAATTGCCATTCAGTTTTATGTTGATATATTGACTCATTTCTTAGGATATTTGAAGTTAATAGCTAAAAGCGGGAAGCTGAGGTGTCGTGATTATCAGTTGAATATTCAGTGTTATTTGTCTTTGCCGTAAGGGGATTATTTCCAATTTCTTTTGACAATTATTTTTCATGATCAGATGGTTTTTCAAATTCTTTTTCCCATTTATTCTTTCTGCTTCGGACCAATTTACTCCACTATCACAGCATCAAACTTGCACACATTGAAACATTCGCCGCACTGTATGCACATGGATTGGTTAATCACATGCACTTTTTTTCTGTCGCCGTCAATGGCATTGGTAGGGCATTTTTTGCCGCAAACCATACAACCGGTGCATGTATCGGGATTAATTGAATATTTAAGCAAGGGTTTGCATACTTTTGCCGGGCACTTTTTATCAAAAATATGTGCCTCATACTCGGCTCTGAAATATTGCAGTGTTGTCAGAACAGGGTTGGGTGCAGTCTGGCCAAGTCCGCAAAGTGAATTGTTTTTTATTTGGAAAGCGAGGTTTTCAAGCAATTCGATGTCACTTTCTTTTCCTTTACCCTCTGTGATACGTTCCAGAATTTCGAGCATACGTTTTGTTCCAATCCGGCAGAAGGTGCATTTACCGCAAGATTCATCCTGTGTGAAATGAAGGAAAAATTTAGCCAGATCTATCATGCATGTGGTTTCATCCATCACTACCATCCCGCCTGAACCCATGATAGCGCCTGTAGCATTCACTGAATCGTAATCAACACGTGTATCGCCCAGTTCGGCTGGAATACAGCCACCTGAAGGACCACCAAGTTGCACTGCCTTAAACTTTTTACCTCCCTGAATGCCTCCTCCAAGCTTAAAAATAATATCATTGATGGTGATGCCCATCGGCACTTCTACCAAACCTCCGTTGCGGATTTTTCCTGTAAGCGCAAACACTTTGGTTCCTTTGCTTTTTTCAGTACCATAGGCTGCATAAGCTGCCGGGCCGTTGTGGATAATCCAGGGGATGTTAGCCCATGTTTCCACGTTGTTGATATTTGTTGGCTTTTTCCAAAGACCGGAAACAGCCGGAAAAGGTGGCCTTTTTCTGGGCATTCCACGCTGTCCTTCAATGGACGCTATCAGTGCTGTTTCTTCACCGCAAACGAAAGCTCCGGCACCTTCTTTTACATAGATGTCGAAATTGAATGTTTTGTTGCCAAAAGGATTTTTGCCCAG
>JAGXRB010000249.1 GCA_018336075.1 Bacteroidota bacterium
AAGCAATCAAGGAGGCGGAAGAAGAAAGAAAAAAAAGAAATAAAAAAGGGATGCCTGAAGTGGATGAGGATGCGGTGTTGCCGGTGGTCAAGGGCGGGCTGGTGCGGAGAAAAAAGGCGATGTTTGATTTTTGATTTTCATTGCGTCATTGCGAGGAACGTAAGTGACGAAGCAATCTTTGTTTTATTGTCTTTGCGAACCCTCCGCGTTTGGGGTGAAGCAATCCGACGCAGTAGTTGCGAGGCGGCGCAAGCCGCCGTGGCAATCTCTTCTTCTGTCTTTTACGGTTGCAATATTTCTGTAATATTGTATTATTCTTCAGGAAATATTTATTGGAAACAGTTAAAAATAATTAAATGAAAATTATAGATTTGTTAAACCAATAGAAAAATTGACTATGACTACAGACCTCACGTTTATTACAAATGAAAAGGGTAAACACTTAAAAGATAGATTTGAGGTTTTAATTAAAGATTCCCAATTTTTTGATTGCCTTGTCGGTTATTTTTACACCAGTGGTTTTCATGCAATCTATCCCGCTCTCGAAAAAACAGAAAAAATCAGAATTCTTGTTGGCATTAGCACAGATAAGCAGACGCTCGATTTATTAAACGCAGCTAATGAAGATAAACAGCAATCCCTTCAATTTTCACACGCTGAAACAAAAAAAGAAATTGAAGGTCTTATTGAAAAGGAAATGGAAGATTCAACGGATAGCCGCGCAGTAGAGGGCGGTGTTGTTAAGTTTATTGAATGGATTCGTAACAAAAAACTTGAAATTCACGCGTATCCGACTCAAAATATTCATGCAAAACTATACATTATGAGCTTTAAAGAAGGCGACAGAGATGTCGGTCGCGTTATTACCGGTTCCAGCAATTTAACGCAGGCCGGATTAGTTGATAATCTGGAGTTTAACGTTGAATTAAAAAACAGTGCAGACCATGATTTTGCCAGAAAGAAGTTTGAAGCACTTTGGAAGGATTCTGTTGATGTAAGCGAAAAATACATTCAGACAATTGAAGATAAAACGTGGCTCAAACAAAACGTAACGCCTTACCAATTATACTTAAAGCTTTTGTATGAATACTTTAAAGATGAGTTAAGCCGCTCTGATGAAGTATTTGCCAAGTATGTGCCAGAACAGTTCATGAAGCTCGAGTATCAGGAGCAGGCAGTATTGAATGCCAAAAAAATATTGGAAGAATACGGGGGTGTTTTCGTCTCAGATGTTGTGGGTTTAGGGAAAACCTATATAGCCACATTACTTGCTGGTCAGATAGACGGAAGGACTCTAGTCATTGCACCGCCGGTGCTTCTAGAAAAAGATAATCCCGGTTCATGGAGAAATGCTTTTTCCGATTTTCGCATTCATGCTGATTTTGAGTCAATTGGAAAACTTAATGATATTTTGGAAAGAGGAACGGAAAAATATCAAAACATTATCATTGATGAAGCCCATCGCTTCCGTACTGAATCAAATATGACCTATGAGATGCTGGCTGAAATATGTCGAGGTAAAAGAATTATTCTCGTTACTGCAACGCCATACAACAATTCACCTAAAGATATATTAAGCCAGATTAAGCTATTCCAGAAAGCAAAGAAGAGCACGATTCCTAATTTGCCTGATCTGGAATCTTTTTTCAATAGGCTCGATAAAAAGCTAAAGAATTTGGATCGCCAACGCGATCACGCTCAGTATATTAAGACAGTAAAAGAGAATGCGTTGGAAATTAGGGAGAAAGTGCTCAAATATTTAATGGTGCGCCGTACTAGGACAGAAATTTCCAAATATTTTGCTGCTGATTTAAAGAAACAAAACTTAAAATTTCCAGATGTTGAAAATCCAACGCCGCTATTTTATGAATTAAATGAAACGGAAGATGAGGTTTTCAACAAGACGATAGATCTAATTTCCAGAAGATTTAAATACGCCCGCTATATGCCGATGCTTTATTACACCGGTAAAATTGACCAACTAGAAGAACAAGCCCAAAAGAACATGGGCAAGTTCATGAAGATTTTGCTGGTCAAAAGGCTAGAAAGCAGTTTTTTCGCTTTTAAAAACTCTGTTGATAGGTTCATTTATTCTTATGAAATGTTTATTAAGGAATTTGAAAAAGGCAATGTTTACGTAAGTAAAAAGCACACGAATAAGATATTTGAATTGCTGGAAAATGACGATGATGTGGCAATCCAAAAACTTATAGATGAAGAAAAAGCCGTTAAATACAAAGCTGACGAATTTCGTGCTGATGAAGAGCTGAATTTTCTTAAAGATCTGAAGGGCGACTTGGAAATATTGCGCCAGATAAAAATATTGTGGCAGAAAATAAACAGAGACCCTAAGCTCATAAAATTTTTGCAGAAACTGACGCAAGATAAAATTTTAAAAGAAAATAAACTTATTATTTTTACCGAATCCAAAGAAACTGCCGAATATCTGGCAAAAAATATAAAAGAGAAATATTCTGATTCTGCGATTTGTTATACCGGTGGCTCAGGTGAGGCTACACGTGATATAGTTATCAGAAACTTTGATGACAGGGCGCGCCATCAAACAAATGATTACCGCATACTGGTTTCCACCGAAGTTCTTTCTGAAGGTGTAAATTTACACCGCTCCAATGTCGTTATTAATTATGATATTCCTTGGAATCCAACTAGAATGATGCAGAGAGTAGGTCGTATTAATCGTCTCGATACAAAGTTTGATAAGATTTATACATTCAATTTTTTTCCATCTCAGCAGGGCAACGATGAAATTAAACTGCAGGAATCTGCGGAAGCTAAGATTAATGCTTTTTTAACTCTGTTAGGAGGAGATGCTGCTCTTTTAACTGAAGGTGAGCCGGTAGGATCACATGAATTGTTTAACCGTTTAGTGTCCAAGAAAACGCTTACCGGTGAAGACGAAACTGAAGATAGCGAACTTAGATACCTCCAAGTGATTAAAGACCTTAGAGGCAAAGAACCGGATTTATTTGAACAGATAAAATTACTCCCCAAAAAATCCCGTACGGCAAAAATAGACCAGGAGCATAAAGACGCCCTGATAACTTATTTCAGGCGTGGCAAGCTCCAGAAATTTTTTGCCGCTACAAAAAAAGGTGAAGCTCAGGAACTGGATTTTTTAACCGCGGCAAGTATTATAGAATGCACTGCAGATGATAAGAAACAAAAATTATCAGAATTATTCTATGACTTACTGGACAAAAATAAAGATGCCTTTATTTTCGCCACTACTGAAGAAATGCTAGAGCTTCAGAGCAAGCGAGGCAAAGATAGCGCAATGCAAGTTTATAGAATACTCAAGGCGGCATTTAAGAGCACAAAACAATTCACAGATGATCAGGAATTATATGTTAAAAAAGTTTATAGCCAGCTTGAAGAAGGCGGATTGCCCAAGCAGACAACAAAAGAGACTCTGGCTGCGCTTAATAAATTAAAAGAAGAGCTGGCAAATCCGTTTAAAGTATTAGCTACACTTCAAATGCACATACCGGAAAGGTTGTTAGGGGCACATTATGCGGAACAGAACCAAAAGGTGGCTGGCAAGCGAGAAGTTATTTTGTCTATGTATTTAACAGGCGGAGAATAGTGAAAAATAAAGAAAACAATTTTGCATTCATAGATAGCCAGAACCTTAATCTTTCTATTCGTGCAGAAGGGTGGATTCTAGATTTCAGACGGTTCAGAAAATATCTCGAAGATAAATATGGAATTGTAAAAGCTTTTCTTTTTATAGGTTACGTGCCGCAATATCAATCACTTTATACGCAACTGCAAAAAGACGGTTATGTGCTTATTTTTAAACCAGTATTAGTTCTTTCAGGCGGCAAAGTTAAAGGTAATACCGATGCTGAATTGGTTCTTCATGCGATGATAGAATGGGATAATTACGAGAAGGCTTTGATTGTTACAGGCGACGGCGACTTTTTCTGTCTGGTTGATTATTTGAGAAAGATAAGTTGTTAAAGCTAATGATTCCGAATAGATATAAATATTCAGCTTTATACGCCAAAATGACAGACTGTATTGTTTTTATGAATAATTTGATAGAAAAACTAGAGCACAAAAAAGAGTAAAAAAAAGAGGCATTACCGCGGGACGGAACCCTTTGGATAGCCTCATATCGTGATTATGGTTGTACATTAATCAATGGCGTTAAAAAA
>JAGXRB010000250.1 GCA_018336075.1 Bacteroidota bacterium
TCTGTCAGAAGTTCATCGGTAGAAAGGGGGTTTAACTGTTTGATAAAGATTATAACACGTCAGAATCTTTATCAGAATTACCGTAATGATGATTACTATTTGCAGAAGATACTCCATTCGGAATTGATGATTTCATTGCCGGAAGAATTGGCTTCAGGGCTTAAAGGGTTATCAAAAGGTTAAACTAATACATGAAAAAATATTACATATCTACATTTGGCTGCCAGATGAATTTCCATGATTCTGAGAAGATATCCGGAGTTTTAAATGCCGAAGGGTATGCTGAAGCAGGCGGCCCATCTGATGCGGACGTCATTATCTTTAATACCTGCAGTATAAGACAGAAGGCTGAGCAGAAATTTTTCAGCCAGCTTGGAAAAATGAAGGCTTTTAAAAAAAGGAATCCGGGATTGAAAATTGCCGTTGCCGGATGCATAGCCCAGCAGGAGGGTGACAGGATAATTCAAAAGGCCCCGTTTATCGATTATGTCATAGGCCCTCAAAATATCAATCTTCTGAAGGATTTTATCTTAAATGAAGAAAAGGCTATAGCCACACAGGATAATCCTTATCTTCAGGATACTGACTTGCCCGCAGAGAGAGCCGATACAGTTAAAGCTTTAGTTAATATAATGTATGGATGTAATAATTTTTGCAGCTATTGCATAGTTCCTTATACACGTGGACGTGAGAAGAGTAGGGCGGCTGCATCCATTGTCAGGGAGATAAATGAACTTTCCCAAAAAGGCTTTAAAGAGGTTACCCTTTTAGGGCAGAATGTCAATTCATACAAGAGTGAAGTGGATTTCCCTGGACTTCTGGAACGGATTAAAAAGATTGAGGGTATAAAGAGAATCAGATTTGTTACTTCACATCCTAAAGACCTTTCTGAGGATTTAATATTTGCTATAAGGGATTATGAGAATGTTTGCGAACATATTCATCTTCCGTTACAATCCGGTTCTTCACGGGTGCTTGGATTGATGAACAGGAAATATACATATGATGAATACCTGAAAAAAATTCTGACGATCAGGAAGGAAATACCTGATATTTCAATTACATCAGATATTATCGCTGGTTTTCCTCAAGAAACAGATGAAGACCATGAAGAGACAATTAATGCCTTAAAAGAGATTGAGTTTGACGGTATATTCGCTTTTAAATATTCTCAGAGACCGGGAACCACAGCATCACTTATGGAAGGTCAAATAGAAGATGCAGTTAAATCAGTCAGGCTTTATGAGATATTAGACTTGCAGAACAAAATAACTGAGAAAAAAAATAAATACCTGGAAAGAACGACTCAAGAGATACTAATAGAAGGTCCAAGCGAAAAAGGTCATGATAAATTAACAGGAAGAACAAGAACCAACAAGATTTTTATTGCCCCCTTGCACGATGGTAAAAAACCTGGCGATATTGTATCTGGATTAGTAACAAAGGCTAACAGACATTCGCTTTATGGAGAGTTCGTTTAATCTTTTATGAAATTCACTGTTTTAACCCTCGGCTGTAAGACCAATCAGGCAGAAAGCACCAGAATTGAAAGAAAATTATGTGAATCAGGCCATAAAGTAGTTGATTTTAAGGATAAACCTGACATTTGCATAATCAATACCTGCTCTGTAACTGCTAAGGCGGAACAGCAATCAAGGCAGCTTATCAATAAATCTTTTCATAACGATATTAGGGTTATTGTGACAGGATGCTACTCGGAATTGAATTATGAAAAACTGAAACACACAAAGCCCGCTATTGAAATTGTAAGAAATAAGGATAAAGACAATATTTTAAAAAAGATTAAAGTTGATTCTATAGGAATAATAGAAGATTATTCACAACCTCGGCACAGGCCTGCTGTAAAGGTTCAGGATGGATGCAGCAATGCCTGCTCATATTGCGTAATACCTATGACAAGAGGAAGATCGATAAGCCTGCCTATTGATGAAATCATGGGTGAGATAAGCTATTATGAGACAATGAATTATAAAGAGGTTGTTCTAACGGGTATTCATCTCGGGGCATACGGAGCTGATTTAACACCAAAAGTTTCTTTATCGAGACTTCTTAAAACAATTTTAAATAAAACTCTGACAATAAGAATAAGGTTAAGTTCGATTGAAGTGAAAGAAATAGATGATGAACTGCTTGAAGTTTTATCAGATAGACGTATTTGTCGACATCTCCATATCCCACTACAGAGCGGAGATAATAGAATACTCATGGCTATGAATAGAACTTACAGCGTTGAAGACTATCTCAGGATAATTAACAAAATACTTTATATTTTAAATGATACCTCACTTGGCACTGACGTAATGGTAGGTTTTCCGGGAGAGAAAGAGCTTGAATTCAGAAATACTCAACAAATGCTTGAGGATTTACAATTCTCCTATTTGCATGTTTTTTCCTTTTCTCCAAGGCCGGGAACAAATGCCGCCATCTTTCCTGAACAAGTAAATGAAGAAATTAAAAAAGAGAGATCACTGACCTTAAGAACCCTTGGAGAGCTTAAGAAGAGAAGATACATAGAGAGCAATATAGGAAAAATAAAGCAGGTTATAATTGAAAGCAAGACAGCAAAAGGTTTCACGGGAACCACAGAAGATTATCTCAAGGTTTTTCTACCACCAGACAAGGGGCTCGAAGAGGGAATGTTAGCTAAAATTAGACTTGGTCGTTATGACAACGGGCGTTTAATTGGCATTCCTTTAAGTATACTCACAAGCCCTTAACAAATATGATTTTTTTACTTGCCTATAAGTTATACAGTCCTCAAAGGATTTATTCACAGTCATAGCAAAGCCGATTTTCTAACTGATTTAATGACAGGTTATTAACATTTTAAGTTCATTTAATATGTCTGATAAGATATATTATGTTAAATAATAAATCAAGGAATCCTGCTTTTTTGTTTTTAACAAAGGGGCCAGAGGTCGTTACAGACTATACTTGAAGAAATATGATGGTGCTTTATCGTTATCGTCTTATTGAAATGCAAATCAATTAAGTTGTCATTGATCAGGTATTAATGATAATATTGAATGATGAATTTTATGGAGGACTACAGTGCGTTATACAAAATTCTTTATCCCTACTTTGCGTGAGATTCCGTCTGAAGCTGAGGCAGCCAGCCATAAATTTTTATTAAAAGCAGGCTATATAAGACAGCTTGCTGCCGGATTATATATTTTTCTTCCCCTTTCATGGCGTGTATTAAACCGAATTAATAAGATATTGGTTGAAGAAATGGAAGCAATTAATGCACAGGAAGTAACAATGCCTATTTTACATCCTGCAGAAATATGGCAGATGACAGGCCGTTGGCATGAAATTAAAGAAGAGATGTTCAGATTAAAGGATAGAGGCGGCAGGGATATGTGCCTCGGCATGACCCATGAAGA
>JAGXRB010000251.1 GCA_018336075.1 Bacteroidota bacterium
GGCGCAACACCCGCTTACCAATGGAAAGTCAACGGCCAAAATGCTGGAACGAATAACAGTGCTTTTACTTATGTTCCCAGTGATAACGATCAGATTCATATGGTGATGACTTCTTCGCTGACTTGCGTAACCGGAAATCCGGCTTCATCGAATGTCATAGCTATGACAGTCAGCAACAGCCTTCCGGCCGGCGTGAGTATTTCGGCAACACAAAACAGTGTTTGTCAAGGCACTTCTGTCACATTCACGGCCTTCCCTGAAAATGGAGGCGCATCGCCTTCTTATCAATGGAAAGTCAACGGCCAAAATGCCGGAACCAATAATAATGCTTTCACTTATGTTCCCAACAACAGTGATCAGATTCAGGTGGTTATGACTTCATCCCTTACTTGCGTCACGGGAAATCCGGCTTCATCGAATGTCATAGCTATGACAGTCAGCAACAGCCTTCCGGCCGGCGTGAGTATTTCGGCAACACAAAACAGCATTTGTCAGGGCACTTCTGTGACCTTCACGGCATTCCCTGAAAATGGTGGCGCAACACCCGCATTTCAATGGAAAGTTAACGGCCAAAATGCCGGAACCAATAACAGTGCTTTCACTTATGTTCCCAACAACAATGATCAGATTCAGGTTGTGATGACCTCTTCCCTTGCTTGTATCACCGGAAATCCGGCCACTTCCAATGTGATAGCGATGACAGTAAACCCAGTGGTGCTATCGGTTACAGCAAACCCGTCAGCAGCTGGAACTGCATCCTATAGTGGCACACCAATCATCGGACAATCAGTTCTTTTGACTGCAGAAGCTGAAGATGGATGGTTTTTTGTGAACTGGACAAATAATTTGGATGAGGTGCTGTCAACAAACACATCTTTCAACTTAATTGTTTCAAGCTGTAATCCGATAATTAAGGCAAATTTCAGCGCTGGCAATACACTCGCAGGAAAACTGGCCTATTTCAATAATGTTGAAACACAAATACCAACACCTTATACTGATGGTGCTTTTTATTTACAGATTTTTGACGGACTTGTTCCGGCAAGTGCTCCTCAGCAGCTTATTGAAGACTTACCTTTTAGTTTTAATGGCCTTGAATCAGGAAAAAGTTATACCATGCGTATTTGGGAAGAAACCACTAATAACTTAATTGGTCAGACATGGGCATGGAATAATTGGGGAGGTGTTACAGCGCTGGATGCACTGATTGTAAGCTATATGGTAGTTGAGAATCCTGTACTAAGCGCTTTCCCTTGGATTCGTCCGGCCGGTGAGAGTGGCTATACGCCTTTCTTCAGACAGGTTGCCGATGCAAACAACAGCACAAGTATTACCTCATTGGATGCACTTATCCTTCTTTACCGGTCGGTTGATGATCCACTGACAATACCTTTCCCCGGTGGAAGACACAATTTCCAGATTGCAGGGAAGAAGATGACGATGCTTAATGAAATGGCTTATCCGGTTGCACCAGATATGTTTTTTGTTCCTAACGGGATTTACATGGCAGCCTCACAGGCCACTTCAGTATTTTATGAAGCACAATTGCCACAGATAGAAACAGGAACAAACATTTTTAACATCTATTTGGTTGCCACAGGCGATTTAAACGCTTCCTACAATCCTGGAAATCCTGCAAAATCCCTTTCAGACATAAGTTTTGAAGGAGTTATCGCTGCAAGTGTTGGTGATGAAATACTGATTCCTGTGAGAATAAAGGATAATGTAGAAATTGCTGCTTCCTCACTCGAAATCAGTTATAACAGCAACCTTCTTGAAGTGCTTGATGTTATTGGATTCGAAATCTTCAATATCGATCACAAGAATGGCGTGGTCAAGGCTGTATGGATTGATGAGGAAGGAAGAAACTTCATTCAAAATGATCAGATTTTGGCATTGAAAGTAAAGATTCTGAATGATATTTCTGTTGGGATTAATTACCTCGAAATGCTTCCAGGAACGGAGTTTTCGGATAAATCAGCCAGTGTGTTGAATGATGTTTTTTTAACTGCAAATTATATTGAAACCTCTCCAACTGCGGTAAATGCGCTGAGCGAACTTGAACTTTTACACAATGTATTTCCAAATCCTTTCAAAGACCAGACCAATATTCAATACACATTGTCCAAAGCAGGAAAAGTAAGGGTAAAAGTGTTTAATCATCTGGGACAGCAAGTGAAGCTTTTGGCAGATGAAATGCAGTCTGCAGGCATACACAATATAAAGCTGAACAATTCAGATCTAAGTAGTGCCGGCGCGTATTTTTATCAGATTACATTTGAAGTTAACAATCAAGTTATTACAAAAAGAGGCACTATAATGCTGACGAAGTAATTATTGGTTTGTAATACCGAAAGGAGAAATGTAATAGTCCAATTATCGCTCACTCAATTGGCCTAACATTTCTTTCCATCGGCATTATACCATTACAGCTTTTGGATTCATCTATAATTCACTTTGGTATAAATTGGAATTCTATTCATAATACAACTTTAGCCCTTTTTAAAAAACCAATGGCCTCTGTTTTTCAAATCTGGAAAAACAGAGGCCATCAGTTTTTGATTTCCTTTCGAAGTATAGTTTATATCAATTGCTTACAGTATTGTTTATGATCTGAGGTTTTCATTCATGGAATCATGTATGTGCTCAAAATGAAATGTAAAACCTTCTTCAAGAAGTCGTTGTGGAATAGCTTTTGTCCCTTGAATCAACAATTCGTCTCCCATTTTTCCCAGCAACATTTTTAAGGCGAAATCAGGAACCGGCATCCATGAAGGTCTTTTTAGTGCATTTCCTATGGCTTTTGCCAGAACTTTTTGCTGCACTGGATTTGGGGCAGTAAGGTTATAAATCCCGTTGCTCGTGTTATTTTGTAGCAAAAACAGAATTGCCTCAACCTCATCTTCGATATCTATCCACGAAACCCATTGCTTGCCACTGCCTAGCCTTCCTCCTGCAAAGAATTTGAATGGTAGTACCATTTTTGGTAAAGCACCGCCATCCCGGGCCATCACAACGCCACTGCGAATTATTACCAGTCTTTCAGAAATTTCTTTCAGATGAGCAGCCGCATTTTCCCATTTTTGGCTCACTTCAGCCAGGAATCCTTTTCCTGCATCATCGTTCTCTGTGAATGATTTGTTATTATCGAAACCATAAAAACCAACAGCAGAGGCTTGTATAGTTACTTCTAGTTTTATTTCAGCCGCTTTCAGCAGCTTATATAATGCTTCAACAGTTTGCGTCCTGCTTCCCAAAATGGACTCTTTTCTGCTTTCTGTCCAACGTTCATCACCAATACCTGTGCCTGCAAGGTTGATCAATGCCTGACTTCCGTCTATCAAAGCAGCCAGGTGTGAAGGCGGTTGGTGCCAATCGGCAAAATGAATTCCTGCACCATAGAATTTTATTCTGGCTGCCGGCACGTCACGTGTAAAAATTACCAACTCATGTTTACCAGCCAGGCGTTTAACAAGTGCCTCTCCTATAAGACCTGTTGCGCCTGCAATAATGATTTTCATAGATATTTGTTTTAATTCTACAGCTGATGGTTTAAAAAAGCATTATCTCTTGATTTGTATTGATGCAATTTTTACCTCAGCTTTTATATAACAAGACAGAGCCGCAATTGTTTGGCAGATGCTTTAACAGACAATAAAATTGATCTGAAAAATTCATCTAGTTGCATAAAGATTGGATGTAACTTTGCCGGCTAGTTTTTTATCCAAGTGGAAATCAATATCTCATATAAACGCATCTGGAGCATTGCCTACCCGATCATTCTTGGCAGTGTAGCTCAAAATCTGATCAATGTCACCGATACTGCATTTTTGGGCAGGGTAGGGGAAGTTGAGCTGGGCGCTTCCGCACTTGGAGGGATGTTTTATTTTGTACTTTTTATGTTGGCTTTGGGCTTCGGCACCGGCACTCAGATCATAATTTCCCGTCGTAATGGCGAAGGAAACAGCCACATGATTGGTAAAACATTTGATCATGCCATCTATTTTATGCTTCCTTTATCGGTGTTTTCATTTTTGATATTGTACTTTTTTTCTGCTCCAATTTTGAGAGCTGTAATAGATTCCGATCAGATTTTTCAAGCTTCAGTTGAGTTTCTTGATTATAGGATGTATGGTATTTTCTTTGCTGTGGCTCAGGTTTTGTTTCGGTCATTTTACATCGGTATTTCGCAAACCCAGGTGATTACATGGAGCACAGTTGTGATGGCTGTTGTGAATATCATTCTCGATTATGGTCTTATTTTTGGGAAATTGGGCTTGCCAGAAATGGGTATTAAAGGCGCCGCTTTAGCTTCAACGATTGCTGAATTTGTGGCAGTTGTTTATCTCTATGGGTATGTTTTATACAAAAACCATCATGAAAAATTCAGTCTGTTTTCTTTTGAGAAGTATGACAAGGGACTATTTATTCGAAACTTTCAGCTGGCCTATCCAATAATGCTTCAAAATTTTTTATCGCTTAGTGTGTGGTTTGCTTTCTTTCTCATCGTTGAAAAGCTTGGTGAGCAGGCGCTTGCAATTTCCAATATTATAAGAAGCGTTTATATTGTGCTGATGATTCCGATCTGGGGCTTTGCATCTGCTGCAAATTCAATGGTTAGCTACCTGATAGGCATGCGAAAGCAGGATTTTGTATTCTTGTTGATAAAGCGAATTGTGTTGATGGCTATGGCAAGCGTTGGTTTGCTTGTTTTGCTGAGTCAGGCAGTTCCTGAAGCGATTTTGCGTATTTACACAAATGACCCTGACCTGATTTTGAATAGTATCCCGGTGTTGAAAGTGGTTAGTTTGAGCTCCATCTTTCTTGCATCTGGCTTCGTGTTTTTCAATGGCGTTATGGGTACAGGGAAAACAAATGTTTCTTTCCTTATTGAACTTTTGGTACTCCTGATTTATATTGCTTATGTATATGTGCTCATCAATTTCTTTGGCGCCAACGTTACTATGGCCTGGACTTCAGAAATCGTTTATGGTCTTCTCCTCACGTCTTTCTCATGGCTCTATTTGTTGAAAGGAAAATGGGCTTTGATAAAAATATAATAAACACATTGAACTTAACTGTCAATATATTTGATAGTTAATGAGCATGTTTTCATTTCCTGTAATCAGATTTATCTCTTCATTTGAATAAAGACTCTCAACCGCGAAAGGTGTATTACCTGTAAGCCCTGATCCAATAATCATCTTTCCATCCTTGTCGATCAGATATATTTCTTTGGCTGCCTCATCAACAACCCCAAGAAGTCGCTTTCTGGCGTCAATGTTAAAAAATACCGGTTTTGTATGGATGGTATTTTTGAATTTATGACTGAAAATGAGCGTTTTGAAGCGGTCGAAAATCTTTAGGTCTGCACCATCAAGATAAATGAAATCCAACGATCGGTTTTGTGAAAAATCCTCATACAAGAAGAAATGCTCGGCACTATAGTTTCCGAAATCTGTGGTGGCGAGAGCTCCCGTTCCACTTACGTATAGCAAATGCCCGATTTTGTTGGTTGTGAGAAGAACACCTCTGGAGTTTGTGCGGTTGATATAGAAATCTGCATTCAGACTTTTGTTTATCTCACCCCTCGGACTTATTCTCAATCTTCCTCTGCGGTCGATAATTCTGATATCGCCTTTAGCATCTGTTGTGATGATATAGTCGAGGTTTCCGGCAAGCAGCCTTTCAACTGGTTTTGTAACAATATCGGTTGTTCGCGGCTTCTCCCAATCTGCAATTTCCTTTCCATTCAGACCAAAATTGTAAATAATCCTGTCAGCTCCACAAACAAGTATGCGATAATCTTTTTTGTTTTCATAATCAAAAACGGAAATTCCATTGGTAGCCTGAGACTTTAATCTAACTGGAAAATTGCCGACATTATTTCCGTTTCTATCGATCAGGTGAATGTTGTTTGCTGTATTGAAAAGATACTGAAGCTTGCCGTTTTTATAATGATCCACTACGAAAACCTCGCTCATCGGTGTTTCGCTGAGTTGTTTTTTCCACAGAATTTGTCCGTCAGCTGAAATGAGATACATCCTGTTTTCCTTGTCGAAAACAACTATATTCTTGCTTTTCGCCTGATGGTCATTCACAATAAATGGTTTCAAAATCAT
Source organism: Bacteroidota bacterium (assembly GCA_018336075.1). GTDB lineage: Bacteria > Bacteroidota > Bacteroidia > Bacteroidales > F082 > JALNZU01. The sequence goes on from JAGXRB010000251.1 coordinate 6,123, forward strand.
TGGCGCATCGAGCTGTGTTTTCCAGCTGATAAGGCTTTCTTCCTTGTAGTCTGGGTTGTATTTTAAAACAAAACTTGTATAAACAAGCTTGTCTGAAGCACTTAACTGAAGGGCAAAAGCTTCAAACTCGCGCACAACTTTTTGGTTGCGGTTTAAATGAAAAAGCATTTTTGAATCAACAAAACGTGAGAGAAGGTTAAAGCCTTCGCGGATATTGCTGTAAAGTAAAATATTTGATTCATCGCTCAGATTGTTGGCAAACCGACTGAAATTGTCGTTGCCCTTAAGTGTTCTGCCTCTTTTTACTAACCTCTCAATATCTTCTAAAACATAGGAATCATTGGCAATAAGCAGGTATTCATCCATAAAAACATAATAGAAATTTTCGACCGGACTAAATGCTTCTCCAAACAAAACTGCTGGCAGTCCTTTGGCATTGATAAAAGAAATATTGGTTTTTTCAACCTGAGTTTTTCCACCTGTAACTGTCACAAGTCTCTTCAATATTGATGAAACAATCTCCTGGTCTTTTATTCTGGCGGCAATAAAAACATCATCTGTGCCTGAACCTTGTTTGTAAGCCAACGCAATTTCAGCATTAATCTCTGGAATTAAACTTTGCTTAAAATCGACACCCAAACTTGTCGAAAGCAAATCCAGTTTTTCCTGATTGACAGTTTTTGAATGATATAAAGCGTAATCGCTCATACCAAAATGTAAGAACAGCCTTGTGTTGTATGGAAGGGTATTAAGGAGCTTTAATTCAACAGCTTTCTGATCTTTCAGTGCTGCAAAACTGCCTGATGATTCAGGAATTGTAAAGCCATTCAAAAGGACTTCGTTTTGCTTGACAACAAGATCAAGGGCTGTCCAGCTACCAATAAGTTGAATGGTTTCTTTTGTCCTGTTCTTATATTTTTCAACAGTATTGTTTGCTGTAATTTCAGCAAAGCGCGAAGGTTTTACATATAGATAACCGTCAACAAGGCTTCCTCTTGTGTTGCGAACTTTGACAAATGCACTATCATTTAAAAGGCTGTATTTTGAGTCAAGTTGAATCAAAGCAAGTTCGAGCAATTCCTTTTCGAAGCTCCCAATAAAAACACCGTCTATTAAACAGTAATTGAATTGAACACCATGCTGCTTATCGATTAATATGGCAGTTTTATAATTCCCGATTTTTTTGTCAACTACCTGAAGCCTTTGTCCAAATGTTTTTGCAGCAAGGTGAGGAATTTCATATATTTTTAAGGCGTTGCCGGTTTCGGAAGCAAATACAAATCCGGTCGTACCTCCGCTTTTCACAAGCGATAAAATCATCTTTTGGCCTTCTATTTCTTTAAAAAACGCTTCTCCAGATGAACCCAGCAAGCTGTCCAGAATACTTAGCTGCCATTTAAACTTTTTGAAAAAGTCAATTTCTTCCAAAGCCTTGTTGAAAGATGTTTCGTTTTGGATTTTCCGCCACAAGATTCCAGTCTGATTCGATTCAAAAACAATGGATGAGCCTATTGGAATGGCGTCAAAAAGATCACGCTTCTTCGGTTCAAAAGGATTATAATAAATATATGCGACAACACCTAAACCAAGTATTATCAAAACTATTATAAAAGTCCTGTACTTCATTGTTTCAATTTTTGAAAACCCCAAAAGGTAGCTGGCATTTGTTCTTTTACTATTAAAGTCCTGCAATTTTTATTGCTTCGACTTCAAATTCATCTGACAGGTTCAAAAATAAACAAAAGAAGTACGTCATTTACATGAAGTAAAAAAAAAGATCAAAGTATATCAAGCCTCAGCTGCTTTCCCATGCTGAATGACCGCCGGTGATGGGGGCTCATGCCATTCTTCATAATTGCCAAACGGTGCTCAAATGTTGGATAACCCTTGTTTTGTTTCCAGTTATAGGATGGATAATCAACATCCAGTTTTTCCATTATCAGATCACGTTCTGTTTTGGCAAGAATTGATGCTGCGGCAATGGATCGGTAAATGGCATCTCCACCGATTATGCACTTATGCGGAATATTTTCATAAGGTTTGAATCTGTTTCCGTCAATCAATAAAAGTTCTGGCCTCTTTTCCAATGCGTTAATAGCTCTGTGCATTGCTAGAAAAGAAGCATTTAAAATATTGATTTCGTCTATTTCCTCAACCGATGCCATGCCAATAGCCCAGGAAATGGCATTTTCAAAGATCAAATTCCGCAGAATGCTTCTCTTTTTTGGGGACACTTTCTTTGAATCATTCAAAAATTCGTGATCGAAATCAAGGGGAAGAATTACCCCTGCAGCAACTACAGGTCCTGCAAGACAGCCTCTTCCTGCTTCATCACAGCCAGCTTGATGCAGCACAACAGAGCCGTATATCTTTAGTTCGCTCACGCTGTTAATGTCGAATAATGCAGTGCTAAACTTAATAACATCAGCACAATTAATAGTAATTGCGGCCAGAAAAATCGCTTAATCAGCATATGTGAATGCGCCAGATATACTGATGCGGGTAGCAAAATCAGAGCATGCTGCATCGGATCTGACCATTTGTAAAATAGCATAGATATCGAAAAAAACATCAGCGCATTTGTTATCGCCTTCCTTTTGCGGTTGGCAATATTGCGATCGGAACGTGCTCCATATATGACACTTAGCGCCTGAAAAGTGATCAATAAAAGCACCAATAATATCA
>JAGXRB010000252.1 GCA_018336075.1 Bacteroidota bacterium
TTTATTAAATCCTGACCACCAACGAAATATCTCTTTTAAAAACACGACTGACATGGAGGTCAACGTTTTGGCGGTATGTTTTTGTTGCCGATTTCGAAGTACTGTCCTGTCAAGTTACACGAAAGTTTATTAGATGCAGAAACGCGGAAACCCGCACTATTTCGGCAATAAAACATACCGCCTGTTATGGGCTGGTTTTCCTTTTGTCAGATAAATTTTCATTACATTATTTTGCAGGTTAGTAATTTGGTTGTTAAGAATAAATTGCCAGCAATTAAAAATGTAAGCAGTAGTGCAGTTTGAATTGTGACTGTAAAATTAACTAACAACTATTGATGCTATCTCCAACCATCATCGTATTTCTGAAGATCCATATCATCATTCCAAATAATATTTTCAGCATAGTTTATTTCTTTCCCTAAGGCATTAAGCTCATAAATCACTTCATATTCAACTTTTTTATAGTTATCATTACCTTGTATTCCAGTAATATTTATATCTTTAAAATTTGCTACAGAAATGTGGACTTCTTGTCCCATTCTATTTATTATTTGGGTATATGGCTTAACTTTATCAGTCAAAGTGATATGATAATTGTCATTATCTAACGTCACGTAACCCTTTTCAATCAATTTTGTTAAATTTTCCCGTCCCGTATTTATTGTTACTTTTTCTATCCTACCTCTGGACATAGAAACATGAAATATGATAACTCTATCATCTTTTTTAATTTTTGATAAAACAATTTTTTTAGCTTTTTCTCTAGATAAATTATTGCAAGAAGAAAATAAAAATGCCGAACTAAGAAAAATGGCCAATACTAAAAGATTAAAATTTTTCATAAATATAATTATTTGTTTCCTACTCGTAAGGCTTTTCGGATTGTGCCCCGTTTTTTAAATGGTTTCTGGACTCCACTTTTTAAATTTTTCTTCTCTGTCACATTGGGTGGTCAGCCCTTTGGATTTTGCAGACCGTCTCGGTTTTTAAACTTGCCCATAACGGTTGCGTGTATGAAACGTTTGGCATTTCGAAGCGATTTTCTATCAAGTTACAACTACTTTTGATACGAGCTAAAACGCTTGATAAACCACTGATTGCCAAATGTTTTATACACGATGTTACCCAACGTAATTTTTTTATTTTTAAATTCATTATTAAAACATTATTAAGTCTCTTTTTTCTTTTTATTTAACAACTCTCTTAGAATCCATTTTTCGATACTAATAACAACAAAAATCAATGAACCAGCTACAAACGAAATAAATAAACCTTTCCCATCGAGAGACGCTGTTCCAAACACTTTTTGCATAAACGGTGTGTATAAAAACATTGCTTGCAGAAGCAATATTGAACCAATACCCAAAAAGATAAAGCTATTACTGAAAAGACCAATTTTAAAAACCGAGTCTTTCAAAGATCTGCAATTTATCAAATAAAATATTTGGAAAAATATAATAAATGTTACTGCTATACTTTGGGAACGAGCCAACGCATCTGTTTGTGCCATTCCGATTGAAAGTGAATAAGAGTACTCCCAGTTAAAAAGCACGATAGTTCCTACTGTCATAAGTATCGAAACAAAAAACACCCTAAAAATTACAAATCCGTTGAAAAGTGCTTCATCGGGTCTACGGGGGGGGCGGTTCATTATATTAGGCTCTTTTACTTCGAATGCAAGTGGCAATGCCAATACTATGGCTGCAACTAAGTTTATCCACAATAATTGTACAGGCAACATTGGAAGTAATAATTCTTTCGTTATAGGATTAAATGGAAAGAACATAATGCCATAAATCAGTATAAATGCAAGTCCTAAGTTAGTTGGCAACAAAAAGGCGAGAGACTTAAGTAGATTGTCGTAAACCCTTCGCCCTTCTTCTACAGCTGCTGCTATACTCGAAAAATTATCATCCGCAAGTACAATATCGGCCGATTCTTTAGAAACCGAAGTTCCCGTAATTCCCATAGCAACACCCACATTAGATTGTTTGAGCGATGGTGCATCGTTCACTCCATCGCCAGTCATGGCAACTACTTCATAGTTGTTTTGCAAAGCTTTTACCAACCTTAATTTGTGTTCAGGGGCAACACGTGCGAAAATGTTGGTAGTTTGTATGGTTTTGTCAAGTTCAGCATCGCTCATTTTCGACAAGTCCACTCCCGTTACAACATTTCCATTTGCCGAAAGGTTTAATTCCATACCAATAGCACGGGCAGTTGCTTGGTGGTCTCCCGTAATCATTTTTACTGTTATTCCTGCATTATGACAAGCCTTTATAGCTTCGATTGCTTCGGTACGCGGAGGGTCAATCATACCAATCAAACCTAGAAACTCAAATCCGTTTTCAACATCATCTACCGATATTTCATCACTTTTGCTTTGAGTTTTTTGAGCTATGGCAAGCACTCGCATCCCTTTCGAACCAAGCAATTCGATTTGAGAAATAACCTTTTGTGTATCCAGGTTTACACCACCAATGTGTGTAGAGCAACGTTTTAGCACAACCTCGGGTGCCCCTTTAAGGATAATATTGTCGTTAAGGGTTGCCATGTATTGCTTTTCAGAGTCGAAAGGCAAAACGTCTTTTCTTGGTATTTCCTGACGTAAAATATCAATTGAAATACCTGCTTTTTCAGCAGCAACCACTAAAGCAACCTCGGTTGGGTCGCCCGATATGCTATATTCGTTTGCTGTATAAACCACGTTTGCATCGCTGCAAAGCACTGCTTTTTTCAGCAAAAGCAACATATCTTCGGATAAAGAAGCTAGTTCAGCATTGTTTTGTTTGAAAACACCGGCTTTATGATAACCAACACCTGTTACTTGTATGCTATGGTTATAGTTCCATAATTCACTTACTGTCATTTCGTTTCGTGTAAGCGTTCCGGTTTTATCAGAGCAAATAACTGTTGTACTTCCTAAGGTTTCAACCGCAGGAAGTTTACGAATAATGGCATTTCGTTTTGCCATGCGTTGCACCCCAATGGCAAGGGCAATGGTAACAACAGCCGGGAGCCCTTCCGGAATAGCACCTACTGCCAAAGCTATTGCAAAAATTAAACTTTCCCTGAGTGCATCTAATAATAACACCCCTTGCCCCAAAGCACGGTATGTTCCAATAACCATAATAATTGCAGTGATAGCAATAATACCAATGGTTAAGTACTTGCCAATAACACCTAACTTTTTTGTTAATGGCGTATCTAAATCAACGGTTTCGTTAAGCATGTCGGATATTTTACCAAGTTCGGTATCCATACCCGTTTTTACAACCACGGCAGTGGCAGTGCCTGAAACAACTAAAGTGCCACTATAAACCATACATTTCCTGTCGCCAATTACAGCATCGGGAGTTACAGCTTCGGTAGTTTTTTGAGAAGGTACCGATTCACCTGTTAAAGCAGCTTCTTCTACTTGCAGGTTTTTTTGCTGTATTATCCTCATGTCGGCGGGAATTCGGTCGCCTGCAGCCACCTGAACAATATCGCCGGGAACAATCTCAGAAACAGGTATGGTTACTATATTGCCATTTCGAATTACCGTAGCATTTTCGGGAACCATGTTACTTAGAGCTTCAATGGCTTTACCTGCTTTGTATTCTTGAATAAAGCCAATAATTGAGTTTACTACCACTACGGCAAGCACTACCATTCCATCGGTAATTTTGCCCAATGCAGTAGCCAACGTGCTTGAACCAATTAAAACCCAAATCAATGGATTGTTAATTTGCCGCCAAAGCACTTTTAAAATGCCATCTTTATTTTTACGTTTAAGTTCGTTTGCTCCGTACTTATGACGTCTTGTTTCTACTTCTTCTAATTCAAGCCCTTGTAATGAACTCTCAAAATTTTCAAGAACCTCTTTATAATCAATGGCATGCCATTTCCCGCTTTCGTTTTTTACCATCTTTGAGAACAATTAAGATTACTAATAAAAATTTACAATGTAATGCTTTCAACTATTTTATTAAAAGCTAAAATTATAGTTGAAAAAAATAATCCGAAGTATAAAAATGTTCCCAAAACGGAAATATATCCAAGAAGAATTATAATTCCGTCCTTCTGAATAATTCCTATTGATAGAAAAAGAATAATTAATGCAGGCAAAGTATTACTAAAGGGCATTAATCCCAATGGTACCATTAGCAAAATAGAACCAAATAAAATCAAAAAACCATTGATTGTACTAGCAATTTTGTTGCATATAAGGAGACTAAGTCGATGAGGCTTACTCATTTTTTCTAAATAATGGAACCACTTTAACCCTTTGTTTAGAGCAATGCGTAACTTTTCGGCTGGAAATGACTTATTTTTTATAGAGAAAGTTAGCCATAAGCTTTTATTAGTTAGATTACTTATTCCTATAAAAAAGATGAAAATTCCAAATACAGTACTGAAACCAGGTATAGATACCGGAATGAGAAATATTATAGATAATATTGATGCAAATAGTAATAAACCGTCGTTTCCTAATAGGTTTATTATTTCAGATAATGTCAGATTTCTGTCAGGTATTTTACTAATTATTTTTTTTACTTTTTCTGATAATGTCTTTTCAAAAAAATCATCTTTTTTCAAAAAGACAACCAATTCTCTATTTTTGACTTGCGATTCTTGTGACATAAAAAATAAATTATTTCCAAGCAGATTCAATAGAATTACTTTTAAAAGTCAAAAAGCTCTCCTAAGAGTCCTTTCTTTTTTTTGTAACGATAATCATTGTCCCTTGAATGATATTGCTTGCCTTGAAACATATCATCTTGTGGGGTTTTAAGATTTTGAGTTGACCGTTCAATGATTTTATCAAGTTCACCGCGATCAAGCCAAACACCTCGACATTCAGGACAATAGTCAATCTCTATTCCGTTGCGGTCGGTCATAACCAGATTTACATCTTTGCAATTTGGACATTTCATTTTTTTAGTATTTAGTTGGTTAATAATTATTTGCTTAAAGGTTTTGTAACTTTATTAACTACAGAATCAAGTTTAGTGGATGATTTCTGTATAAGTGAATCAAGTTTTATTACCTTTTGATGTTCTTTATCGATTAGCGAATCGAGAGTTAAAACTTTATCGACCTCTTGGTTTAGCAATGAGTCTAATGATTCCGTTTTTTTCAACAACTTGTCAATTTTTTCATCAACTCTTCTATTCACATC
>JAGXRB010000253.1 GCA_018336075.1 Bacteroidota bacterium
GTGTATCGGCCCATGTTGACCCTGTAAAAAACTGGCACAAGAGAAATGAAATTAACCTTTGAGAGTTTTTCCATGATACTTAAGAAACTTAATAAGATGCCAACAAAATCCGTTTTTATGAGAAAACATAATAAAGTCAAAAAGTTTTTAGAAAAGATATTGGCGCCTGAATCTGATATTAGAACACAAAAAGGAATAATTCTCATTATTGTACTTTGGGTTTTAACCATATTAATGGTTATTGTTCTATCATTTTCGGTCATGGCGCGTACGGAGAGTTATTCAACGCTTGCATACAGGGAGGAACTGGAAAAAAAATTCCTCGCTGAGGCAGGAGTTGAGAGGGGGATTGCAGAATTATTCTACAGGAATTTATTTAAAAACGCGAATATTTTTGAAGAAGGAAGGAGGGTATGGAGGGCAGACGGCACCGCATATTCAGTGCTTTTATCTCCTGGATATTTTACAGTAAAGATTATAGATGAATCAGGCAAGATAGATATCAACACCTTAACTGACTTATCTGGTATAATATTAAGAAGTCTTTTAATTAACTCAGGCATTCAGGAACGGGATGCTTCCGAAATAGTCGATTCAATTCTGGACTGGAAGGATGCCGATGATCTCAGAAGACTTAATGGTGCGGAAGACGATTTCTACATGTCGCTTCCTGTGCCATATAAGGCAAAAAATGGAAGATTTGATACACTTGAAGAGCTTTTGCTTGTTAAGGGAATAACGCCAGGTATTCTTTACGGGGGTAATCAGAAAAAGGGTATATTGGACTTCATTACAATTTATTCCAATAGCACAACAATCAATTTATTATCTGCTCCAAAAGAGGTTCTGCTTGCCGTTCCAGGGTTTACGCCGGAGATAGCCGACGAGATAATAAGCAAAAGAGAGGACTTGAGCACAACTGGTGTTCTAAATGTGACAATACCTCAGGAAAGCACACAGTTTGTCAAACAAACTGGAAGTTCAAATGCCTATACAATTGAATCTGCAGGATACAAGGACAAAGACAAGGCGGCTTTTGCCGTCAGGGCGACAGTCATCATCGATACTGCCAATAAATTTCAGTATGTTTATTACAAAAGCCCAGTGCAAGTGAGAAAATGACAGGTTCTGCAACAATTAAGAAAATATCATCTTTCGCTTCTGGATCATTTTCCATAGTGAGCAATATTGCTGCTCCAATCTGGAATATTCTTCGTTATGATTTCTCAGAAATGGTCTTGCCTCAAAAATGCTTGAGTGTCGCGATTGAGCAGTCGAGTTTTTCAGTTGCCTATATAAATAAAATTTTTTCTAAATTCAGGGTTAAGGGGTTTAAGAGTTACGCTGTTGATTCAATATATCCCGAGCCAGAATTTTTCGCATCTTCCGTATCCCTTGCTATTACAGAATTTGGCGGAGGGAAGGCAGATCTTACACTTAGCATTCCCAAGTCATGGGCTATAGTAAAAACTGTCGAGTTTCCTTCAACTGTAAAAGAAAATCTCTTAAATGTAATTTCCTATGAAATGGACAGAATGACTCCTTTCAGCGCCGAAGATGCCCTTTATGATTTCAGAATACTCAAGGAAGCCGAAGGAAAGGTTAAAATCCTTCTTGCTGTAACAAGAAGTCAGCTTGTCAAACCTTATCTTGATGCACTCGCCAATAAAGGAATCACTGTAAATAAGCTAACCCTCAATCTGTCCGCGATGGAAAATCTTTTGAACTATATGGACAGGCAGCCGTCAAGTCTCTATATAGAAATTTATGATAACAGATATATTGGGGCATTATTTGCTGATTCCTGTTCAGCAAATTATTTTGACGGTGAATTCAACATATCTGATGAAAAATCTGGAATAAGCAAAATTGTTCATGAAATAAGGCGTGCTATAGACGCATATAAGATAAACGGCATATCGCCTCAGATTTATGTTCTTTTGAAAAATAATGACTCTTCGTTTAAAGAGACGTTTAAACTGCTCCTAAATATGCCTGTCAGGTTTCTCAACGAGACTGATATCAGGGTCAACTTCAGCGGGACTAAAGATGCTATATCATATCCAGCATTAGGCGGAGCACTGGAAACTTTATGGCACAAGTCGAAAGGGCTTAATTTGCTCTCAAAGGGAGTAGCTGCCAAACAAATTAAACCGATTGCCCTAACAATAATATTGTTGGTTGTGCTTGTTGCTACAGGAATTTTATATGCTGCCGCCCCCCTTTATATTGAAAACAAGAGGATAGAGGAAATTGACCATCAGATTGCATCGAGAAAGGATGAGGTTAAAAAGGTTGAAGCAATTAAAAAAGAGATTGAAGTTCTGCAGAAAGATATTTCGACTATAAACGGCTTTAAGAAAGACAAACATATGACATTAGGGATAATTAAAGAATTCACATCAATTACTCCAAAAAGCACTTGGCTGACGCGCGTGAGGGTCACAGAAAAGACAGTCGAAATAGAAGGTTATTCAAGTTCTGCAACTGAACTGCTTCCAAAGCTGGAAGCTTCAAAGTTTTTTCAGAAGGTCGAATTTGCCTCACCAACCTTCAGGGATGCAAGATTGAATTTGGACAGGTTCAATATAAAAATGGATTTAGAAAATGTTGAAAAGCTGTAAAAATATTATTAACTCTTACGATTCACGACATTCTAATAATCAAGAAAGTTTTATATTTTAAATTTAATGAAAAAAAACAGGTTGTTGCTATTTTCAATTCCGTTAATCGTTATACTTTTAACGCTTGTTATTTATCAGTATGGATATCTTCAGGTTAAGGAAGAGTTGTCCTTTGCTAAAGAATCCACAGCCGTAAAAACAAGGACACTCGAGAAGTATATTCAGCTTATATCAGAAAAACCAGAAGTCGAAAGGTCGCTTGCTCTTTTAAAAGAAACCAGGAAGGCTGAAGATGCAAAACTTATAGAAGGGCAGACACTTTCCCTTGCTGCTGCAACCCTTCAGGATACAGTTAAAGGGATTATTACAAGCAGAGGCGGGACGATATCGAGCGAGCGGGTCGGGAAGACAGAGGATTTAGGAGCCTTCAGGATCATAAGTGTCAGTGT
>JAGXRB010000254.1 GCA_018336075.1 Bacteroidota bacterium
AATCAGCAACACAGAACATCCCATGCCGCCAGCTGCAGCTGCAGCCGACACTCCGGCAATACCGGCTCCGGCTACAATAATATCATATTTATTTTTTAATTGCATCGTAAAACCATTTTGTGATTGTTTGAGGACGGGTTATCGCAGTGCCTGTAACAACGGCCCATGCGCCGGCATCAATAGCTTTTCCGGCCATTTCAGGGGTGTTGAAACGCCCTTCAGCAATAACAGGCAGCGAATCTGAAAACTGGTGAACCAGTTTTTGCAATAAATCGAAATCCGGTAAATCCTTGTTTTGATTTTGTGTCTCCAGTGTGTATCCACTTAATGTTGTTGAAAGACAATCGGCACCAGAAGCTGCACATGCCAGGCCTTCTTCAAAAGTGGCAATATCGGCCATCACAACAATTGCATATTTTGATTTAATGTGTGCAATAAATTCAGGGCCTGTCATACCTTCTCTTTCCCTGAAAGTTCCATCGATGGCCACAATATTACAACCGGCCTGAATGAGGTCAGCAACATCTTTTTCACTTCCGGTAATCCTTACAGAACCATCAGGAAATGCTGATTTCACAAGTCCGATCAGCGGCAGATGAACAATTTCGAGGATTGCTTTTGCCTTTTCAATCCCCTCTGTACGAATAGCAACAGCACCTCCCATCTGGGCACAGACGGCAAATTTGGCCACGTCGGCAGGATTGTTAAATGGTGAATCACCTTCTGCCTGGCAAGAGACCACAAGACCTCTGTAAATAGATTTAAATAGCTCGTTCATATATGTTTAGTGCACAATTAAGTTGCTTACAATTCACGTAAAACTTCAGGATAAACCGGAATCATTCTGACGCGGGCCTTATACTTTTTCCAGGCTTCGATAGAAAACCGATCCAGCTCACGGTTGAAGACCTGATCTACATCAGCGGCTTGAATATGTCTCACGGAAAACGATATGTATTGGCCGATGGGGGTTTCGATCTGTTGCTTTATATGAAAGCCGGGAATTGATGGCGGCAGTCTGTCAGACACAAAACTGTTGATAATCAGCGTCCTTTTTCCGTCAATTCCGTTCAGTTCATTTAGATTCCGGCCTTGAGAAAAATCAAAAATATTCTGTGAATAAATACTTATTTCGCCTTCGCGTCCAAAGAGTGCAAGTTCTTTTTCATCTCCATGATCCGATACCCTTGTAGGAATTACGTGAAATAAGAGCGGAACATCATTTTCATTCAGCACCTGCCAGCAAGCCCTTTTCAAAGCTTCCGGATGAAGAAGTATAGAAGATCTGCTTTGATATAAAATCCCAAATCTTTGTGATCTTACATTTTCAAGTATTTGTTGAAGCACTTCGTCGGTTTGAAAATCTTCTTCATTAAAAAGTACTGAGAGAGACTCGCATGATTTTCCTCCGGGGAAACCAAATTTTCCAGCCAATAACACATGCAAGCCCTGTTTCTTCAACGCTATGGCTTTTGAAATACCCGCAAGAGAAGGCCCCCAGATTACACTATTATAAGTATGACTCATCGTTCTAACGTTTTTTTACGCCTAAAACAATCGCATTTTCCGACTGATCCAGGTCTTTTAAATCAAAATCTACAAGTGACAAAATTTGTGAAACTTCAAGAAGTCCTGACATATCAACGATTTTACCGGAAACAACCACATAAATATCCGGCATTATCTCGCCACCGTCACCGTAGGTTCTCAGCTCATCAACCAATTCGGTAATACTGCTTTTAACCTGTCCTACTTTACAGTTTCTTAAGGTCACATTTTCAAATCTTCTTTTCACCACGCCATCTTTAGACATAACGACAACGGGCATGAGCGCTTCCTTCATAAGGCCAAAGAAATGGTTAATGGTTTTGGAGTAGCCAATCACTGAAAGCAAGTTTGTGCTTCCGTAGGTCTGGACTTTATATTTTTCTGCTTTCAGCGCTTCTGAAGCTATTTTTTGTAATCCGGCTTCATCGAGATTTTTTTTATTATCGCGGGAAGCAAGGTCGCTTGAGCCTGTGGCTACTGCAATAACCTTTTTATTGGCATTGTCAATTTCCACCTGAACCTCGACTGTCTCAGGCTTTGCACCCATTGCAATTACAGATTCAGAGGCCTGTTGCCTGATCCTGATTATATCACTTTCTGTTGGGTTGATGATACTTCTCTCCACTGTATCGCGCATCATGCCCATAGCAGCTCCTATGGCCGAAATCACTTCAGCATCCTTGGCAATTTCGTGCTGCATGCTCATGTATTTTGCAGCATGGGGAACGATAGCACTGGCCCCGCCGCCGCCGCCATAGAGCATCACAAAATTTTTATCCAGTTTGTATTCCCTGATCAAGGATTTTATGATTTTTTCGACCTTCTTTGAAGTGTTTTCGAGTATGCTTTCAGCCAATTCAGTCGGTGTCATTTTTAGTTTGGCAGCAACGTTTGACATCGCGCTTTTCACAGCTTTCATATTGGCTATTCCATGACCTGTTTCTACAACAAGTCCAAGAAAATAGGAGGCTGCACTTGGCGTTAACGTATAATTTCCATCCGATTTTTTGATCTTGAGATAGTCGTTTGGGTCACCTTTTCTTGGACAAATCATCTCAATTTCAATATCTGAAAAATCATCGCTTTCAGCATAAGCCGAATAAGATAAGTTGGCAATATGTGCACTTCTTGGCCCAACGTCTATGACCCTGTTCTTTTCAATGCGTGGAATTGATCCTCCGGCAACCCCTATGGTACGAACATCAATGGTTTTAACGCTTAATCTGTTGTCGCCAATCTGTGCCGTTTTAACCTGAGGCATCCCATTTTTAATGACCGAAATATCGCTGGATGTACCGCCGACCTCAACAAAAATTCCATCAGAAATCCGCGCATACATCAGGGCAGCAGCAACACCTGCCGCAGGGCCGCTGAGCATTGTTAATATTGGTCTTTTCCGCATTTCAGCAATATCCATGATGCCGCCGTCGGAACGCATTACCATGAGGGGAGCTTTGATGCCACTTTCCCTGACTGCCTTTTCGGTAAGATTGGCCGTTTCTATCATTTTTGGCATCATGCTCGCATTCACGATGGCTGTTCGTGTTCGGACTTTTATGCCATAAAGCTGCGACAAATCACAAGCAGCAGTCGACATAAATCCCATTGATTCAGCCACTTCCACAACAAGTTTTTCGTGTCTGTTGTCATCCGGGCCAAAAGCTTCGCTGGCTACAATAACTTTCGCACCCTGCTGATGCAGGCGCTTTATCGTTTCAACAATCTGCTCATGGCTCACCGTATTGGTGGTATTTACATATTCGAAATAAACAGGAAGCAGCTTGCCCGGCGCAAGGTAAATATCATTCAGGAAAGCTTGTTTTTTGGCTATTTTGCCTTCAATGCCTTTTCCAAATGCAATGATTCCAACAGGTGCTACATCTCCTTCGAGCAAAGCATTTGTTGCTTGCGTAGTGGAGTGCGCAATCAGAATAATTTCTTCAGATGAGATCCCTGTTTCGGCAATAAGTTTCAGCATTGAATCCACAACACCTTCAGCAACGCCTTGCTTCGAATCGTGTGTTGTAGGCACACAAGACTTTCCGATAATTGTGAAATCTTCTACATTTACTGCAACGGCATGTGTAAATGTGCCCCCAACATCGATACCAACTTTTATCTTTCGCATTGTCGTCATTTTTTTAGAAATACATTATGGCAGCTGCAATAAGACCCAGAAAAGCAAAAACCCAGGCATAGGGCAAGGTGTTATATAGAATTTTCTGCACATCTACCTTCATTTCGTTGGCTATCCATACATTCTGCAAATTTGTCGGGTCAGAAATTCCCTGAAGTTGCCCCACCGACCAAAGCATTCCTAGAATTGCACCCGATGGCATTCCGGCAGCCATCATCACAGAAGCAATCCCAAATCCCATTCCCCATACATTGAGCGGGCCGCGGTAGAGCGCAAGAGGTGCAAGAACTGTAAAAATTATCACATACATCAGACCGGTAGACGGGATAATCTGCTTAACCAAAGGAATCATCAGATCGCGCACAGGCCAAACTTCAGATCCATAGGTTGCAATCATATATTCTTCGGAGATCGTTTTTGGTCCCAGTACAGAAACAAGTAACCAGCCAATCCCAAACATCAGAATGACAGCAGGCATCACAATGGATGAGCCTTCGATGAGTGATTTGATTAAAACACTGATATGGTCTCTTTTGTATGTAATCAGATACGCGTAGGCAATCCCCAATATAAATGCAGAAAGGAAGTTGACTTTAAAGAACAAAATAAGAATAAGCGGAATTATGGGTGTAAAAACCGCCGTCCAGTGAATTTGATTTTTAGTGCTGTCCCTATGCCTTATTGCCCTGATAAATGCATTCAGAAACATGACGATCATTGCTGCCAGAAAGACATAAAAGACAATCCGGCCGGCAATGGAAATTGCATTTTTAAGGGCTTCCTGAGCCGAAAGCAAATTATAAAGACCAATGCTTCCTGCAATTAACGCAACAATAAGCACTATAAAACCAATGTTTCTGGAAATATTCCGCATAGAAAGATTGAAGCCGTCGCGGTAAAGCTGAATGATAATATAAACAAGTGAACCTGTGAAAACAATGCCAAACATGACAAGGATAAAACGCACTACATCTGTCTGACTAAGGCTGAGTGATGTCATATACAAAGACCAGTTTCCAACGTTGAACATGCCTCCGATATTCACCCCCATCAACATGATAACGGATGCCGTGAGCCTGCCGATACCAACTGAAGTGAGAATCGGCAGAACAATCGCGCCTACCATGATCATTGCACCGAGCCCACCGAGAGTAGTAAACAAAAGAATAATAAAAAGAAACATCACAAAAGCAATTACCAGCGGGTTGTCACCTGAAAGCTCCGCCCCTTTTTTGATGAATCCTTCGGCGATGCCGGTTTTTTGCATCATTATACTCAAAACACCTCCAAACATTGAAATCACAATAGGTTCGGCCAATCTGAGCGAACCCTCGCCGATAACAAACTGAAAAATATCCTGAAGATGAATGCCAGCAATCAACGAAATCAAAACGGCCAAAACAGGCATCGCCAGTAAAGCCGGCCATATCCGCTTCGACATAAGGCCTGTGATCAGCAAAAAAACAATGAGTAATGCTACTGCCTGAATTATTTCCATGATCTGAAAATTATTTATAAGTGTCTTTTATAATTTCGCTGTATTTATCCAAACCTTCATAAAAGAAGTAAACCTCTCCATGAAGACCCATCCGTCTGTTTTCTTCGATCATATATTTGAAATAGGCCTCTGAAGGTTGCTCATCCCCAACCCTGATAAGTACGCCAGGATAGAAAAGATGGCGCTTTTCGGGAAGGATATAGTTGAAAGTTGCTTCAAGGGTGCGGGTGTAAAAAGCAGAATCTTTGCGGTAAACCTGCGGCACAACCATATCCACATAACCAAAGTTGACCCATGTTGGCCAGTCTTGCAGATATTCTTCTTTTGACCATGGGAAAATGCTGGGCGACATTGAAACGATACATTCAGGCTTTACAGCCTTTACCTCTTCATACAGACGTTTCATAAATTGCGTCAGAATTTCTGAACGCCATTGAATCCAATTGTAATCCTTATGGTTTGCCGGAGGAGCTGCGCCAAAGTTATCCCGTTTATAAGCCTCAATAACTTTTGGGTTGTAACCACCTTCCGAAGGCATTGCAGGAAGCCGGTCGTCGCCTTGAATGCCATCAACATCGTAGTTTTTCACAACCTCAAGTACAAGGGAAATCATGAAATCCTGCACTTCCTGGTCGAGGGCATTCATCCACTCAAAGCCATTTTTTGTAGTCAGATTTCCATCCACATCCAACGAAGCCCAATGGGGTTTCTTTTCTAAAAGAATGCCTCCGTTTTCCTGGTAGGAGGACGAAAAACCAAATTCAAACCATGCAATAACCTTAATGCCGTATTTACCAGCTTCGTCGATCACTTCCTGCAATGGGTCGCGGCCTGTTTGTTCCGGATCAAGCACAGGATCAAGTTCAAAACCAGTAAAATCTTTCATGATTTGCGAACGGTACATTGTGTTGGCTTTATTCCATGTCACAACGAAAATCGTGTTCAGACCCAGGTCATGGCATTTTTCCACTGCTTTTTGAATTTTCTCTTTTGAGTACAGTGCATCGCTTGCCACATTTGTCAGCCAGACACCTTTCACCGGCTCATTATAACCGGAAATAAATTTTTGCTGTGCAGGCTGCTCTTGTTTTACCGGCTGACAGGCCATAAAATTCAGCAGGAAAAGAAATACAATAAATCGAATCATAGTTTCAGTTTTATGTCTTCCAGAAATATCTTTTTTTAACACTCCATACAGTGAGTAAAATCATCAGCGAGGTCAGGAAAAGGCCTTTGATAAAGCCTAGCCAGGGTGCGAATGTGTGCCATTGTTCAATCCAGCTGAGAAGCTGCACAAAATATAAAAGTGGCAGCACAAAATAGGTGACAACAACATAACCCAGCATTGGATTCATGCCGGTAAGGCTAATGAAACCAAGCAGTTTTTCCGGATAAAAGATGTTGTCGAAAATCTTGAAAAAAATAATTAAAAAGCCTGCCATACCAGAAGTAAGGAAAAAATAGCTTATCGTTGAAGGGTCTTTTTTGATGCCACCTTCCCATGCTTCGAAAACAATTCCCAACGCCAACCAGAATATGCTCCAAAGCAACAATAAATGAAAATTGTGAAAATGCTTCAGATTTGCTTTCTTTTTGAAATAGAATAATCCAAGTATTGTAATAATGTTTCCAATCCATACCCAATCGAGGTTTCGGCTAAGCAGTCCCCAAAGATTCAAAGCCAGATTTGCTGCAAGCAGGACAGGAATTAAATAGAAATAATGGTTGTCCTTATTTTTTGAAAAGGACAACTGTTCACGGTTTCCGGCATAAATCAAGTCACCTGCAATAGTTCCGGGAATGACAATCATAAGGTATTTCAGGTATTCAGGATGATAAAAAACCTTCCGTTTAAGGTCAATTCCCCAGGATAAAACCAACTCAGAGAAGCCGGAAAAGTTTGCAGCTAACCATTTGAAAGGAGTGAAATCCCAAAGAAGCTGATTCCAGCTATCATCTGTCTGATGGGTTAATCTCAGCGCAAAATACAGCGCAACAATGCCAATACGGAAATACCAGTTTTTTCGGCTGAACAGCCAGATCAATGCGCCAAAAAGAGCCATGTTGGCAAGAACAAGGATAATGATATCGTTGCGATGCACCGAAAAAGGTATTTCCAGCGCAAATGTTTTAAAGAAACACAAACCCACTAAAATTAAATATCCTAAAGCGTTCAGACTTTTTTCACGCTCACTGAAAGCAGGGAATTTCGAGAAGGCCATAAAGAATCCTGCAAAAGCAATTATGCCCATCAAATACCTTATCCAGCCCAATGTTTCAGGGAAGTGAAAGGGAGAAAGCTGCCCGAGCATCACAGCGAAAAAGAAGAGTTTGAAAGTTCTGAAAAAGATCTTTTTTACAATTGCATTGTTCGAAAGCCCTTTCTTTATCAAGCTGTTCAATGAGAATGGAAATGCCATGCCCATTGCAAAAAGGAAAAAAGGAAAAACCAGATCCACCCATGTGATGCCCGGTAAATTTGCATCAAACTTAAACTCCGGAGGTGCAATCTGGGCATGAAAGAGGTAAGCCGGCAAATCAGGATTGCGGGAAATAGTGCCCGAAAGCACCATTCCCACAATCGCCAATCCCCTCAAAACATCTATACTGTTTTCCCTTTGCATCATCAGGCCTGTAAAAAATCAGTTCATCAGAAAGTTGGAAATATTGCAGGTCCGGGATACATTGCCCTGATCACTTTTTTGATTCTCTCATCAGCAATCGGCACATTGTAGAAGAAGGATTCACCTGTTAAACCAACGCTGCGGTTGTGTTTCATTTTTTCCACCACCAGATTGGGGTCGGTGAGTCCGGCTGATCCATAAAGGATGATGCCGGGGGCAAGCCGCTGCAGATTGCCGTCGCTGTTGGCATTGAAATAACTTACCATTTCGTTGACGGTATAACGATAGCTTGAAATATTATATCTGTAACATTGCACCGAAAGCACTTCTACGGTACCGGCCTGCAGCCATTGCGGCCATTCCTGCATCAAGTTTTCAAAAGCCCAGGGATAAGGATTTGGTGAATTTGTAACCAGAACATCTGGTTTTGCTGCCTTGACTGCGTCAAAAAGATCTTTTCCGAATTGATTCAGAATATCCACTCTCCAACGCACCCAATTTGTATTGCTTGCATCAGCAGGTGGCGTATTGCCATTGTGTTCCGCCATGTATCTGCTTACTGTGTATTGGTCATAACCGGCATTACGCGGCATTGCCGGCAAACGGTCGTCACCCTGAATGCCGTCAATATCATAATTGTTCACAGATTCCATAATCAAATCCAGCATAAACTGCTGAACCTCGGGGTTATATGCATTATAATAATAATCACTATTATTGTAGTTTGCAGGCTGACCCTGATTGTTGATACCTACCCAATGGGGTTTCACAGCAAGAATTCTGTCATTCTGCGGTGTTGGAGCACCACCCCAACGTGCCATAAAACCATATTCAAACCATAGGATAACTTTCAAGCCTTCAGCATGGGCCACCTGGATAAGATCTGTCAGAGGATCGCCGCTGATGCCGGTGTAATTTGGCGTAAACATTCCGTCGCGTGCACTTGTATAAGTCGAATTATCGGCCAATGTCTGACTTGGATAAAGGGTTCTTGTCTTTGCCCATGCACAAACATAAAGGGTGTTAAAGTTTAATTCTTTTGCCTGTGCTACACCCTGCTGAATATTTTCAATGCTTGTCAGAAAAGTGGTGTGACTTGGATCTGGAATCCAGAAAGCTCTGATGCCGGTTTCCTGTGGAAGCACATTTGTTGTTAAATTATATACTTTTTCATCACCATTCTCGGCTTTCACAGTTATTTGCAATGGATTGCTCAGGTTTACCAAACTTCCGGAGGCTGGTGTAACGGTGGCATGCTCAGAAATGCTCAATTGAAGAAGTACTTCATTGAGATTGGTTCCAAAAGGCACTTCAAGAGCAATATTGCTGCCTGAAATGCTGCCTGTACGGAAAATATCCGGAAAATTTACAGCCAGTAATTCATTTTTATTACTTGCAGCATAGGAAACAGTGGCGGTATATTTCACTGACTGCGCATCTTTGCGAAGTGAAAACTCAAGTGGATTTATGAAATCATAAGAAAAACCTGATGGAGGTGTTAATGTTGCTCCTTCATTATGCGTTACAGTAACCTGAAGGTTTCTGATGTTTGCCTCACGTGGAATTGAACCCGTAATGGTAAGAGTCTTATGGTCGATGACCCCTTGAATCACAGGATTCAATCCGCTGAAAACAAAAGATGTGATTTTAAGCGTATCAGGTAAGACAGGATCTGGATCTGGATCTTTATCAACATCCTTTTTACAGCCTGAACCAAACAACAGACTGATGCCTAAAATAAAGACTATTAAACCATATTTTTTCATATACCTGATTTTTTTAAAAGAGACTGTCTTAAAATTTCTTTCAAGACAGTCTCCTGAATTTACATTTAAAGCTTATTAATTCGAAAATTCGTGCACGATGAATCCATTTCTTAACGTGAAGCTCATCGCACGCGGTTTGCCTGCAGCACTGAAGCCGATGCCATGTGTAGCACCAACCCATGTGGCTGCTTCTGCACCAAAATTATGTCTGAAAACACGCTTTTCAGCAATGTTGTTATTGTTCAGATTTTGCAATGATTCAATAATATCGCCACCCTCGGTGATATTAATGACATCATAATAGGTGCCTTTATCTTCGGCTGTTGAGCCTTCCCATTCGCGGTTAACGACATACGAAAGATAAAGACCTCCGTTGTATTCAAACACTCTCATGTCGTAGCTGCGGGATTGAATCATTGGTTCTGATGACTCATAAAGGATATTTCCATTGAAGTCCATTACAGCAATACCCATTTCAGCGCCGGAGACAAGAAGTTTATCTGTCTCACCTGGAATTGCATTTACACGGCCGTACTGTCCCATTCTTAATCCAACTAAAGGAGTAATCGTACGTATGACGGGTTCGCCGGCAACACCACCATTGAAACTCCAAACATAAAACTCACTTGCATTGTTTGGCCATGCAAAATTTGAAGCAAAGATATAGCCGTTTTCAGGAGGATTTCCGATAACAGAGAAAGCATCACCAAGGCGAATATTAGCGCCAGGCAAGGTATACTGAAGTATAAGCTCTGGTTGAGCATTTTTGTCAGCCCACTTATAAACTTTAAATATTTGCTCGGGATTCATTACCATATTTGAAACGTAGATTTTGTTATCAACGGTTCTAACATCGGAAACACGCCATGTACCACCTTCGACAACAGTTCCAAGGGCAAGCTCTGTCGGATCAGCTGAAGGGTTTTCAACATCCCATACATAAACAAAATTGCCATCTTTGCGTGATGCTACATAAACATTTCTACCATCAAAAGCAGCGCCTCTGATGTTTTCGTTGTTAATAATTGATGGCACCAAACCGGATCTTCCGCTTTTATCCATCAAAAGCGTTGTGTTGGCTGGGTTAAATCCGGCCTGTGTGATGTTGGCAATAACTTGATAAACCGTGTTTGTTCCGGCATAGGAGACAGTAATGCTTTGATTTGAAGTAAGCGTAAGTGTATCAGCGCTGCCGGATGTGGTATAAGTACTTCCTGCAGGAATGAGGCTGATTTGGGAAATTACAGCTTTGGGATTTTGCAGATCGTTAAATGTGACAGTGATTTTCTTTTCAGTCTGACTAATTACTGTTTCGTATTCTTCACCCGAAGAAAAGGATACAAATTTTATCGCTGAAATGACACCACTTGTTGGGGCAGCCAACTCAACTGTAACTTTGTAGGTATTGTTCTTGTCGCCATTTGTGACAACAAAATTTCTCACCGAAGAGAAATCAAGGGCAGCACCTGAGGCAGGCACAACACTGGCGCCAGTGGATACTTTTATATCCGTTGTAAGGGCTGTCAGATTGGATTCATAAGGAACAACAACAAGAATGTCGAAGTTGTTGATCACACCGTCAACGCGCGTACTACCTGCTGCACCGGCATTTGTGATCGCAAATTCAGTTATTAAAGCCAGTTTTTCCGGTTCTGGTTCCGGATCTTTTTTACATGAACTGAATGCTATTGCAAACAGCAAAATCATGGAAACTGCAAACATTTTAGAAAATTGATTCTTTTTCATAGTCTTGAAATTAATATTATTATTAGGGTTAGTGATTTGCGTTATTAATTGCCTCCGTCCCACCAAAGACGGGTGTATTGATTGTCGCCACCCATTCTTGAGACGGCTGCATTGTAATTTTCTGCATTTGATTGTCTTTCTGCATCCGGAAATGGTTTTCTTCTTGGCATAGATTCATTTCCCGGAAAAGTATACACCGGAGCATTCATCTGCGGATAGCCTGTGCGCCTGACCAACGACCAGGCTTCATGGCCGTTGGGATACAAAGCCAGCCATCGTTGTGTATAAATCTGCTCAAGGGCTTTTGACGGATTGAATTTCGCATTTCCGTTAAGGTAATCGTTTATTGCTGCAGCATCAGCCAGTCCGAACTGATTAAATGAAGCCGTAACACCTTCATTATAAAAGGATTCTGCATTGCCAGAAATGAAACCTCGGTGTGCTGCTTCAGCTTTCATAAAACAAGTCTCTGCATATGAAAGCAAAACATGGGGTGTATTGTCTTGTACAAAATAGGTTCCAATATTGCAGTAATTTGGTTTAAGATGCGAGTCGCGCTGCTCACTGATCTGAGATTGTGGGAGCCCGTTCTCGAGACCAGCATATTCACCATTAACATTGGGTGCAGCATAAATCTGCAGGCGCGGATCATTCAGGTTCTGAAGAATATCGAACATGGTTTTGCTGATTCTCACCTCATGCCAGCCTGAAACGAAACTTAAAGGATTTTTTACATGAAAAGTAGGTCCGGTCGGATCAGGGATAATCTGGGCATTACTGGATTGCGCATTGATGGTTTCAGAAAAATCAATGCTTTGCATTCGCGGCTGAATACTTGCACTGAATTCAGGTGTATTCGAAGCGCGCAGGGCAAGGCGCAGGTATAGGCTGTTGGCGAAGCGAATCCAGTTGTTGAGGTTTCCGCTGTACAATACATCTGCTTGTCCGTAGGATGGGTAACCAAAATCTTTGAATTGCTTTAAGGTTGCTACATTCACTTCCAACTCTTCAAGCAGGTGCAGATAAATATCTTTCTGCGAATCGAAGGCAGGCTTGATTTCCTTGAAGGCATTAAAATAGGGCATATCACCGTACATATCAGTCACCTGCTGTACCAGAAAAACATTCCAGATACGCGCCACGGCTTCTTTAACCGGATTTTCAATTTCCTTTGAAAGCTTTATCACATGATAATTATAGTGCATAGGCGCAAAATTTGATCGTGCATAATACCAGTCCCAAACAAGATTCCATGCTTTTGGCTCATAATTATCGGAGGTGAAATTGGCCCCAACCTGAATATTTGAGAAATGTTGCGCGTAAACAGACCCTGAAATCTGATGCATCCATTGCCAGACGCCGACACTAATACCCGAACCCGTTACGATGGAACGCGTAAACAAGGCATTTGGGTCAATGGTTTCACTTGTGGTTTTAGGGCGGTCGAGCTCTTCAAAATTCTTTGTACAACCACTAAAAACCAATATTGCAATTGTTGCTGCTGTAAATAAAATTGTCTTTTTCATTGTTTTCTTCATTTAATATTTTACAATGATAATTTCAGGTTCACGCCAATGGTGCGTAATTCAGGATAAGCGTACATTTCAAATCCGAGATTGTTGGATGTGCCGAAGGATGATTCGGGGGAAATGTTTTTTGTGTTGAGCATAATGTAGAAAAGGTTGTTCGCAAACAATGAAAGTGATGCTTCGCGAAGTGGCGTTTTCTTCAATAGTTTTGAATTGATATTATACCCGAAAGAGAATTGTCTGAATCGGATATAGGATGCATCATAGATGAATGCTTCATGAATTCTGGAGGCACGGTCCCAGTATTTTTGTGGATCAACTGCATATTCGCCTTCAACGCCATCTTTTACACCTTTCACCATAAAACCTAAATTGAAATCCTGTGGCCTGATGTTTGGATCATTGGCATCCTGTGCAAGTTTTACCGCTCTGTACCAATCTTCGCGCCCTTCTTCAGTGAAGGCAAATGTTCCGTATTCGGCGCCCACCATATTGGTTACAGAAAAAATATCATGTCCTAATTTGGAGTCAATGTTAAATGACATGAAAAACTGTTTGTAGTTTACCTGTGAGTTGAAGCCCCAAAGAAAGTCGGGTGTAGCATTTCCGATGATATTGTCATCTAAAATTGCACCAGTTTCAGCGGTTTTCAAACGTGGCAGACTTTCTGAGTCGAGAAGAATTCTTCCTTGCTCGTCTCTGGCAAAAGCGGTTCCTAAAATGATTCCGGCAGGTTGTCCAAACCGGGCAACGATGCGCATTCCGGCAACACCGCCTTGAACAATCTGGTCAATATCTTCGCTGAGTTCTTTCACTTCGCTCCATTGTCTTGTGAAATTGCCTCCGACAGACCATTTCAAATCCGGTTTCTGAACCAAAATATAGGAAGCTGCGATTTCAACACCACTGTTGTTCACAAAACCTGAATTGATGAAACCGCTGTTAAAGCCTGAGGATGGTGTCAAAGGATTGCTGAAGATTTGATTTTTTGTGCCAGTCTGGTAAATTGCAAAGTCAAGATTTAATCTGCTGCCAAACATGACCAGCTGAATTCCGGCCTCCTTACTGATGGTATATTCACTCCTCAGATTTGGTTCAGGGCGGTCGGAATTAAAGAATCCATAAGGCAATCCATGAAACTGATTGGCATTTGTTCCATACTGGAAATACCGCTGTCCTGCAATGCTTCCACCGGAACCAACGCCGGCATAAGATGCCCTGACTTTGAAAAGATTGAAATATTCAGGCAGCTCGAAAGTTTCGTCAAGCAGCCAGCTTGCACTTATTGAAGGATACTGATAGGACCAGGATTCAGGTGAAAGCACAGAAGTCCAGTCGTTGCGGAAAGTGAGATCCAGATAAACCATTCTTCTGTAATCCATGCTTACCATCGAATAAAGTGACTGTATTTCGATATTTGTAAGGCCTGTTGTAACGATAGGATTCAGGTAATTTTGAATCACATATGGACCGAACTCATTGATCAGTCCGCTTTCAGAAGACGAAGACAAACCTCTGTATTGACGTTGCATGATGTTTCCGCCTGCAGAAACACTCAAAAAGAATTTACTCCACTGCTTGTTTCCGGAAAGCAGAAAATCATAATTACCTTCCATCACCTGAAAGCGGGAAAAACTGCCCGTAGCAAGACCTTCAGCCTTGTAGTAAGTTTTTTGAGCGGTGATTCTGTTTCTTTCGTCATTGTAATAATCCAGACCGGCTTTGGTGGTTAATCTGAGATCGAAACCAAGTTTGAATAATTCTTTCAGGTCAAGACTCAGGCTGGTGAAACCCATCATACGGTTACGAATATCGCTGTTTGTATTGAGATTGGTTGCCCAATAGGGGTTTTGCAGTAAAGGAGAAGATGCAAAACTTGGAGAAGGCTGATTGAGCGAAATGGTTCCATCCGCGTTCACGACATATTCACTGTTCCAAACCACTGGCAAACCTGATACGGTCCGGTAGTTCTCGAGCTGATTGAGGCTTACAGATGGAGGCATCAATGTAAGGAGATAAATAGAGTTGTCGGGAGATCCGGCCAGATTAGGTCTGTTTTCAGCCTTTTGATTAATATAATTTACCCTTGCATCAAGTGTGAGGAATTTTGCAAGTTTCGAGTCGTAGCGTATGTTAAAGGATTTTTTATCAAATTCATTTGTTCGGATAATCCCATCATTTTGGTTCCAGGATGCAGAAAAAAGAATTCCATTTGTTTCGCCTTTTTTGTCAAGTGTGACAGAGTGGTCCTGAGAAATGGCTGTTCTGAAAAATGCATCGTAGGGATTTTCAGTCACTGTATTAAGAATCTGCTCTTGTCCCAAAAAATTGACAACTGACTGACCCTGCATTTTCTCGCCCCAGCTTCTTGGATTCAACTTACCAAACTTACCGCCTGAACCTTGTGAAAAGTTGGTTTGAAAATCTGGTTTGATGAGTGGATCCTGAAATGAAAACATCGTTTGATAGGTGATGCCGATACCCTCTTTGCGTGAACCACTTTTTGTTGTAATCATTATGACGCCGTTCTGACCGCGTGCACCATAAAGTGCCGAAGCAGCTCCACCTTTTAGAACCGTCACCGATTCAATATCGTCTGCATTGATGTTGTTTGCAGCATTTCCATAGTCAAATCCGCCAAACAGCCCACCTGAACTACCGCCTGAATTGTCAATAGGGACGCCATCCACAACAAAAAGCGGATCGTTCGATCCTGTTAAAGAGTTTGCCCCTCTGATAAGAATCTTTTGAGAACCACCGGCACCGCTGCCCGATTCACCAATCTGCAAACCTGCCACCTGTCCCATGAGGCCCGAAATAGGCGAAATTCTGCTGGTATTGCTCAATGCCTCTCCATCAACCTGCTGAACAGAATAGCCCAAAGCTTTCGATTCTCTTTTAATGCCGAGTGCAGTAACAACCATTTCCTGCAGTTGCAACGCCTCTGGAAGAAGGACAACTTCGATGAAGTTTTTGCCTTCAACGTTTAATTTCTTTGTCACATACCCTACAAAGGAGACTTCAATTTCGTTGCTTCCGGCAGGCAATTCAATGAAAAATTTACCATCCAGATCTGAAGTCACTCCGGTTAAAGTACCCGTCACAACAACATTCGCCCCGGGCAAGGTTAAGCCCTCGGCATCCTTCACAACTCCATTCAAAGGTCTTTGTGCAAAAGCCGACAAACCCAGAATGAGAAGAAAAGTCGTTAAAAAAACATTTGTAAAATGAATTCTTTTCATACAATTTGATTTAGATTTCTAAACAAATAAATCAGTGCTTTTATAATATTATCAATTACTTATTGGTTCTGGATAAGTTCAAAATGCTCGAACACCTGCGCTCCGGCACCTTTTAATCCGGCAAGGTCGCCCAACTCAGAAAATTCTATTGCACATAATTTCAAGGGGTTTGTCAAGGCTGAACCTACCATTCCGGTTTTCACAGCGTCCAAAAGAACATCCTTCAGCTTTGCAAATTTTCCACCCAGGATTATGAGTTCCGGATTCAGCAGATTAATGATATTTCCGAGGGCATATCCAAGCTTGTTGCCCATTTCCTGAATGAGTTTTATTGAAAGTTGATCGCCATCCAATGCTGCCTGCAGAATCTGATCATATCTCACATTTGCATGGTCAGGATTGATCGTAATCAATGATTTTTCACCCTCTTTTATTTTTTCGATGAAATTCTCTTCCAGGGCGTGGCCACCAACTTCGGTTCCCAGACA
>JAGXRB010000255.1 GCA_018336075.1 Bacteroidota bacterium
GTGTAACGGCTTTATTCACTTCAATGGACTGAATCATATCGGCAGGTACAAGGTCAAGCTGAACTGTACGATCTTCAGCCTCAGCCGAAGGAATGCGTTCGCCGTTTACCATCACAGAATTATACTGAGGCGCTGTTCCTCTGATGTTTCCAAAACGTGCTTCGCCTTGATCGTACTGCACATTGATGCCTGGAATCCTTTTCAAAGCATCGCCGATATTGGCATCGGGAAAGCGTCCTACCTGATCAGATGAAATAATGTTCGTGATGTTCCCCTTGTTCATCTGCGTGTTCAAGGCTTTTGACTGGCCTTGCAGCTGTCCGCTTACAACAACTTCAGATAAGTCAATGCCAGCTTTCAAATTGAAATCTGCAACAGTTGTCCTGCCGGATTCGACTGAAATTTGTTTTTTCTCCGGATTAAAACCGATGTAAGAAACCTTGAGTTCATATGCGCCTTCAGGAATTCCGGTAATGGTATAGTAACCGTAATTATCGCTGATTGCACCTTTGCTGAGTGATTCCAAAGCCACTGCTGCACCAGGCATTGAAAGGTTATCAGAATCTAAAATCCTGCCTTTAATAATGCCGGATTGTTGCGCCTGTATACCTATTGATAAGGCTACTAGAAAAATTGAAAAGTAAATTCTTAGAATAGTCATGATTTTTTAGTTAAAAATTACAGGCGAAATTATTCTTAGTATTTTATTCAGAAATTAATAAACTATTATCAAACTATTATATTAATGCTTTTTATGCTTAACAGTGTTTGGCATACTTTGGAAGGTTAAATAGCATAAAGTCAGCAATTAACAAAAGTGCAGTTCTGCTGATAATAAGGTGATGTTTTGCAAAAGCGATAAAATTGGTAAGGGCTATCAGATTTTCATTTACTGCTTTTAGGCGCCGTAAATGTGAGAGGTTATGCAGAATCCGTGTGAATTTTGGCATTTTCAGTTACTTGGAATGTTCTGTTCATGCTCAATATATTTGTCAAGATAAAGAACCCCTTCTGATTTCGACAAATCATTTCAATGAATAGCTTTTGATAGAATCAGAATTGTTTCGCGGACTATGCTGATTGCCGTCAAAAGCATCATTCTGATCAAAAGAAATGTTGTTTACTGAAAGCGTTTTTTCAAAACGACATGTAAAAATTCAGTCCGAACCATAAGCGATTTCTGGGATTTCCTTCAATAAATGAATCCAGTCTGTTGTCGAGTCCGAATTCAATTAAATTTTTGGGAGATAGCACATAGCCCAGAAAAGCACCTCCTCTGATTTCCAAATCATAGTTTTTGTCCTGAATAGAATTTAAGTATTCATTGTTTAATTTCAGGAAAAACTCTTTTGGATCAAGTGATTTACCTTGCAGAGGAATTTCAGATGATATTCTATAGCGGAATCTGAATTCAGTTTCGTCATCTTTTTCAAAGGTTTGATCTGCCAAAAATCTGTGAGATAGCCTGAACCCCGTATGTCTTTTGACAAAAGTTATTTGCTGAATTGTTCGGTTTCTGATACCCTCGTCATCAATTCTCATCAAATATCCCATTGCAACTGAAGTATTGATTCCGATTTTTTTGGAAGCAGCAAGGGAAATATCGGTCAACAGATAATCATAATTGAAATCATCTTTTATTAAGGATTGTCTGGATTCAGTTTTAAAATTCAATGACCAGTCTTTTGGCAACTTTTTATTAACGTTCAAAGTGGGAAGAAAGCCCAATTCAAAAGTGCTTTGAGCAAAGTTATTGAAATGAAGCAGGAGTAAAACGATCAGTGTAAGAAGATGTCGCTTCATATCAGTATTCAATATTATCTGTCCTGTCAGAAGTTATAGGTGTCATTTGAAGCAATGAACCGTCTTTAGAAAATAAATATTCAATCATTTTAAAGGTGCCATCCATTTTGCCTGCAACCACTATTTCATAGTTTGTTACCAAACCGCTGCCTGACCCAATGTTGTTAAAATAATCCAAAATCCTGTTTGCATCGCCAGTGTATTGAATCTGAATTTTTTCGATTGAATAATTTATATGTTTGTGAGATAAATAGTTAGAAATTTCATTATAAACCTCTGAAGGTATTTCGTTCGGTTTTATTTCAATTTCAATGTCTTCAAATGAACCGGCCTCAGAGAATTCGACGCTGTATCTTTTGCCCTTGTGCCTGGTTTTTGCCTCGAATGAAACAGTGCTGAAACCAATTTCTTTGTACCATTTCACTTTTGAACTGAAGTTTAATGAATCAACAAAGTTTCTTGCAAAAGCAGGCACGTCTCTTTTGTTTACGCGTGATTCTTTTTCATACTTAAACTGAGCAAACCCACTTAGGCTCAACGTAAAAAGAAACATTAATATTAAAATAGTTCTCATTGGGTTGTAATCTGATTGTTTGCAAATACTACGCATAAACATGAATTTATAGTTTTTGTTTTAACAGGACTTCAATGTTTATCAGGTTTCTGATTTTATCAGGTGAATTTCATTCAATGCTTTATTTCAAAATCAATTGGTACTCTTCATTTTCAATGTTATTTCGCCAATATTGTATGAATAAACTGATGCAGGCACAAATGAAAATTGCAAGCCATCTGTTTCTTTAACTCCTGTTTGATCAATTGATGTTACCAAAGCATTTTGAAAACCATTGGCTTTACAGAAACTGATTAAACTCTTCAATTCCTGTGGCTTTTCAAAAAAACGGTTGCTCCATTTTATCTCTACACTCCACACCGGTTTGTATTTTTTGCTATCAACCAGTACCAGATCCACTTCGCCTTCATTTCTACCTTCTTTCCAGCGGGCATAGGTCAAATCTAATTTTTCACGGTGCATCCATTGTGAAAGCACTGCGGTTTCAACCATATTGCCCATTTCACTGTCAGTTTCCGTAATGGGCGAAAACAAAGCTGTACGCAATGATGGATTGGTTAAATACACCTTAAAGCTTGTCACCCTCTTTAACCGCCTGGCATTCATATCTATCTTGTTAAGAACTTTTATTAAAAAAGCAGCTTCCAGGTATTCCAGGTATTTTTTCAGTGTGTCTTTTTGTATACCGCTATCTTTGGCCATTCTTTCGTACGAAAATTCATTGCCGGTATTGTAGGCAATGTAGGTGAAAAACCGGTTTAATTCCTGAACGTCCTTGATACCATATAAACTGGGTAAATCTCTGAGCAGGACCTTGTCAACGATATCGTTTTTCACATAGCGGCCCATATCGCTTTGGATTTTTTCGGACAACACAACTTCAGGATAGCCTCCAAAATTCAAATAGTTTACAAATTCCTTGTTTAGCACTCTTACATCGTGCGTAAGGCAATACGGAACCGACTTGTCGCCATAATCTATATAGCCGTTATAAATAAGATGGTTTAGTTTTTTTAAATGAATGTACTCCTGAAAGGTTAACGGTGGCAACATAAAATCGGTAAAGCGGCCTGCACCGCTCTCGGTGCTGTGCCATTTTAAAGCAGCGGCAGACGAACCCGAAACCACGAATTTGGTGTCGGGATACGAATCTACCAACACTTTCAGGTGCCGTTCCCAATCCTTTAAATATTGAACTTCATCAAAAAACACATAGCAACCATTGAGGTTGGTGAGGTTAAGCGATTTTTTGCACAGACTTAAAATATCTTCCAGGCTCAAATGAATATATATGGGGTTGTCAATACCGACAAAGAATATTTGTTGCGGGTTTACCGATTCTTCTATTAATTGCTGTATGCTGTGAAACAACATTACCGTTTTTCCTACGCGCCTTGGCCCCATCAATACTAAAGCCCTGCGCACATCTTTTTCCACTACAAAGGGGTAAAATAAATCGAAATACAAACGCTTCGACATGGCGCTGTATGTCTCAGGCATTTGCCTGCTTACCCACCACGGGTTTTCGTACCGGAGTCGCTCTATGATTTTCTCTGTAGGAATAAGGTTTAATCCGCTCATATCATGTTTTATTTCAACAAAAATAGTATAAATAAGTAGAACGTAATATGTTTATTTGCACATTTCTGTACAATTTAATTTCATTTCACCCCAAACCGATGTTTATTTTGCCTGAATAAATCAAAAAATGCTTTCTATACTTGATATACCCAAACAAACAGACCTTTTCCTGACATCAAATCGTAATAAAATACAACCCGACACGCGAATAATCGTAACCTTTCAGACGGATGGGCCTGCGATGGTGGATGTTTGGGTTGTATTGGTTCATTGTGCATTTTCTGATTTCATACACTTTCTTTTAAGAAAAATCAGTTAATGAATGATTCAATCAATGGATTTTTGTTTCAATTGTACATCATTTGCCTCTGCCTCCCATCCATTAAATCCAAGCATCCTTTAAAAAAAAGACTGACCCATTTTTGAGTCAGTCTCCTTGAAATTTATTTTTTAGCACTTATCAGCGCATAGGGTAGTTCTTGAAAATATCATCAGATTTCATCAGGATATCCACGTATTGTGCTCTGCGATAGGTGAAAGGGTCTTTGGTATTTTTGTTTGAAAGACTGCCTTTGAAATCTTCAAGGCTTGTGTATCCTTTGGTTTCCATCCAAGCCTGAACTTCTTCCAGAATTTTTGTAAGCTGTTTCGGACCATGTTTGTAGATCGTGCTTACAACCTGCACCACATCGGCTCCGGCCAAAAGCATTTTGATTACATCGGCACCAGTGAAAATACCCATGCTTGCGCAAATGCTGGCATCAACATTGCCATGAAGCAAGCCTGCAAAACGCAAAGCCAGACGGTTGTCCTGCTCATGGCTCAGGTTGTAGGGGAAATGATGTTTTTCGCTTTCAATATTGATATCAGGCTGAAACATTCTGTTGAACAAAACAAATCCGTCCGCACCTCTTTTATCCATTTCAGAGATTGTGTAGAGCGGATTGGTGTAAAATGGACTCAACTTAACGCTTACAGGGATCGAAACATGTTTTTTGATTCCTTCAATTACATCAAGCTCTTCGTTCAAAATGCCACGGCCATCAACGTCAAAATCGATTGGCACGGCGTAGAAGTTAACCTCAAGCGCATCGGCGCCGGCTTCTTCCAGTTTTTTTGCATAAGTGTACCATGTTTCGTCATAAACACAGTTCAGACTTCCAATCAAAGGAATACTAAGGGCTTTTTTGGCTTCTGAAAATTTCATGAGAAATTCTTCAGGACCTGATTCATACAAATCTTCATTAAAAAGACTGATCATTTCAGCGTTACGCTCATTATAATCAGTCATTTGCTGATGCATTTCAAGGTTTTCCAGTTGAATCTGTTCCTCAAAAAGTGATTTGTAAACGATTGCGGAAGCGCCGGCATCTTCCAATTTCTTCAACATTTCGATGTCGGTTACCAGATTGGATGCACCCACAATCAAAGGGTTTTTCAGTGTTAAACCCAGGTATTTTGTGCTGAGGTTCATAGTGTTATGTGTTTTAAAATTACTATCTGTTTTACATGCATATTTCGGACGGTAAATGTAGTTATTTTTGACAAGCATGCTAAAACATGATGTAATCTATAATCATTATAAATTAGGGTGTTAATAGAATCGAAACAATGAATTGAGGCTAAATATTTCATTATTTCAGTAATTTTGCACCTGTTTTGAATGCATAATAACAGAAAGTAAAAGCTTAATAATAAAACATATATGAAAAAGAAAAAGAATTTCATTACATGCGACGGCAACTATGCGGCTGCGCATGTAGCTTACATGTTCAGTGAAGTAGCAGCTATTTATCCTATCACGCCATCATCAACAATGGCCGAATACGTTGACGAATGGGCTGCTTATGGCAGAAAGAATATCTTTGGCGAAACTGTTCACGTAGCTGAAATGCAGTCTGAAGGCGGAGCAGCAGGTGCTGTTCATGGTTCACTTCAGGCAGGTGCGCTCACTTCAACCTTTACGGCTTCTCAGGGCTTATTGCTCATGATACCTAATATGTATAAAATCGCCGGTGAATTATTGCCAGCCGTTTTCCATGTTAGCGCACGCAGCCTGGCAGCACAGGCACTGTCTATTTTTGGCGACCACAGCGACGTTATGAGCGCCCGTCAAACCGGCTTTGCATTGTTGGCTACCGGAAGTGTTCAGGAAATTATGGATATCGGCGCGATTGCCCATTTGGCTGCAATCAAATCAAGAATTCCATTCCTTCATTTCTTTGATGGTTTCCGTACTTCTCACGAAATCCAGAAAGCAGAGTATTTCGAAATCGAAGACCTTAAACCACTGCTTGACATGGAAGCTTTACAGCAATTCCGTAACAATGCACTCAATCCTGAGAATCCTGTAACACGTGGTACAGCGCAAAACCCTGATATTTATTTCCAGTCACGTGAAGCTGCAAACAGTTTTTACGATCCAATTCCGGACCTCGTAGAAGAATATATGCAGAAAATCACTGAGATGACCGGTCGGGAATACCACCCATTTGTATATTATGGTGCTGCCGATGCAGAAAATATCATCATTGCAATGGGCTCAGTCACTGAAACTATCCGCGAAACAATCGACTATCTGAATGCCAATGGCGAAAAAGTTGGTTTGGTTGCTGTGCATCTTTACAGACCATTCTCTCCAAAATATTTCCTGAATGTAATTCCAGAATCGGTAAAACGTATTGCTGTTCTTGACCGCACAAAAGAGCCAGGAGCCAACGGAGAACCACTTTTGCTTGATGTAAAGGAAATTTTCTACGGACGTCCGAATGCCCCACTTATTGTTGGAGGTCGTTATGGCTTGAGCTCTAAAGACACAACACCTGCAATGATTGTTTCAGTTTATAACAATCTGAAAATGAATGAGCCTAAAACAGGTTTCACCGTCGGTATTGTTGATGATGTGAAGTTTCTTTCATTGCCATTGCTGCCTGAAATCAGTATTACGCCAAAAGGAACCTATGAAGCGAAATTCTATGGTATAGGTGCCGATGGTACTGTTGGAGCCAACAAAAACTCAATCAAAATAATTGGAGAAACCACCGATAAGTTTGCACAGGCCTATTTTGCATACGACTCAAAAAAATCAGGTGGTGTAACAACTTCTCACCTTCGTTTTGGCGATTCACCGATTCGCTCAACCTATCTCGTTGGAACACCGCACTTTGTTGCTTGTCACGTACCTGCCTATCTGGGTAAATACGATATGCTGAAAGGCCTCAGAAAAGGTGGAACATTCCTTTTGAACAGTATCTGGGACGAAGAAGAAACCAAAGACAGACTGCCCAACAGCATCAAAAAGTATCTTGCCGAAAATGATATTAATTTTTATATCATCAATGCTACAAAAATTGCTGAGGAAATTGGACTTGGTGGCCGCACAAACACCATTATGCAGTCAGCTTTCTTTAAAGTAGCCGAAATCATTCCTTACGAACAATCAGTTGAAAAGATGAAATCATTCATCTTGAAAAGCTATGGAAACAAGGGTGAGTTTATTGTAAAAATGAACAATGCCGCTGTTGACCGTGGAGGCGAACTAACGAAAATTGAAGTTCCTGCAGAATGGGCAAAACTTGAAAAAGAAAAAGCCGCTGTAATCCCTGGAATGCCTGACTTCGTGCGTGATGTGGTGATGCCAATCAACAGCATGAAAGGCGACGATTTGCCTGTAAGCGCTTTCCTTAACCGCGAAGACGGAACTTTCCCTGCTGGCACAACTGCCTTTGAAAAGCGCGGTATTGCCGTGAATGTTCCTGAATGGATTGCTGATAACTGTATTCAGTGTAATCAGTGTGCTTATGTTTGTCCTCACGCTGCAATTCGTCCGTTTTTAGTAAATGAAGCCGAAGAAATGAACGCCCCAGAAGGCACAGATCTTCTCGAAACAAAAGGTAAATTTGCTCCGCTTAAATACCGTATTCAGGTCAGTCCACTCGATTGTACTGGCTGTGATAACTGCGCAGATGTTTGTCCTTCCAAGGAGAAAGCACTCGTTATGGTGCCGCTGGGTACACAGGATGCTGAAATAGGCCGATGGGATTATTTTGCCAATAAAGTTACCTATAAAGATACCATAGTAGATAAACATCAGTCGGTAAAAAACAGTCAGTTTGCTCAGCCATTGTTTGAGTTTTCAGGCGCATGTGCCGGCTGCGGTGAAACACCTTACATCAAAACAATTACACAGCTTTATGGCGACAGAATGATTGTAGCCAATGCCACAGGCTGTTCATCCATTTATGGTGGATCAGCTCCGAGCACACCTTATACTGTCAATGCTGAAGGAAAAGGTCCGGCCTGGGCCAATTCACTCTTCGAAGATAATGCAGAGTATGGTTTTGGGATGGCTACTGCGGTTAACAAACTACGCGACCGCATCAAACTGCGCATGCAGGATGCATTAAAAGCTGAAATTACTCCAGAACGTAAGGCAACTTTTGAAGCATGGATTGAAACAATGCACGATGCAAATGCTTCAGAGGTTGCTTCAGAAAAACTGATTTCTGTTCTTACCGGACAAACTGATCCGCTTGCAAAAGAACTTATGGCACTCAAACATTATTTCATCAAAAAGTCAGTTTGGATTTTTGGTGGTGACGGTTGGGCTTATGATATCGGTTTCGGTGGTCTTGACCACGTTCTGGCCTCAGGCGAAGACGTGAATGTACTTGTAATGGATACCGAAGTTTATTCAAACACCGGTGGTCAGGCGTCAAAATCTACCCCTGTTGGTGCAGTTGCAAAATTTGCTACTTCAGGAAAGAAAGTGAAGAAAAAAGACCTTGGAGCTATGTTGATGACTTACGGCTACATTTATGTTGCACAGGTTTCAATGGGTGCAAGTCAGGGACAGTTCTTCAAAGCCTTGAAAGAAGCTGAAGCTTTCCCTGGCCCTTCAATCATTATCGCTTATTCACCATGTATCAATCACGGACTTAAAGCTGGCATGGGTAAAGCAAATGAAGAAGGCAAACTGGCCGTTGAATCTGGCTACTGGCAATTGTATCGCTACAATCCTGCCCTTGAAGAAGAAGGAAAGAATCCTTTCCAGCTTGATTCTAAAGAGCCTGACTGGAACAAATTCCAACCCTTTATCAATAGTGAAGTGCGTTTCTCATCTCTGAAGAAAACTTTCCCGATTGAAGCAGCTGAACTTGGAAAAATTGCTCAGGAGAATGCAAAATGGCGCTTTGACCAGTATAAACGCCTCGAAGCAATGGATTTCACGAAATAAACAAATATTGTTAAGGAAAAAGCCGGCCAATTGACCGGCTTTTTTTATTTTCGCAATCAATCAAATAAAAAACGATACAATGAGAAAACCGATCTTAACACTGCTGGCTGCAGTATTTCTTCTTTCAGGAGAATTTGCCTGTACACACCGCCATGACCATGATCATGACCACCATCATCACAGCAGAGGAATGCATCCAACTATGTATGCGACCCTCTATCAGCAACGTGCAGCTGAATACCAGGCACTTTGCTTTCAGGCTTTCAATCTTGCTTCAATTCAATTGCAGAATGAGCTGAAAGCTGGTCATAACAAACCTTTGGCGGTTGTTGTCGACATTGATGAAACAGTACTTGACAATAGTCCTTATCAAGCTGCAGGCATCGCAGGCGGCTTTGGTTATCCTGTCCGTTGGAACGAATGGATAGATTTGGCGGCGGCTGAAACAGTGCCAGGTTCTTTGGAATTTTTGCTGGAAGCAGAAATTGCCGGCGCTGAAGTATTCTATGTTACAAACCGCAAAGAAGAATACAGGGAGGCAACTTTGAGAAACCTGCGCAAGAAGGGATTTCCGTTTGCCGATGATGCGCATTTGCTTATGCGTACCGATCAGCCGGAAAAAGAAATACGAAGGAATTTCGTGAGAGAACGCTTCGAAATTGCAGTTCTTGTTGGAGATAATCTGGGTGATTTCTCAGAAATTTTTGAAACCTACGATATGGAGGACCGGATGCAGCAGACAATAGGGAGAAGAAATGATTTTGGAAAACGCTGGATCGTTTTACCCAATGCTGTTTATGGCAATTGGGTGGATGTGTTGCCAGGATATGAAAGAGGGCTTTCTGATGAAGCACTTGCTGATTCGTTGTTGAAAGGGTTGAAAGGGTTTTAGACAGAAATATCAAACAAAAAAGGCGGGATTTCCCGCCTTTTTTGTTTGATAAAAAATTGATATTATATCAATTAGTTTATTTTCATGTAAAAAGGTAAGCGAGCCTGAATGCCTTTCATTTGGCTCACCTGATGCATATATTCAATATAGTCATAGTATTCGCCTAATTCAGTTTTCAGAAGCGCTTTGGTTCGTGCTTGTCCACCCATTTCTTCAATTAATTGTTTAAAAGGGTCTTTTTGTTCCGGAAGTTCAGATACTTTATAATCACTAAGACCAGCCTTTTCAGCAGCAAAAGCAATGGCTTTTTCAAGTCCGCCTAGTTCATCCACAAGACCGATTTCAAGGGCATCAACACCAGTCCAGACACGACCCTGGCCAATGCTGTCAACATAACTTTGACGCAATCCCCTTGTTTCTGCTACCAATGATGTGAAATCGTCGTAAATGCGAACGACTTCCTTTTGAATAACAGCATACTGGAACGGGCTGATGGGTTCCATCACATCAATAAAATCTGCATTCTTATTGGTCATAACTTTATCGAAAGTGATACCGAATTTATTGTTGAAAAGGCCTTTCATGTTTGGAATTACACCAAAAACACCAATAGAACCTGTAATGGTTGTGGGGTCTGCAAAAATATAGTCAGCATTGGTCGAAATCCAATATCCGCCCGAAGCAGCCACATTGCCCATAGATACGATAAATGGCTTGGCGTTTTTTGCCAATTCAACTTCACGCCTGATTACTTCAGAGGCTAATGCGCTGCCACCTGGAGAGTTTACCCTGAAAACAATGGCTTTGATTTTTTCGTCCTCTCTTGCTTTGCGAATTGTTTTTGATAAAGCTTCTGAGCCAATGGAGGTTTCGCTTCCGTTGCCGCTGGAAATTTCTCCAACTGCATAAATAACAGCAATTTTGTCACGGCTTCTCGATGGTTTATCGATAACGGCATTTGTATATTTTCCCATTGAAACGGATTCTATTTTAGCATCGCTTTCAAGGCCGGTCTTTTCACGGAGTTTAGCCAGAATCTCATCTTTATATGCCAATCCGTCAACAAATTTTAATTCCAGCGCTTTATCTGCATTGCTTAAGGCGAGTTCGTCAGCAATCTGATTCAGCTGCTCAATGCTTATGCCACGGCTTTCACTTATAGCAACAAGAAACCTTCCCCAGGCCGAATTTAAAAGTTGTTCCATCTGTTCACGATTGGCTTCGCTCATCTTATCGTACATCAAAGGTTCAACAGCACTTTTAAATTTGTTGTCTGGCCCTCGTATGATTTGTGGTTCAACTTCAATTTTTTCCAACATGTTTTTGAGGAAAGCAATTTGTGTATAAAGTCCCTTAAACATAATCATGCCGTCGGGATTGAGGTAGATCTCATCTGATACGGATGCAAGGTAATAAGAGGCCTGACTGTATCCTTCAGAATAGGAAATGATAAATTTTCCGGATTCCTTGAATGCAACCAGTTTTTCCCTGATCTCTTCCATATTGGCCATGCCAGTACTGAGTTCTGTGAGATCAAGATAAATACCGGCAATATTTGGGTCTGCTGCTGCCTTTTCGATATTTTTCAAAACATCATTCAACCCAATTGGGTTGTTTGACTTGAAACTCATAAAATCGAAGTTTTCGAAAGGATTTTTTGTTGTTCTGTCAACTACAGGCGTATCAAAACTTGCAACCAAAACAGTATTTAGTTTCAGTTTTACTTGTTCTTTCTCGGCCATTGAAATCAGGGCCGAAAACATACCAATCATGATAAACAGCAACACGAAAAGCGTGAGCAGTGTGCCTGCAAAGGAGGCAAACATAAATTTGAAGAATTGTTTCATGTGAAAAGGGTTTAATTTTTATGTGTGAAGATCTTGTACAATAATAATAACATAAATCATGCAAAGTATTCTATGTATCAGAAATATAATATTTTACAAATAATTCTATGCTTTTTTTGTTTTTCTGTTTTTGGCCGTTTGGGTACAATACATGTTCAGATGCGTACAGTTTTTGAATTGCGATATTAACAAAAAAATGTGAATAAATTTTATTTCAATTTATTTTTTCAGAAGTTAAACGAGCGAAATTTACAAAATATTCTCATAAGTTGATGAACCATAAAAACAATAATAACTTATTGACCCGTATAAGTCGAGTCGTTCTGATAATAGCGCTTTCTGTAGCGGCTTTTAATTTAGGTGCCGGAAGTGCAGTAAGTCCGTCGGGTGATGAATTGAAACTTGTTAGTCATGGAGTACCTCTCTCTGTTGGTTCCAACCTCCCGCTTCCGGAATCATTGCCAGTTATTTCTACCGATTATCATAATCATTTTCCAAACCCAAGAAGTTTTGAACATTCTAAAGATATTATGACAAAGGGTCTGCTTCCAAAAAACCGTTTGGTAAGCTTCCTTTGGCTGAATAACCAGCGTCTAAGTCTGGAAGAAGTTGAGCAAATTGTTACGCTATATATAAAGGAGTCAGCTATCGAAGGTGTAAACCATGACATCGCTTTTATACAGATGTGTCTCGAAACAGGCTATCTGAAATTTGGTGGAGATGTGAGCAGACACCAGAATAATTTTTGCGGACTTGGAGCTATTGGTGGTGGGGTTCCGGGTTTGACTTTTTCAACTGTTGAAGAAGGTATCAGAGCCCATATTCAACATTTGAAAGCTTACGCCTCACATGATTCATTAAAAACTGAGCTTGTTGATGCCCGGTTTGGTGTAGTTAAAAGAGGCAGTGCTCAAAACATTCATGATCTTACCGGACGATGGGCTGTTGATCCTCATTATGGAAAAAAAATCGACAAGCTCCTTGCAACAATTTATGCCGGTGCACATATTCAAAGAAACAGAACATCCATACTTTTCGATTAGGCAGTAGCTTCTTGAGTTTGATGCTTCATTTGATTAATCCACAATTTTTTCCCTTTGGCAGATTGTATTCTTAATTCAGGAAACGCTAATTTTGTGCCCATGAAAGAAACAGATGTCTGCATCTTATTAGGCTCTAATATGGGCGACAGAGAGGGGGTTTTGCAATCAGCAATTGCTGAAATTGTCAAACACTGCGGCACAGTTTCAATTCAATCAAGCATTTATGAAACTGAACCATGGGGTTTCCAGGGAGAAAACGATTTCTTAAATCAGGTGATAATTATCAAAACTTCGTTGACACCAACTGAGTTGCTTCATAAACTTCTCGAAATCGAGATTAGCCTGGGTCGTAAACGCAAAAACAGCAGTGCCTACATTTCAAGAAATATAGACCTCGATATTTTATACTATGCCAGCATGGTAGTACAAACAGATGTGCTCTCAATTCCTCATCCCAGACTGCATTTAAGAAGATTTACCCTTGTGCCTCTTTGTGAATTATTGCCTGATTTCATTCATCCGGTTCTCCAAAAGTCACATTCTGAACTTCTTCAGACTTTGGATGATTCTTCTCCTGTAAAGTTGTTTGCAAAGTCTTTTTCAATCTAAATTTCCTACTTATCTTTGCTGCAATGATACCCTACAATTTCATCGCAATAGAAGGCACAATAGGAGCGGGAAAAACTTCTCTTGCTGAACGTATTTCTGAAGATTT
The DNA here is from genome assembly GCA_018336075.1 of Bacteroidota bacterium. GTDB lineage: Bacteria > Bacteroidota > Bacteroidia > Bacteroidales > F082 > JALNZU01. The sequence goes on from JAGXRB010000255.1 coordinate 13,692, forward strand.
TAACGCAAAGCTCATCCTTGAGCAGTTTGAAGACAATGCTTTTTTACCCAAGTTTTATGAAGATCAGGAAAAATATGCTTTTCCTTTAGAAATGTCTTTTATGGCCTCGCGCTTTCAACAACTAAAAGACCAGCTTGGAAACCAGGATCTATTCAGGTCTTTTACCATTTCGGATTACTATATTATGAAGTCAATCATCTTTGCAAGGAAGACACTTCCAATGGATGAACTGGCTCTGTTTACGCGGTTTTTCAACTTTATAAGTACCAGTATTCCTAAACCTGACCTTTTGGTGTATCTGTTTTTGGAAGTAGATAAGCTTCAAGTGAATATAAGAAGGCGTGGAAGGTCATATGAGCAGCAAATCAAAGATGAATATCTGGAACGCATACAATCAGGCTATTTCGAATATATTCGTCAGCAGCACGATATGCGGATACTCTTGCTTGATACAAATAATCTGGACTTTGTAAATAACGATGCTGATTACCAAAAGGTAATCAACATTATCAGTGAAGAATATCCATTGGGAGTTCACCGGATAACTTTTTAAAAATAAACACATAAAAAAAGGCTGATCGTTTAGACCAGCCTTCTTTTTATAACAAGAATCTGTTATTTAACGATAGCCTGGAAATCAGCTTCGCCAAAGAATTTCATGAATTCACGATCCCACTTTGCAGTGTTTTTGTAACTTTCGTCTTTCTGAATAGCTTTCATCAGATTGCTGTATAAGCCAGCGCTGTCGTTGCTGCGTGCCGCTACAACAGCTTTCAGATAAGCTGATTTAGCTGTTTCAGGTGCGCAATCCAAAGTAGCTTTGGCAGCTGCATAATCTTTGTTGAGCATTTGAGCAAGACCAAGGTTGTAATCACATTTTGAAGCTTGCATGAGGCTGATAGCTTTATTGTAATCACCTTTGTAAATACTTAGGACACCCATGTTGTAATCAACATCACCACCAAGTTGTTTTGCTTTATTAAGATTAATCTCAGCTGCTTTGAAATCGCGCTCCATAACGTTAACAACAGCAAGGTTGTTAAAGATAACAGGTGATTTATCTGTCATTGTAACAGCTTTTTCAAGCAGACGCTTTGCTTCTGCAAGGTTGTCAAGTTGGATTTCAACTTCTGCTGCATTGGCAACGGCTCTTGGACAGGCTGGGTGCAATTCCATCGCACTTGCATAGATCATCTTTCTTGTTCTCAAATCTTCAGTGAGTGTTGCAGAATACAGCAGTTCATTGAGCTGAAGTTTTGCTGGGTCTGTTGTAGAAAGTGTTGCAATCTCTTCATCTGTTCTCTTTGGTTCAAATGAATTTACAGTAATCATTGCGCGTCTGAGCGCGGGCAGAATATCTTTTTCAAGTTCTGGATAAATCAAAATCATATTTCTGATTTCCTGTTCTCTTTGAGCAACATTTGCAGAACGTACAACATTTAAGATGGCATTTTTGTCTTTAATAGAAGAAGCTTCAACGGCGTTCATAAAACCATTCCAGTCAGGTCCATTGGCACTGCTTTCGTATTTCACGTCGGCGACTTTTGTAAAATGAGTGGTGATTTTTTTATCTTTCAGCATCTTGGCTAATTCACCATCCATATACTTTTTAGCTGTTTCAGCTCTTCTTTCAGAAAGACCATTATTGAAAGTTTCTTCACCTTCAGGTGATGCCCAACCAGCAATGGTAATATCTTTTATTTCCCATCCCTCTTTAATGTTCTTGGTCACATTTTTGAGAAGTTCAATGTTTTCAGCTTTCTTGTTCAATGGAAGGTTCATGTTCAAAGCATGCAGGTTTACCTGATAGTAAATAGCTGCATTTTGAGGAACAATTGTTACTTTTTCATAACCGTGAGCAGCAACCGAGGTCTTAACATTATCGTCAATCCGTTTTGAAGTGTAGATAACTCCGTCAGCAAGTTTGCGCTGGTCAGCAGTAAAATATTTTTCATTTTGCTGAACGCTTTCACGTGTTGTATTTACCAATGATTTTGTTGGATAAACCAAAGGAGCTACAACAAGTTCGCTTACATTCATGTTAGGCTGATATGGGATTTTGTCAGTATAGGTGAAAGTTCCACCATTGGCATAATTGACCAAAACTCCATCTCCTGTTACAGATTCACCTTTAAAATTGATAGGTTTCAAAGTTGTTGAACCACCATCATAGGTAAGAACAGGTGTAAAATTCATAGCAGCATTTTTCTTGAAATACTTTGGAGGGAAAGTTCCTTTAATGGTAACTAAAACTGAATCTCCTCTTTCTTCAAGTGGGTCTGGAATAACCTCAAGAGTAACATTTCCGAAATTATCTGCCATACTCTTTACGCTCGAGCTGATGAATCTATATCTCAAACCTACGTTGAAATGAGAGTACATATCTTCTTTGACAGTTCCTTCTGGCCAGTACCTTGGAGTAGTTCCATTGTCAACAAATGCATCCAGATTATCAGTGTCAGTAAAGTTGAAAGTGTAATTAGCAAAAAGATCAGTTTTTTCACTCAATCTGAAATTGAAGTCAGCACCAATTGGAAAAGTCCATGCACTAGCTCTGTCACCCATCCAACCTTGTTCGGTAGTGTTGGTTCCATAGCCAATTTCATGCAAAGGGCTGTCATTTAATAAATCAACGGATTTAGCTTTCCAGTTTACTTGTCCAAAACCAATATGTGGGGCAAAAGTAAAGAACCTGTCAGAGTTGTAGCCCAAAAATAAATTGACAAGATTGAATGACAAATTGAGGTTTCCATCCAGAAAACTACTTTCTTCAATTTTGGCATTTCTAAGCATGCCGTTTGCAATTGCATCTTTTTCACCGCCTAATTTTCCACCGCCTATTTTACCAAAAGCGCCAAAAACAGAAGTGAATTGGTATCCAATACCAACGTTTCCGTTGAAATTGAAATGCTTTGGATCAGGTGCAAAGCCATATTGATTGAGGTCTCCATGGAACATACTCAGACCCACATCGCCCAACATAAACCAGTGTCGGTCGAAACTGGAAGCTTTTTTTTCTGTTTTTGCTTTGGCATCATCCGCTTGTCCATAGAAATTTAGCGGGATAACAGCCAGCATCATGATCATGGTAAACGCTAAGAGTAGATGGTTTTTTTTCATAACGATTTGATTAGGTAAAATTTATTACTATTTATCTCTTTTTCAGTTTTGTTTAGTCAAACATTTTTTAATAGCCAGACATAATTGATGCAAAAGTATTAAAAATTAAAGTGTTTTGCAAATACAATCATTCTTAAAATTACTTAATTCGAAAATTGCACTTTTTATCCTGAAGGCTAAAGATTTAAAATGTGAGATTTTGTTTAGAAAAAATTCTTTTATTTAATTTTAAAATGCTCTTTATAAGCTATTTAGAATAATGGATGCTTTTTTAGTCAATAGCCTGGCATAATTTTGAAGCCTGTTATATTTGCTGATATACCTCTTTTTAATGTAAAAGGACACCTAAAACATCCTGATTTTATCCACTTCCAAATCAGCCTTTATTAATAAATCTAAAAAAATGCCACAAAATAATGCCTCCGCATACTGCTACATTTAGAGAGTGTTTTGTTCCTTCCTGCGGAATTTCAATGGATGCATCGCAGTTAGAAAGGGCATCTTCGGATACACCATCCACTTCGTTTCCGAAAATAAAGGCGGTTTTTTCTAAAGGTTTATAATCCCATAATGGCAGACTTTCATCTGTTTGTTCAATGCATAGAATCTGATATCCAATACTGCGCAGCAGGGAAATTGCATCTGCAACTTTTTCAAAGTATTTCCACTCCACTGTTTCTGTTGCACCCAATGCAGTCTTGTGTATCTCGCGATGAGGTGGCGTTGCGGTTATTCCGCAAAGAAAAATATTCTTTACCCTAAAAGCATCAGCTGTTCTGAAAAATGAACCAATATTGTTTAATGAACGAATATTGTCAAGTACAATTATGACGGGAAGTTTTGAAATCTGACTGAATTCATCCTGATTTAATCGGTTGAGTTCGTCCATGGAAAGTTTACGCATGCTGAATTTTTGGCAAAAATAAAAAAACAGCGCATACCACATAGTCCATTTGTTTCGATAGGTCTGTGTATATTTGCCCTTCAATTGAGAAAAATATAAAATTATGGCGGCAGCAAATGAAATTGTCGAAACCCCGTTAATGAAGCAATACAACAGTATCAAGGCAAAATATCCTGATGCTTTACTGCTTTTCAGAGTAGGCGATTTCTACGAAACATTTGGTTCGGATGCAATAAAAACTGCTGAAATACTTGGTATCGTTCTTACCAGAAGAGCAAATGGAGCTGCAGCCTACATCGAATTGGCCGGTTTTCCGCATCATTCCATTGACAATTATCTTCCGAAATTGGTGAAAGCTGGCTACAGGGTAGCAATTTGCGATCAGCTCGAAGATCCGAAACTGACAAAAAAGATTGTTAAAAGAGGTGTTACGGAACTGGTTACACCGGGCGTTTCATACAATGATAATGTGTTGAGCCAGAAAGAGAATAATTTTCTTGCGGCACTTCATCTTCAGGATGGTTCTTCAGGGGTTTCTTTTCTCGATATTTCTACTGGTGAATTTTATATAGCCGAAGGCAGCCTTGAGTATATTGACAAATTATTGCAGAGTTTCAGGCCAAGTGAAATAATCCTTCAACGCAACAAGCGTAAACTATTTCTTGAAACTTTTGGGGATCGCTTTTACCTGAACGTTTTCGATGATTGGGTTTTTGCATGGGACTTCACCTATCAAAAACTATGTACACATTTTAAAACCACCTCGCTGAAGGGTTTTGGGGTAGAAGATTTTAAACTTGGTGTTATTGCAGCCGGTGCAGCATTGCACTATCTCCTGGAGACGCACCATGAACACATCGAACATATAACTGGTCTTGCCCGCATCGATGAAGGGCAGTATGTATGGCTGGATAAGTTTACTATCCGAAACCTAGAACTGATTTCTTCTCTGCATCCTGATGCAAAAACACTGGTTGACATTCTTGATCATACCGTATCACCAATGGGAGGCCGGTTGCTGAAGCGATGGATTGCACTTCCATTGAAAAACAAAAAGCAAATTGAAGAACGACATAGCGTTGTCGAAAGCCTCTCTGCCAATCATGAGTTGCTTCACAAACTGCAGGATAGCATGCGCCTGACCGGAGATCTTGAAAGGTTGATTTCAAAGGTAGCTCTTGGAAAAGTTAATCCACGTGAAATGCTTCAGGTATCGCGTGCATTAGGGCAGGTGGAAACAATAAAATTGCTTTGTGAGGCTTCCCATGATCAAGGGTTAAAAACAATTGCCGAACAGCTGAATCCTTGCCATTCGGTGAAAGTACAGATTCAAAAAGTAATTAATTCCGATCCGCCGGCAGTGGCCGCTAAAGGCGGAATGATTGCAAATGGTGTTTCAGACGAACTGGATGAACTTCGTCAGCTTTCTCGCTCAGGAAAAGACTATCTCATGGGTTTGCAGAAAAGAGAAATGGAAAAAACAGGTATCAGCAGCCTGAAGGTTGGCTTTAACAATGTTTTTGGGTATTATCTCGAAGTGACAAATGTGCACAAAAACAAAGTTCCATCGGAATGGATGCGAAAGCAGACTTTGACCGGCTCAGAGCGGTATATCACCGAAGAGCTTAAAGAATATGAACAAAAAATACTGGGTGCTGAGGAGAAAATTCTTGACATTGAAATCAGGCTCTTTGCTGAACTTGTTACTGACGTCATTGCTTTTGTAGGACCAGTTCAACTAAATGCGTCCCTGCTTGCCCGCATTGATTGCCTGGCTTCATTTGCCGGTGTAGCAATGAAAAACCGCTACGTCAGACCTTCGCTAAACGACTCTTTTGTCATCGATATTAAAGATGGAAGACACCCGGTTATTGAACAGCAGCTTCCTCCCGGAGAATCGTATATTGCAAATGATGTGTTTCTGGATAACGATCGCCAGCAGATATTAATGATTACCGGACCAAATATGTCTGGAAAATCTGCTTTGCTCAGACAAACAGCATTGATTGTACTCATGGCTCAAATGGGCAGTTTCGTTCCAGCCAAAGCTGCTAATCTTGGAATTGTTGATAAAGTTTTTACAAGGGTGGGAGCAAGCGATAACATTTCTTCCGGTGAATCAACTTTCATGGTCGAGATGAATGAAACGGCAAGCATACTCAATAACATATCTTCCCGAAGCTTGATTTTGCTCGATGAAATCGGAAGAGGCACAAGTACCTACGACGGTATAAGTATCGCATGGGCCATTACAGAATATCTTCATGATCATCCGGCATACAGATCCAAAGTGATGTTTGCAACCCACTATCATGAGCTGAACGAAATGTCAGCATCTTTTCCGCGGATAAGTAACTTTCATGTTTCAGTGAAGGAGTCTGGCAACAAGGTTGTTTTTTTAAGGAAGTTAAAAAAGGGCGGAAGTGCCCATAGTTTTGGGATTCACGTGGCAACAATGGCTGGAATGCCTCGAAAAGTGATCGACAGAGCAAATAAACTGCTTGTGATGTTGGAAAAAACTCACTCCGATGAATCGTTTAAACAGGCCGGAGGTGGAAAAAGGGACAAGGATGGCTTTCAGCTAAGCTTCATTCAGCTTGATGATCCACTGCTTTTGCAGATAAAAGATGATATCCTCAACACAAATATTGATACACTTACACCAGTTGAAGCTTTACTCAAGCTTCACGAAATCAGAAAATTGCTTGGAAGAAAGTAGTGGCGCTGCGTTGAAGGTGCAATTTAAACTGAATTTTTTTTGAAAAAACTTGTTTGATAATTCAAAACTTGTGTACATTTGCAACCTCAAAACTGACCTGCGGAAATAGCTCAGTTGGTAGAGCACGACCTTGCCAAGGTCGGGGTCGCGAGTTCGAGTCTCGTTT
>JAGXRB010000256.1 GCA_018336075.1 Bacteroidota bacterium
AAAGGACCTCAAGCAGATACTTTTTGGTTTCAAGGCCCATATATGCGAAAGAAGCGGTGTAGTTTCCCTGTTTTAAAACCATCGAAAGAAAGCCGTTTTGGTCTGTAGCTACGCCACTTTTTAGTTCTTCAAGGTACATTGTAGCACCAATGACAGGCTCACCGGTCTGCTGTTCCAAAATCCGGCCGCGAATTGTAACTTTTGAATTACTTCCGGCGAGTCCTTTTCTGCCGATTTGGATTGTTTGCGTCACATCGGCTTTTCTTCCGGTCAGATAACGCGCTTCGCTTTGTGTGAGGACATTTCCTATATCTTCTGTCGTATCAGCCTTACTATGAATCACATAATCGGGAAGTGATTCAGGAAGATGCTCTCCGGGGAGAATCACAATTTGGTTATTCCAAACAGAAACTTCAAGATTACTGCCAGACAAAACCAATTTCACTGCATCTTTGACAGTTATTTGTTCTGCACGAAAAGTAACTATAATTTCTTGAACCCATGATTCTTCGAAATATAATTTTACCTGAGATATTTTGTGAATTTCTTCAGCGAATTGTGCAAAACTTATCCCCTCAAAATGACAAGATATCAAGGTGTCAGGGCCGTTTGCTTTTAACGAAACAGCGCCTGACAAAAAAAGCAAAATAAACAGCAACTTTTTCATTTCATTTGATTAAAGGTTGCTGATGTAATCTATCAAACCAGCCATTGATACATCATCGGCACGCTTAAATTTGAACCTTGAATTATGCAGATAGGCCTTGATTGCAGATTTTTTCTCAGGCTCAAAAATGGCGATGAAAGACCGCTTGTTTTTAAAGGATAGCAATACTTCGTTTTTAAGCACAAACATGTTTTTATTCGCAGCGCTGAAACTGAAATTTTTGCTGCCGAATGATTTATCCAGCTCAAAATACTTTTTCCAGAAATACAAAACTTTCAAAGTATCACTTCCAAGCACTTGATAAAATCGCGTCTCCTCTTCAAAACTGCATTTTTCGAAATACCGGTCTTCAAGATAAAAACTCTCTAACCATGCTTTGGAAACCTGGATAAGGGTGCTTGACTCTGCGCTTTCAGTATAGCTCAGCAAAAGCTCCTGATTGTAAATATCATAATTGAGCATTATGTTTTCGAATGTTATTCCTTTGATGGTGACTCTACCTGAAATCTCTTCAGTTGAAACAAGATACTGATGCCCTGAAGTTCCAAGTGGCGGAAAAAAATCGTACTTTTTTCCATTAAAAAGTAAGGGATCAGAGCCATATACTTTTTCCAGCCCTGAGTAAGTATGCTGAGAGAATAAATTTCCGGATAAGCAGAAAAAAATGAAAAGAAATATTGAGCAAGCAAAGCTTTTCACTTTTTCAATTTAATTTGGATAAGATATATGGTGTGTAATTCTTCCATTCGGATAGAAAGCTTTTGTACAAAGTTAATACTTGTTCTCACTACTTAAACTGAATCGGAAATAAGTTTTTATCATTTAAAAAATTCATTGTTGTCCGGTGAAATAAATTTAGAATTGCTGTATATGTTTTAGGTTAGAATCATGGTAGAATTTCATTTTCAATGAATAACATTTAGATAAAACCCTCCAATCTAAAAATCTAATGTTGTTCAAAAAAAATCAGGTTTTAAGAACTGAAAATCGTTGATGCTTTAACAAAAAATAGAGCCTTCGACGATAACTCATACGATAGCAATCAATTAAGGCTTTCAAAAACATTTACTTTATTGTGTTGGCATAATTTTGCTAATTTTGCATACTCAATTCTGAAAAGAGCATGTCCAAAACGGGTAATAAATTAAAAGCCAATACTTTGAAAGAACCGGAAATAGCGGAAGAAATTTCTGTTTCCGTTCCTCCAAAAGAAAAAAAAACTACCCAAAAAAAAGAAATCAAATGGAAGCCAGATGAGCGTTTCAAGAAAATACTTGGGGTGTTTTTCCTGTTTGCATCAATTTATCTCGCACTTGCTTTTCTATCTTTTTTTCTTAACTGGTTCAATGAGATTACAGATGATTATTTTGCCGATTTGCCGATTGGAACTGTTCTTACTGATACTGAATTAAGAATAAGTAACTGGACAGGCAACCTTGGGGCATTTTTCTCACAGTTTCTGGCAAAAGACGGCTTTGGGCTAGGAGCTTTTTACTTTGTATTTTTACTTGTTACGATAGGCATCAGATTCCTTTTTGAGCGTAAAATTATTGGCCCATGGGGTTTGTGGAAATATGCCATCATGAGTTTGTTATGGCTTCCATTATTTTTCGGTTTTATTTTTCCAAGCGATCCATTGAATATTTTCGGTGGAGTTGTGGGTGCATTCCTGACTAATTATTTAACTGCTGTTTTAGGCAAAGCAGGCGTTATGATTGCACTTGCTTTTGTGTTTCTTGCCTATTCGATTATGACTTTTGCAATGACTTTCAGCTTCAAAAGAAAGGAAAAAAACAGTAAAGCTAACCACGAAAAAATAAGTTCAGGCGAACTAATTCAGCAGGACAAGTATAATACCATTGAATTTGCTGTGAATGATGATGAAGAAATTGATTTTGTAAAGCCTAAACCCGGTGAGGGCAATATCCGCAGGGTAAAAGAAGACAAAGGCATTGAGATGGAAGTTGAAGTGCCCGGCGAAGAAGACTCTGATTTACTTTTAAGAATTGAAGAAGCAGAAGAACAGGAAGATGTTGAGCTGAGTGTTGTTCCGGTAAAAGACGAAAAAGTGAAAACACGCGGCACAATCGAAAGACAAGGTCTCGACACACAATTTGACCCTACATTGGACCTGCCTGATTACCGTTTCCCGCCATTAGATTTGCTCAATATGTATGGCGACGGCACCATCAATGTTGACCGGATAGAGCTTGAAGCCAACAAAAACAGAATTGTCACAACTTTGGCAAATTACTCTATTGGAATTGAAAAAATTAAAGCTACGATCGGTCCAACAGTAACTTTATATGAAATCGTGCCATCTCCGGGTGTACGTATCTCACGTATCAAAGGGCTTGAAGATGATATTGCATTAAGCTTGTCAGCGATGGGCATCCGTATTATTGCACCAATCCCAGGAAAAGGTACGGTCGGTATTGAGGTGCCAAACCTCAAGCCAGAAATTGTTTCAATGCGCTCTATCATTGGATCTGAACGCTTTACCAATAGTAAGTATGAATTGCCTTTTGGGTTGGGAAAAACAATTGCCAACGAAAGTTTTGTCGCCGACCTTACCAAAATGCCTCACATCCTCATGGCAGGAGCAACTGGTCAGGGAAAATCGGTAGGACTGAATGCAATCATCACTTCACTTTTGTTTTGCAAACACCCATCGGAGCTGAAATTTGTGATGGTTGACCCTAAAAAAGTTGAGCTCAGCTTGTTCAGCCGCATCGAACGTCATTATCTGGCAAAACTTCCTGACTCTGAAGAAGCCATCATAACAGACACCAGAAAAGTAGTACGAACGCTCAATTCTTTGAGCATCGAAATGGACAACCGCTATGAGCTGCTGAAAGATGCGCAAGTCAGAAACATCAAAGAATACAACGAAAAATTTAAATCCAGAAAACTGAATCCTTTGGGAGGACATCGTTTTCTGCCCTATATCGTATTGGTTGTGGACGAATTTGCTGATCTCATTATGACAGCAGGAAAAGAAATTGAAAGCCCAATAACACGCCTCGCTCAGCTTGCGCGTGCGGTTGGAATTCATCTCATCATTGCCACACAGCGTCCGTCGGTAAACATTATCACCGGAACCATCAAAGCAAACTTCCCGGCACGTGTAGCATTCAGGGTTATTTCAAGAATCGACTCACGCACCATCCTCGACACAGGCGGAGCTGATCAGCTTGTAGGTCGTGGCGATATGTTACTTTCTACCGGAAATGACCTTATAAGACTTCAATGCGCTTTCATTGATACGCCAGAAGTGGAGCGACTTACTGAATATATCGGCTCCCAACGTGGTTATCCTGATGCATTTCACCTGCCGGAATATGCAGATGAGCAAGATGAAACCATTGACGTTTTTGATGCCTCGGAGAGAGATGAACTTTTTGAAGATGCTGCAAGAATTATAGTTATGAATCAGCAAGGCTCAACATCTTTGTTGCAGCGAAAATTAAAACTGGGATACAACAGAGCAGGCCGCATTATCGATCAGCTGGAGTCAGCCGGAATCGTCGGTCCTTTCGAAGGTTCAAAGGCCAGAGAAGTCCGCGTTGCCAACGAAATGGCTTTGGAACAGTTTTTGAAGGATATTAACTCAAAATCTAATCATGATTAAAAATAAAATGACCACAAAAATGAAAAGACTGTTTTCAATCCTTTTAATGGTGTTGTTTTCAGTAACTGCTTTTACACAAAACACGGCGGATGATCTTTTAAAAAAGGTAATCGACAAAACCCGTTCCTATGAAAACATCCGCTTTGATTTCACTTACAAAATGCTCAATGAAAAAGCAGGAATAAATGAGACCCAAAGTGGCATTCTTCACCTCAATGGCGAATCGTACAAAATCACCATGCAAGGTCAAATCGTTGTAAGCGACGGCAAAACCGTATGGACTTTCATAGAAGACAGCAATGAAGTTATGATCAGTTCTGCAGAAGAAGGCGAAGATGCAATGACTCCAAGCTCTTTGCTTACATCTTATTACAAGGAATACAAAGCCTCATTTGTTTCCGAAAAGCAAAATGCAGCAAAAGGTTTGAAAACAATCGAACTGAAACCTTCGGCTGGTAAAAAATTCTCAAGAATTCAGCTTGGCATCGATGAAAGCAAACAACAGCTTATCAATCTTTCGATCTTTGATAACAGTGGGAACGTTTTTGTTTACGACCTAAGCAAAATGTCAAACAATATTTTGTTGGCAAAAGATTTCTTCAGCTTCAACATAAAGAATTATCCTGGAATTGAAGTAGTTGATATGCGATGAGATTTGTTGTTTCGCTCCTTCTAATATTTTCATTTACTTCTTCGTTTTCGCAGGTAAACACTGAAAGGTATTTTCAGGATTACAAAAGCGAAGGTTTTATGTATAGCAATAGTTTCGGTTTCAATTTTGCTACCGGAAATACAAATTATTTTGAGTTAAGTAACAGATTCAGACTTGATTTCAATGGGCCGGATCAGGATTATTTTGCTATCACAGAATACACATACAGGACTGCCAATAGTCGAAAAAGCAGCAACAAAGGCTTTTTGCATCTAAGGACGATACGCGATCTGGGAGACAGTCGTTTTTTATTGGTTGAAGGATATACGCAGATTCAGTTTGACGAATTTTTACTTTTACGCAACAGGATGTTGCTTGGTGGTGGATTCAGGTTTGATCCGGTTGCCTTGCTGGACAGTATTTCAAGAAAAGAGAATAAGTTGAAAATATTTCTTGGCACCGGCATTTTTTATGAATTCGAAAAATACTCAATCTATCCAACTGAAAAAAGCAGCCTCATGCGTTCATCCAACTATTTATCATTTGTTTGGTCGGCAAGTAAACACATCAATATCAATCTGGTAAATTATTATCAGCCTGCTCTGGAAGATTTTACCAATTTCAGATACGCACTCAACTTAGCGCTAAGCACCCAAATTACAGGTAAATTGTTTTATGAATTAAGGTTAGAATTCACGCACCGCTCAGTCCCTTTTGCCGGCAGAAAACCAAGCGACCTTGATGTAAAAAACAACCTGCGATTTAGTTTCTAAATCTGAACAAAAAACACGCTTCATTCTATATTTGAACCTCAATATTTACCAGTCAAAAAATTGTACTTGATTTCTTGGCGTCATTGTAGTATATTTATACCTAGCTTTTTAAGGGAAATAAGAGAACTCTAATAAATTGTGCTATGGATAAAGAAGTATCACTTAAGGTAAAATGCCCGCATTGCGATAAATCGCTGATGGAGGAAGAGGTACAATTCAAAAATAAGCCAAGTGTCAAGATCAATATTGAAACTGAACACGACCGTGGTGTGCTATGGATGAGTTGTATTTATGGCTCTTGTGACAAAAAACTGAGTATCGAAATTGAAGATGGAGAGGTAGTCGATATGTTTTGTCCGGGATGCAACAAGGAATTGACAATAGCCGAAACATGTCAGGAATGCAACGCACCGCTTGTTTCAATGGTTATAAAAGCCGGAGGTATTGTCAGAATCTGCTCTCGGAAAGGATGCAACAACCATCTGATTATTTTCAGGGATGTTTCGTCTGAGATGTCCAAATTTTATTATGAATATGGTTTCTAGCAGACCCGAGAGTTAGAAACCTAAAGATCGCAAACCATCATGTATTGCGATCATTTTGAGTGTATTATAAGTTCACGGGAGGTTTTATAAAAGAATCCAAAACAGTTTAAAAAAGAAGGAGGCATAGAAGTATTTAACCAGAGCTTTTTATGGCTAAGATTTTTATAATATCAGACGGAACGGGCAGAACAGCTACGCAGGCATTAAGTGCTGCCATGACTCAGTTCCCAGCGCAGGAAGTTGAAATCATTCTGCACAAAGAGGTGCGGTCAAAGTCAAAAATTCTTATCGCTGTAAAAGATGCTTCGGAAAAAGAAGCTTTCATCGTGCATACAATGGTTTCGAATGAATTGCGCGAGTTTATGATTACCAGCGGCCGTAAATTTAATGTAGAAACTATCGATCTGATGGGGCCGCTGCTAGGCAGGCTATCTGAAAAGCTTATCACCTCACCTACTGAAAAACCTGGTCTTTTCAGTGAAATCAACAAAGAGTATTTCAAACGCATCGATGCCATGCAATTTGCATTTCAGCATGACGATGGCTTAAGGCCTGAAGGTTTGCATAAGGCAGAAATTGTTCTTTTGGGAGTTTCACGTACCTTCAAAACACCACTTAGCATCTATCTTGCCTTTAAAGGTTGGTTTGTTGCCAACATCCCAATAGTGCTCGGACTTGAGCCACCCGAAGAGCTATTCAAGCTTCCGCCAGAACGCGTAATCTGCCTTACAAACAATGCACATAATCTGGCAAAATTAAGGCATACGCGGCAGGAACGTTTCGGTCATGGAATGGGCGACTATTCGACGCCGGTTTTTGTTGAAAGAGAATTGAATTATGCTGACAGTATCTTTCGCCGACAACCAAAATGGCCAGTGATAAGGGTTACCAACAAGCCCATCGAAGAAATTGCAAGCGAAATTCTTGCGATAATAAATGCAAAAGAGTAAAATTTCTAACAGATTCTTGGCAACTGCTCTCCTGCTGGCATATCAACAATGCGGCTTCCGCCAATTGATGTCTCAAGCCACGTGCGCCCGGCATGGGAAGCGGTAATCTCGCCAATAATGGCTGCTTCTTTGCCAAGCGGATGTGCTTTCATTATATCCAATATTCTGTCAGCGGCTATCGCAGAGACAACCATCACCACCTTTCCTTCGTTGGCAACATAAAGGGGATCGAAACCCAGCAGCTCACACATACCACGCACACTTTCCCTGACTGGAATTTTTTCTTCGAACAGCTGAATTCCAAATGTTTTTCCTTCGCAAAGTTCCGCCATCACCGTTCCCAGACCGCCTCGAGTGGCATCACGCATAAACTTTACAGCGTTGGTTTCTTTTAAGGCCAACTCAGTAAGGTCATTCAGACAAGCGCAATCTGAAACCACACCCGCACTGATGTTTAACTGATTTCGGGCGCCCATTACTGCCATGCCATGATCACCCACTGTGCCGTTGATCAGGATTTTATCTCCAACTTCGATGGTTTTTCCACTGGCAATATTTTCTGCTCCTTCAATCATTTCACCCACACCGGCAGTGTTGATAAACAATTTATCACATTTGCCTTTCTCCACAACCTTGGTGTCGCCTGTAACAATCATCACACCAGCTTTTTGCGCTTCAGCAGCCATGCTGGCCACAACTTTTTCAAGCATTTCAAGCGGAAAACCCTCCTCAATGATAAAGCCTGTACTTAAATATTTCGGGACTGCACCTGACACAGCAAGATCATTCACGGTGCCTGCTACAGCAAGTTTTCCGATATCTCCACCCGGAAAAAACAATGGGTCAACCACAAATGAATCTGTTGTAAATGCCAGTTTTTCACTGTTCATCTTTAGCAAAGCGGCATCACCTTGTGGTTCAAGCAAATGATTGTGAAAATATCTTACAAAAAGATTCCGTATCAGCTCATGACTCAGTCTGCCTCCGCTGCCATGTCCCAGAAGGATATGCGTTTGTTTCATGCTTCTGTCCTTTTAAAACGGTAATAAGCTGCACATGCTCCCTCGTTGGATACCATGCAGGCGCCAACCGGATCAGATGGCGTGCAGGCTTTTCCAAATAATTTACAGTCGGATGGTTTTGCCAGTCCTTTCAAAACTGTGCCACAGATGCAACCCTTGTCTTCACGTGTTGGCTCGACTTCAACTGACAACATTTTTTCGGCATCAAACTCAGCAAAGCGCTCTCTGATAGCAAAACCGCTTTCATGAAGGGTTCCCAGTCCACGCCACCAGTCGTCGCGCAACTCAAAAACCTCTTCCAGCATGTCCTTTGCTTTTTGGTTTCCTTCAGGTTTGACAGCCCGTGAATACTGGATTTCGACTTTAGGTGTTTCATTTTCATGTTGCAAAACAAGCATATAGATAGATTGTAGCAAATCCAACGGCTCAAAACCGCTTATGACAACACCCATACCATATTTTTCAGGGATAAAATCATAGATATGGGAGCCGGTGATTGTACTCACATGTCCCGGGCCGATATAGCCATGAATATTCACCCCCTGATCGATAAGTGCTGCCATCGGTGGAGGCATAATTTTATGTGCACTATAAACAAAGAAATTGAACAAGCCCGCCATCTGTGCTTTTAAGATTCCCGCAGCTGTTGCAGGAGAAGTGGTTTCGAAGCCTATTCCCAGAAAAACAACTTTTTTCTGTCTGTTCTTTTTCGCAATCATCAAAGCATCCAGAATGGAATATACGATACGGATGTCTGAACCTGCTGCTCTTTCACGATCGAGGGTTGAGGTTGAGCCTGGAACACGAATTAGATCTCCATAGGTGGTAATTATAACATCCGGCAAACGGCTGTAAGCAATGGCCTGATCGATATATGCGCGGCTTGTTACGCAGACCGGACAGCCGGGACCTGAAACCAGTTCAATGTTTTCGGGCAATAAGGAAGGAATACCAAAACGCTGGATTGCCATGGTATGTCCACCACAAACCTCCATGAGCCGTATGTGTTTCTTTGAGGAAAAACGTATTCTGTTTGAAATGGAAATTACTTTCTCCTTATCGCGGTATTCATCAATATATTTCATAAAATCAGCATTTAAACGATATGACCGCCCGTGCGTTTTTCTTCTTCATCGAGCATCTCATTGAATGCCTCAAATTCATCAAAAAGTTCCAAAGTGGCTTCGGCTTCTTCCTGACTAATTTTTTGCAAAGCGAAGCCGGTGTGCAACAACACATAATCGCCGGGAGAAAGTTCGCTGACATCAAGCATCTGCAGACTTGCAGTGTAGGTGGCGCCTCCAACAGAGCAGACAGCCATATCGCCGTCGATAGATTCAATTTTTGCAGGAATACTGAGACACATAGACTATTACAGATTTGATTAAATGAATGTCAAACAATGCTGTTTGGCTGCCAAAAATAAGCTTTTTAACGCTTTCACTGCAGGAAAAGCGCAAAACCATTTTAATAAAATAGCACAGAATTGATTATCTTGCACTGCTTTTTGAAATGAATAAAAAAAAAGAGATTCTTACAAAGAATTTGACAAAAAATGGAACAGGAACAAATAAATAATCCGCTGCATGGACTCACTTTAGAGCTAATTCTGAACCGATTGGTAAACCATTTTGGCTGGGACGGATTGGCAAATAAAATCAATATCAACTGTTTCAAAAATGATCCAAGTATCAAATCTTCGCTTGTGTTTCTCAGAAAAACTCCCTGGGCACGCGAAAGGGTTGAAACATTGTATCTGCGGAATGTCAGAAAAATGAAGCTTTGAACGTCTTAAACGCAAGTGTAAAAAACCTCACACAGCTGATAATTTGCTGCCGGAAGAAGTGTAAAAAACAATGATATTGAATTTTTAAATGAACTAAACAACCTAATTAAAATGAAAAAGGAGTCGGCAATAAAACTATTTGAACAAAAAGAAGTACGTTCCATTTGGGACAATGAACAAGAGAAATGGTACATCTCTATTGTGGATGTAATAGCCATTCTGACCGAAAGCCCCAACCCAAGAAAGTATTGGAGTGTTTTAAAAACAAGGTTAAAAAAAGAAGGAAGTGAGTTGGCTACAAAATGTAGTCAACTGAAAATGCAATCATCAGATGGTAAATTCTATCTAACTGATGTAGCTGATAATGAGCAACTTTTCAGACTTATCCAGTCTATTCCTTCTCCTAAAGCAGAACCTTTCAAAATTTGGCTCGCACAAATAGCTTCCGAACGTTTAGACGAAATGCAAGATCCTGAATTAACTATTGACAGGGCTTTAGAGCAGTATTTACAGTTAGGCTATTCCGAAGCATGGATAAATCAACGCCTGAAAAGCATCGAAATACGAAAAGAATTAACCGATGAATGGAAAATTAGAGGATTAAAAGAGGGTCAGCAATTTGCAACCCTTACCGATATTATTACACAGGCTTGGGCAGGAAAAACTACTAAAGAATATAAAATTCTGAAGGGCTTGAAAAAAGAAAACCTGCGCGACAATATGACCAATACCGAACTTATTTTGAATATGCTCGCCGAAGCCTCCACCAAAGATATTTCACAAGCAGTAGAACCACAAAATTTTGAAGAAAGCAAAAAGGTGGCAAAACAAGGGGGTAATGTCGCCAAAGTAGCAATGCTTGAACTTGAAGCCAAAACTGGTAAAAAAGTGGTAACAGCGCTCAACGCAAAATCAATTTTGCCTGAAAACAAAACTGCTGAAAAACTAAAAAAGTCTGAACCATAATTTTTAATAAATCAATTGGCTTTTTTGCTACAAATGCTGAAATTTACCAAAAAAGCTATTCAAAATCGACAACAAAGCTTACTGCTTTGCAAAGTCTCCGATTATTCCGATCCAGTCTTTCAGATCAATCTTCAGAATCTGTCAGTATTTTACACACCCTTCCAATTTCACCGGAAACTAGCCTGACTTTTATTCCCCTCGAATGATATGGACTCTTTGTAAGAATCGCCTGCACAACTCCCTCGGTGATATTTCCGGATTTCTGATCCTGTTTTTTTACAATCCCAACTTCACTGCCAACGGCAATCTCGCTTCTGTTTTGTCCGGTCATTACTTTGGTTGATTTTTTTATTTGTAGAAAACTAATTTCTGTTGAAAAACACAAAAAAGGCCATTTTACAACTCCTTTTTCATTGCTTTTATTTTTGCAGCGATCGCCAACTGCCCCAAAGCTATGCCTCCGTCATTTGAGGGGACTTTTTGATGGGTAAAAACTTCAAAGCCTGAATCCCGCAAAATAAATATCGACTTTTCGAGCAGGTAACGATTTTGAAATGTACCACCGGACAGCACAATCTTGTTTATGGCAGTTGCTTTCCTGATGTTTTTCGCCACTGTCAGTACAAGTAAAGCCATCGTATTATGAAACTTGGTTGAGATTTCTGAAACGGACACCCCCATTTTCAAATCTTTCAAAATGAGATAGAAAAGCTTCCAGAATACTATCCGCCTCTCCTCGATATCGAAAACATATTTCCCACGACAGTTTTGGGCAGCAGTGGCTTCCAATCGCATCGGTGCTTCTGCATGAAAATCTGATCTTGTGCAAATGCCCGTCAGCGCTGCAACTGCATCAAAAAGCCGACCGGCACCTGAACTTAAAGGGCAGTTGATTTTCAAATCAATTGCCTGAAGTACAACTTCCAGATGTTTGGCATCAACACCATCCAAAAAGGAAAGTTTTTCAGCAAAGATATCCTTGCCAAAATATTTGTACAAATAGGAAACTGCTGTCCGCCATGGCTCATGGGTCACTTTGTCGCCACCCGGAAGTGGAACCGGATCAAAATAAAAAGCCCTTTCGTAATCCATCAGATCACAAACGAAAAATTCGCCACCCCAGATACTTCCATCATCGCCCAATCCTGTTCCATCGAGGGCGACACCAATCACTTTTTCATCAATCCCATTTTCTGCCATACAAGATGCAATATGTGCATGATGATGTTGAATTTCAATGGTTTCGATACCAAGTGAACGCGCAAACTGTGTTGAAAGATAATCAGGATGCAAATCGCAGGCAATCAATGAAGGTGCAAAGCGAAAAAGACGCGAAAATCTTTGAAAGGATTCTTCATAAAAAGCAAGGGTTTCTGCATTTTTGAGATCACCGATATGCTGGCTTAAAATCGCCTGTGTTCCCTTTCCGATAGCAAAAGTATTGACGAGTTCGGCTCCTGCAGCAAAGATGCCTTCGGTATTTAGACTCAGTTTCATTGGCGAAGGCACATAACCACGACTTCGGCGCAACAAACGCTCTTTTCCATCAGCAACGAAAACGACTGAATCATCAGTTCTGTTATAGATTTCACGGTTGTAAGAAACAATGTAATCCGCTATAGTATTCAGGTTTTTGAGTGCCTCTTCATCGGAGATTGTCACAGGTTCATCAGAAACATTTCCGCTTGTAAGCACAATGGCTTCTGTTTTGAGAAATTGAAAAAGCTGGTGATGAAGTGGCATATAAGGCATCAAAACTCCTGTTGTATGCATTCCATTGCTCACGGATGGCGCGCAAGGTTCCAAATTTCTGAGTAAAACAATCGGCCTTTTCCAGGATGTAAGAGACTTTTCTTCGGTTTCATTTACCGAAAAACGCTTTTTAATATTTTCAACATTTGAAAACATCACTGCCATCGGCTTTCCTTCGCGGCTTTTTCTTTTTCGCAAGGTTTGAACAGCCTTTTCATTCAAAGCATCACAAACAAAATGATAGCCACCGAGTCCTTTAAGAGCAATAATGCTGCCCTTATCAATCCATTCTGCAATTTGTCTTGCCGGGCTTACACTTTCCTCTTTGTTACTATCTTCGAAATGAATCATATAGACAGGGCCACAGTGCAAACAAGCAACAGGTTGGGCATGAAAGCGCCTGTCAAGGATATCGGAATATTCTTTTCTGCATTGATCACACATCGCAAAGGGATGCATGGTTGTTTGATGGCGGTCGTAGGGCAAATCTTTTATGATCGTGAAACGCGGGCCACAATTGGTGCAGTTGATGAATGGATAGCCAATCCGGTGTTGCTGGATTTGGATATCAGCCAAACATTCGGGACAAACAGCAATATCCGGACTCACTTCTGTAATGGCCTCTGAAAGATTACTGCTGTGTCTGATTTCAAATTTACTGAAGCCTTCAAGTTTTGATTCAGTTTCCTTGACCGAAGCAATGGATGAAGCCTGAGGGGCAGTCTGAACAAGCATTTTTTTGAATGATTCTATGTCACTTTCAAGTCCTTCGACATGAATTGTTACACCTTCATTGTTATTTTCTACCCAGCCATTCAAATTATTCTTAATGGCAATTCTGTAAATAAAAGGCCTGAATCCTACACCCTGAACAAGACCTTGTACTTGAAATAGTGATGCTTTCATCTGTAAATTCATACAGTTTGTTTGACAAATAAATAAGCATCCCTGAAACCTGTTTCATCGATGAAACGGCTGTAGTCAAGCATTTTCATGTCATCGTAAAAGTTTACAAACTCCTCTGGATGAAGGGCCTTTACAGCAGAAAAGCCAGTGAGTTCGACCTGCTTTTCATTAAAAGAACACCACAGAAAAGTGCCGTTTTCCGATAACAACGCAGGGATAGATTTCAGCAGCGCTACAGTGGGTTTGAAGTTTATGCAGATAATACTGTCGAAGGGCACTTCCATAAGTAAACGCTCAGGATGATCTAGGTCAGTGTCAATGGTTTGAATTGTAAGGTTGCGATTGAGTGCTTCCCCGGCTAGGATTTTAAGGCCGGTGTCTGAGATGTCAGCGCCAGTGACTTGAAATCCATTTTCGGCCAGAAAAAATGAGTTCCGACCACGACCACAAGCAAGGTCGATAACCCGGGAAGGCTTGAGTAAATCCAAATTTTTCATCAGATAGGCATCAGCAGGATTGAAGCCATTGCGTTCTCCGTGCCGTTCGTTCCATTTTATGCGGTCAGCTATCATAGGGCTGCGAAATTAGGGATTTTATCGAATCAAAAATCGTTTCAGATCAGCATTTATACCTAAGTGAATTATAGATGAATCCAAAAGCTATCAAGGTATAATGCCGATGGATAGAAATGTTAGGCCAATTGAGTGAGCGATAATTGGACTATTACATTTCTCCAATCGGTATTAAAGAATTCTGACTAACGATTTAACGTTTTTTCGGAAGAAGGAAATTCAATGAATGCAGCAACGAATCTGTATCTTTGCAAAAAGGATAAAACAATGCTGAAACGTGAGCTGTCAGAGGATACAAAAGCTTTTTATATAAACAGGCTTCATAAACTGAATGAACAATTAACTGGACTTCATCAGAAAATACAAATATTTTCCTGGTTGCGACTTGCAAGTTTTGCCCTTATGATTGGTTTCATTTATGGCTTTGCTTCAACCGGCAACACCTTGTTTTTGATCACTTCCTTTTTTGCACTTATTCTGCTTACTGTACTTGTTGTTTATCATCAGCAACTCTATAACAGAAGGGAAAAATTGTCGGTTATGGCCGAAATTAATCAAAATGAACTCACCCTCCTTAAAAAAGAATCTTCAATTTTTGATGACGGAAGAGCCTTTATTGCACGCCTTCCTTTTGCTGACGATCTTGATCTTTTTGGCCCCTATTCCCTCTACCAAACCCTGAACAGATGTTCCACTTCTTTTGGAAAAGGGCTTCTTGCTGAATCGCTGATAACTACACCAACAAAAGCTTCCAGAATATTAAAACTTCAGGAGGCCATTGCGCAAATGGCAAAAAAACTGGATTTTAATCAGGAAACCATTGTCTCACTTTTGCTTGCTTACAGAAAAAAAGATCATAAAGAATTTGTACCATCTGAAGAAAACGCAGTTTTTCTTTTCACAAAACCTTTTTACAAAATTGCCCGGATTTTATTGCCTGTGCTGGTGGCATTCTCGTTTGTTCATTACCTTGTCACAGCCAACTTCGCACTTTTTATCCTGAATGGAAGTGTTGCCTTTTTGTTTGCATTCGCTCAGGCCAGAAAAATGTCGTTGCTTTCTGAAGAGATTAGTGGTTTCGGACAAGCATTGAAGACGTATGGGAAACTTTTGGACAGTCTATTAAAAGAAGAAACACAAGGCGAAGTACTTGCCGAAATGAAATCTGTTGCTGCTGAAGCTTCTAATGGCATGATTGAGTTATCCAAAATTTCGGAGTGGTTCGACCGCAGAGCCAACATACTTTTGTATGCATTGGGCAATCTTTTTCTGATGTACGACATACAGCTGGCTATGCGTTATGAGCAATGGAAGCGAAAATATCACACACAAATGCCAGAATGGATGCTTGTTGTTGGCCGTTTGGAGATGCTGATTTCATATGGTATTTTTAACCACAACCACCCTGAATTTGTTCAACCAAAGCTAACGGAAGAACCTGAACTTTTCGCAAATGCGCTGGGACATCCGCTGATAGATGCTGACAAGCGTATAAACAATGATGTGCATTTGCATCTCGACCACAGGCTGGTTTTGGTCACAGGAAGCAATATGTCTGGCAAAAGCACCTG
>JAGXRB010000257.1 GCA_018336075.1 Bacteroidota bacterium
AATTGTTTTCGCCAATTGTTGTTCGCGATCAAGATTTACGAGCGTCATCGCAAGGCTCGGCATGCTTACATAACCATTCATCTTGCTGTCAAAACCAGTCAGCCCCGATGATTTGAATCCAGCAAAAACTTTGCCAGATGCGACCGCAAAGATAGGCAAAAAGTGAGTGCATGATAAACAAATAAATTAATGCACGCTAAACATCTGACTGAATGCGTGTTTGAAAGATTGACTACAAACAACTGAATCGAAAGAAAGAGCACTGTGAAGACATAGGTTTCTTAAAAAAAGTCAAATACTGACACATAAAAAATCATTTGATTACATTTGCTTTGGAATTCAGTTTTTTATGAACCTACAAAAGTTTAATATTCTGGTAGCTGTAGCATTGCTTTCAATGATTGGCGTTGTTGTGATGCAGGTATACTGGGTTCAGAATGCAGTTCAATTGAAGGAGGAGCAGTTTAGCGGAAGTGTGAGTATTGCAATGAAATCGGTTTTGAACAGAATACTTGAGCTGAATACCGACAACACTATAAAGAGACTTGCAGATGACTTGCCATGTAATATTGGCAAAACAGATATAACTGAAGCTATTCCGCCACGTCTGCTCGATTCTTTACTTCATGTAGAACTTGGTTGCATGAAAATCATGAAAGGTTATGAATACGCTGTTTACAATAAAATGAACAATAAAATAGTCATCGGGAATTCGAAAGAGCTTACCAATGAAATCCTTTTTTCTGAACATCAGCAAAGTGTGGAAGCTCTTTTTAAGCCTGGAAGCTATTATTTGTCACTATTCTTTCCAAATCAAAAATCGACAGTGCTAAAACAGTTGGCAGGCTGGGTGTTGCTTTCAGCGATTTTTTTACTGACGGTAATTTTAAGCTTGTGGTATACCATTTATACGGTGTTCAGACAAAAGAAATTATCTGAAATGAAAAGTGATTTCATCAACAATATGACCCATGAATTCAAAACCCCGATTTCAACAATCTCTATTGCTGCCGAAATGTTGCTAAAAGAAAATGTTTACCGCTCTGAAGAGCGTACAAAAAAATACGCCTTAGTTATTCTTAATGAAAACAAAAGACTGCAGCAACAGGCCGAACAGGTACTTCAAAGTGCTACGCTCGAAAATGGAGCAGTCAGACTAAAGTTAGAAAAATCGGACATCCATCGTTTGCTAAACAAAACCGTTGGCAACTTTGAATTGCCCATTAAAGAACTTTCCGGCAAGATCGAAACATATTTTAATGCTGATCCCTTTGAAGTCTTTCTTGACAGAATGCATATGACAAATGTTTTTGCCAATCTGATAGAAAACGCAATCAAATATTCTACAAATCCTCCTGAAATTACAATCACTACAAATACCCGCAGAGAAGGCATTGCAATCAGCATTTCCGACAAGGGGATCGGCATTGAAAAAGAGAACCAGAAATTGGTATTCAAAAACCTGTTTCGGGTTCACACTGGAGATGTTCATAATGTAAAAGGCTTTGGAATAGGTCTTTTCTATGTGAAAAAAATTGTAGATATGCATGGCGGTAAAATCACACTTAAAAGCGAACCCAACAAAGGTTCCATGTTTGAAGTGTTTTTGCCTTTTAAAAATGAACTAAAAAACGAAAAGCATGAACACAATGACTCCTGAAGATTTCAAAATCCTGCTTGTGGAAGATGATCCTAATTTAAGCATGGTTTTGCAGGATTACCTTGAGCTGATGCAATATAAAACTATTCTTGGAGGCGATGGAGAAGAAGGTTTAGCACGCTTTAAAGAACAAGAATTTGACTTGTGCATCCTCGATGTGATGTTGCCAAAAATGGATGGCTTTGCTTTAGCCACAGCACTCAGACAAATTAAAAAGAATATCCCAATCATTTTTCTGACAGCAAAATCATTAAAAGAAGACCGGTTGAAGGGCTTTTTGCATGGTTGTGACGACTATATCACAAAACCTTTTAGTACAGATGAACTCAATTTACGCATCAAAGCTATCCTGCGAAGATGTGTAGTAAGGTATCCTCAAATACACTCCCGGGAACAAAAGATTTTCAATATTGGCAAATTTGTTTTTGATGTGCCCAATCTTGAAATTTCTACAGGGAACACAAAATACGCCCTTACACGAAAAGAAGCAGGACTGCTGAAGTTGCTGTGTGAAAACGAAAATCAGCTGTTGTCACGCGAAATTGCACAGCAAACAATCTGGGGAGAAAGTGATTATTTTATAAGCAGAAGCATGGATGTTTTTATAGCACGTTTGCGGAAATATCTCAAAGAAGATCCTGACATTACTATAAAAAATGTACACGGTTCGGGGTTTATGCTACAGGTAAAGAAATGAGAAAAAATGGTTATTTAAATTTAAAACAATAGATGAAACTATTCATAGTACTAAGTTTATAGCAATCTATTTTTACAGATTTCCTATTTTTGATCCCTAACTAAAACAATGTTTAACACCTATTCAACCTCCAAATTCAAATGACAAAAGACACAAAACTAATGAGTGGCATTATTCTGCTCTCGATACCAACAATCATGTTTGGCGGCAATTTTCTACTCGGACTCCTGTCGGGCAACTATCCTGAAATGGAGCTTACGGAATTTCAAAAATCAATGTTCAGGGCAGGGCACGGCCACGCAGGCGTATTGGTAATTCTGGCATTGATTGCCCAGTTTCTGTCAGATCATGCAAAACTGACCAACCGCTGGAAATGGATTGTTAGAGGTGGATTCCCAATGGCATCCATCCTTGTAAGCGGCGGCTTCTTTGCTGCTGCCGGAGGTCAGGAACTTACAGCGCCGAATTCATTCATTGCTGTTTTATATATAGGAATTCTGGTGTTGACCATTTCCCTTATTGCTTTGGGAATCGGGTTGATCCGAAGCAAGTAGACACTTTTGTGAAAAGATGCTACTTCTCAGGGACGAGTTTAAAAAACAATCCCGGCCCTTCAGTCAGCACGTAAATATAGCCATCTGGCCCTTGTCTTATATCACGGAATCGGGCAAATTCTTCCAGAAGTTTCTCGGTATAAACTACTTTGCTCCCATCGAGCACCAATCGCTGTATTTGTCGTCCGGCCAAAGCGCCAACCAAAAGATTATTTTTCCAGTTTGGATAAATGTCACTGGTAACGAAATCCATGCCACAAGGTGCAATTGACGGAACCCAGTAATGGATTGGATCAGTCATACCTGGGAAGGTTGTGTCGGTCGTAATGATGGTGCCATTATAATTGATGCCGAAAGTAGCCTTTGGCCAGCCATAATTTGCGCCTTTTTGCTCGATGTTGATTTCATCTCCGCCTTTTGGTCCGTGTTCGTGAGTCCATAATTCTTTTGTCACAGGATGAAGTGCCATACCTTGAATGTTGCGGTGGCCATAATTCCAGATTTCAGCTTTTGCGCCTTCCACACCAACATAAGGGTTATCGGCTGGAATACTGCCATCGGCATGAAGTCGCATTACTTTTCCATTATGGTTTTCCAATGTTTGTGCGTTGTTCATCACACCGCGATCGCCAATGGTGAAATAAAAAGTATTCTCATTCTCAAATACGATGCGGCAACCAAAATGGTATTGCAATTCAGTGAAAGGGTCTCCTCTGAAAAGCTCTTCCAGTTGAACAAGGCTGTTTCCTTCAAGTTTTGCCCGTGCAATAGCTGTGCTTCCAATCGCGCCTTCATTGGTGGAGTATGCAAGATAAATCCAGCCATTCTTCTCATAATCAGGGTGTAAAACGACATCCAAAAGGCCTCCTTGGCCGTGAGCCCATATAACCGGCAAGCCTGCAACAGGCTCCTTTGAAAGTTGACCGTTTTCAAATATCCTGAGCTTTCCGGGTCTCTCTGCCAACAAGATTCTGCCATCGGGCAAAAAGGCCATGCTCCAGGGATTTTCAAGTCCTTCGGCAAGTACTTCTATCTTGAAATTATGCGTACTGTCAATATTTTGGGCTTCAATCTGAGGATGTTGACTGCCTGTACAGCCGTAATACATAACAAGTGTCAATAGGGAAAGTGTGTACAACTTTTTCATAGTGATGAATGTTTAAAGGTTCAAAAAGTGGCATAAAAGTACGACAATCTAAATGATTCTTCTCAAAAACCTGTCAAAAACAAAAGCAATGCAAACTTCCAGACTAAATTCCAATGAAACGGATTTCAAATACTATCTTTGACAAACATAAAGCAAAGTCGAAAATCAACACCTACTGTTATGGATATTTCTTCACAAAATAAAATGATTGTTTTCATCGCTTTTCTGTCCTTAATCCAACTTGCGTCCTTAAGCAATATTCAGGCACAGGCAACACTTAAAGTGATGAGTTGGAATATTCGTCTCGACACACCACACGATGGCAAATATGCCTGGGATTTCAGAAAAGAAAAATTTGTTGAGTTTTTTAAAGCGCAAAAAGCTGATCTAGTAGGCTTTCAGGAAGTGCTTCATAACCAACTGACTTTTGCCGCTGATCATCTGACCGAATACAGCTATTTTGGCGTTGGAAGAACTGATGGAGAAAAGGCAGGAGAATATTCTCCGGTATTTTACAAAACTGAACGCTTTGATCTTTTGCAGGGAGGAAATTTCTGGCTCTCGGATAAGCCGGAAACTGCAGGTTCAAAAGGATGGGATGCAGCTTATGAAAGAATCGTGAGCTGGGTACAGTTGTTCGATAAAAATTCAGGAGATACACTTTGGTTTTTCAATACGCATTTCGACCATATTGGTGAAGAGGCGCGCAAAAACAGCGCCTTGGTTATCCTGTCAAAGATAAACGAGCTTGCTAAAGGGCAACCAACGATACTAACAGGTGACATGAATGTTAAACCGGATAATGAAGCCTACAAAATTTTGAGCAATCCTCCTTCTTTGTTGCTTGATTCGCGTAAAATTGCGTTAGGAAGCAAGATGCACGAACAGACTACTTTCACGGGTTTTGATGATGATCCATCCAATGATTCACTTATTGACTATATTTTTCACACCCAAACATTGCAACCACAGAGCTACGAAGTGCTACTACCGAATACTGAGGGGTTTTACTATTCTGATCACCTGCCTGTTGTTACTGTTTTCAACTTCAATACTAAATGACATTTGGAGGTTTATGCCAAACATAATAAAAACAGAAAGCACCCTCAGACGGGTGCTTTCTTTGGATATCTGAAAAAGGAAATCCCCCCCTTTCAGTAAGAATTTAACTCAGCTTTTTCTCAAGCTCTTTATAAACAAGTGCACTTGCACCAACAATGGCAGCATCGCCCTGCTTTAGTTGAGACGGCAATATCTTGACCTTGTTTTTGAAGTTCGGAAGTAAATGCGTTTCCATGCTTTCAATTGTTGGCCTGAAGATATAGTTTCCGGCAGCTGCTGGTCCGCCAAAAAGAAAAATTGCCTCTGGACTCAGGTGATGTGCTGTAATTGAAAGACCTTGTCCGAGCCACTTTCCTGAGAGTTCAAACACTTCTAAGGCAACTTTGTCACCCTTTTCTGCAGCCTCAAAAATCATTTTTGAAGTCAGATCGTTGAAAGAAATTTTTGCCAAAGGACTGTTTACTGCATTGTACTTAGACAGAAGCTCAAAAGCTGTACGCTTCATTCCAGGGGCAGAGCAATAAGCTTCGAGGTGACCTCTTCCGCCACAACCGCAAAGTCTGCCATCAGCAACGATGGTCATGTGTCCGCATTCGCCGGCAAAGCCATCATCGCCGTAAACAAGGTCGCCATTTACAACGATACCGCTTCCGACGCCTGTGCCAAGTGTATACACTACAAAGTTTTTCATTCCTTTTGCGCCTCCATAGATCATCTCGCCAATTGCAGCTGCATTGGCATCGTTGGTTATGGCAATTGCTTTAAGGTCAGGAAAATTACTTTCAAGGAGTTTTACCAAAGGTATAACACCTTTAAAAGATAAATTGGGCGCATGCTCAATGGTGCCTGTATAGTAATTTGCATTGGGTGCACCGATTCCAAGACCCAGCATTTCGATTTCAGGATTAAGCCTTTTCACAGCATTAACCAACTCACGAATGGAGGTAGTCATGTCATCAACAAAACTATCAATATTTCCGTGTGTGGGAGTTGGAATAACATCTTTTACCAGAACGGTTCCATCCCTATCAACAACTCCAATGGCAGTGTTTGTTCCGCCGATATCAATTCCAATTGCAACTTTTTTCATAAGTGTATACTTTAACACAAAGAGTATTTATAATTAAGCCCTTCTGAGCTTGCTGCCGCTTACAGCATAATAGAAGATGTAAAGATAACAGACAGCTGGAACAAGGAATGCCCATGTATAGCCAAAGTTATCTGCAATACTTCCCATGATGGGTGGAATAATCGCTCCCCCGAGGATCAAAGCATTTATCAATCCTGATGCACCACTTAACTCGCCCTTGTCCAGATCTTTTACTGCAAGAGAGAAGATATTCGGGAACATGATTGAATTAAACAGTCCGATGGAAATGATTGTCCAAAGCGCAAAAGATCCGGTTGTAAAGGATGTAGCGATATCGAGCAATGCAGCAACAAGTGCGAATGTAGCAAGGGTTCTGGCAGCTTTTCCCTGTCCGATTTGCATGATTATAAAATTGGCAAGTGCAATTCCGGTAAAGGTGATGCCTATTGTCCAGTTCCAATCTGTTACAAACGACCCCGAAATCAATGCAAGCATAAGCACCGGAAGTGCATAGGTGAATTTTTTTGAGGCGGGCATATCAGAAAACATGAATGATCCGAAGAATCGTCCTATCATAGCACCGCCCCAATAAATAGCAGCATATGTTGAAGCTTCTTCAGGTAACATCCCAACATTGCTTTTGAGATAATTTACAATTAAACCAGCATTACCAACCTCAGCACCTACATACATAAAGATTGCAATTGCA
This sequence comes from Bacteroidota bacterium, assembly GCA_018336075.1. GTDB lineage: Bacteria > Bacteroidota > Bacteroidia > Bacteroidales > F082 > JALNZU01. The sequence goes on from JAGXRB010000257.1 coordinate 6,920, forward strand.
CCCAAAACAACATGAGGATACTTCCAGATACTTTTCTTTTCACTTTTCTCAGACTTAATCGGAGGCAGTTTGATTGTGAAAATTGCAATTGCAACCAAAAGAACAATTATACCCATTATTATAAATGGTAAAGGAACACGTTCTGCAGCAGTAGCAGCATCAGCGGGGAATTCCAATCCCTTAAAAATTGCAATTGAAATTAGCCAGGGTGCAATCATCGTAGCAATAGAATTAAGCGCTTGTGTAAGATTCAATCGGCTTGAAGCAGTAGATTCCGGCCCGATGGCAGTTACATATGGGTTTGCAGCAACCTGAAGAAATACAACACCTGTTGCCAAAACGAAAGTGCCAAACAGAAAAACAGGAAAAGAAGGAATACTGGCTGCGGGAATATAAATAAAACTACCTAAGGCCATCAGTATAAGTCCTGAAATTACAGTCCATTTGTAACCAATTCTGTCGATTAATTTTCCTGTTGGGATTGACATAATCGGATATGCAATGAAGAATGCCGATGAAAGCAATTGTGCCTGAAACTCCGATAAGTCGAAAATCTCTCTGACCGGCGCACTAAGGGTGACAATGAATGTAGTGGCAAATCCGAAAATGAAGAAAATTGCTCCAAATACAGATAGTCCTACTACAAGATTGTTGTTCTTCTGTTCAATCATAAGTTTTTAATTAATGTTGTTAATTCTTTTCATGCTTTACTTGAAAGCGAACAAATGTAAAAAATAAATCCGATTTGAAATATTTTTTTTCAATGAAAATTGATTTTTCAGAAAATGTTCAATTACACCTGATTCACAAGAAATAAGCGAAAAAGATTCCACTCTCCAAAACATGTAAACTGATTGAATTTTCAACAGCGGCGTCATGACAGCATCTTTTTTCTTGATAATCTTGACCCATAGTACTATTTTCTTTAAAAGCGGCAGTTTAGCATTGAGCAAATCCTATTGATACTAAACAACGCTAAGTGCGCTAAAAGGAATCCTGCAAAAAAACAAAATTACTCCTGAAAATAAACTCTTTTCACCCTTCTTGAAATGCGCGTCAGAATTTCATAAGGAATTGTACCGGCATCTTTTGATAAGTCCAGAATTGAGCGCTTATTGTCAAAAACAATCACTTCATCTCCCTCTTCTGCGGGAATATCTCTCAGATCAATCATGCACATATCCATGCAAACATCACCAACAATTGGCGCAGGACGCCCATTCACATAAAGTTTCCCAATACCATTCGAAAGCGTTCTGGGCAATCCATCGGCATAACCTATCGGGACAATTCCAATCCTGCTATCTTTTTTGGTAAAACTACTTCTGTTATATCCAACGCTTTCACCCTCTGGCACTAATTTTATCTGCGAAAGACTGGATTTCAGTGAAATGACATGCTCAAGCCGTTCTTTTTCCCATTCAGCAACAGCGACACCATACACCCCGATTCCAAGCCGCACCATTTCGAAATGTGCTTTGTGAAATCTGCTGATGCCGGCAGAGTTGAGAATATGTCTGTCAAAATGTTTTCCTAATCCAAGTTTGAGTTGCTCGCAGGCCAGCTCAAAAATCGAAATCTGTTGTAATGTAAAAGCATCATGAAAAGCGTTTTCACTGGCGGCAAGATGAGAAAATACTGATTGTACTTCAAGCATCGGATTCGACTTTATCCTTTCAATCAGTGCTGGTATTTCCTTTGCATCGAAGCCAAGCCGACGCATTCCGGTATCAATTTTCAAATGAATTTTTACCGTTCTTTTTTCAAGTCCGCTTTGCACAACAGCCTCTTCAAGCAAGTCAAGCACTCTGAAACTAAAAATCTCGGGTTCAAGTCTGTGATGCAACATTGCAGCAAAACTATGCTCCTCGGGACTCATAACCATAACAGGCAGACTGATACCTGCCCTTCGCAGCTCAACACCTTCGTCGGCGTAGGCAACTGCAAGATAGTCAACCCTATGAAACTGCAACGCATTGGCTATCTCAAAGCTTCCGCTTCCGTAGCTGAAAGCTTTAACCATGAGCATTATCTTCACCTCAGGTTTGAGCAGTGACCGGTAATGATTAAGATTTGCAATAAGGTTATTAAGATTAATCTCGAGCACTGTTTCATGCGCTTTCTGTTGAAGCAGGTGACTAATCCGCTCAAAGCCGAATTTGCGTGCGCCTTTGATAAGTATTGACTTGTCCTGAAGTGTCTGCAAAGGAAATGCATCAAGAAATGCCTCTGTTGTTTCAAAAAACCGCGCTTTCGCAAGAAAGAGTCCGGATTGTCTGGTAATTGCAGGCCCAATACCAATGAGGTTTTCCACACCTTTTGCTTCAAGTAGTTGTGCTATCTGACTATAAAGCTCAGGTTCATTGCGTCCGCTTTCCAAAATATCTGACAAAATCAACAGCTTGCTCCTGTGCTGGTTTTGTTGGTTCAAAAAATCGAGTGCAATAGCAAGAGAATGAACATCGGAGTTATAACTATCGTTGATTAAGGTACAATTGTTGACCCCTTCTTTGAGTTCGAGCCGCATTGCTACAGGACTTAAAAGTGACATACGTGCTTCAATTACCTCTTGACTATAGCCCAAAACCAGCATCACACTCCAGCAATGAATAGCATTCTCAATCGATGCTTCATCAGTAAACGGAATAGAAATCTGGCAGGCAATATCTTGAAACATGGCCCGGATAATCGTTTTTCTGATTTTATTCTCAACATGCAAAACATTCAGATCGGCGTTCCCTTTCTGGCTCCATGTGAAAGGTTTAATAGAATGAAGCAATTGTGATCTGATGATGCCTGATTGCACTTCAGGTTGATCGGCACAATAAATGAGTGTTTCAACACGGGTAAAAAGCTTAAGTTTCTCGCCGACTTTCTGCTCGATATGCATAAAGTTTTCGCCATGGGCTGGGCCGATATTGGTAAAAAGTCCAATTGTGGGCTTAATGATTGCTTGCAGATGCTCCATTTCTCCCGGCTCAGAAATTCCAGCTTCAAAGATGGCAAGATGATGCTCATTGTCCATTTGCCAGACAGATAATGGAACGCCAATTTGTGAATTATAGCTTTTTGGACTGCGGACAACTGCCTTATCCGGCGTAAGAAGTTGGTTTAGCCACTCCTTGATTACCGTTTTTCCATTGCTGCCAGTGATACCGATGACGGGATAATTAAATAATTGTCTGTGAAAGGCAGCAAGCTGTTGCAATGCCAATAATGTGTCTTTTACGAGAATAAAAGTCAGCCTAAGGCTTTCGTCAAAAGGATTCTCAGGCAGTTTACTAACTACAAAGCATTTAACCCCTTTCTCAATCAGGCTTTCAATGTATTTGTGACCATCATTGCGGGCAGTAGAAATAGCAAAAAAAAGACAATCTTCAGCTGAAATCAATTGACGGCTGTCAGTAAGAATGTGTCTGATGACAATGTCCTGATCCTTTGAACCTACAATTGAACCATTTAACTGTTGCGCTATTTCATTCAATTTGTGAGGCATACCGGTTGCATTTATGAATTAAGTATTCTGCAGATTACCTATTTTCAAGGGGTTTGACAATAATTCTTCCTGCAATCTTCTATTGCGAATAACATCAATTGCCAGATAAATTGCTTGTCTGAAAGGCTCTTCCGAAGCTTCGTTTTTACCGGCAATCTCATAAGCTGTTCCATGCGCAGGCGAAGTACGAACAATCGGAAGACCGGCAGTGAAGTTCACACCGCCATCAAAGGCCAGGCATTTAAAAGGTGCAAGCCCCTGATCGTGATACATGGCAAGAACGGCATCGTATTTTTTCCAGACTGAGGCGCCAAAAAAGCCATCTGCCGGAAATGGTCCATATACCAGAATGTCATCTTCCTTTCTTGATTTTTCGATTGCGGGAGTTAAAATATCATTCTCATCCTGCCCAAGCAGTCCACCATCTCCGGCATGAGGATTGAGGCCCAAAACAGCTATTTTTGGCTTTCCGACACCAAAATCCTTCATCAGGCTCTGATTTAAAATTTGAATTTTCTTTCTGATAAGTTCAACAGAGATTCTAGATGGCACAGCAGCAAGCGGAATATGACCTGTAACCGTTCCAACCCTGAGTTTGTTCCATACCATCAGCATCAATGGCTCCTGATTATTGAAATGTGAAGACAGATATTCTGTATGACCAGGAAATCCAAACTCATCCGACTGAATATTTTGTTTATTTATAGGGGCTGTAACAAGCACATCTATCAATCCGCTTTTGAGATCAGACATTGCCATATCAAGTGCCAGCAATGCAGCCTCGCCAGCAATAGCAGTGCTTGTACCCAAATCTATTTTAAGATCTTGTTCGGTACAATTTATGATATTTACACGTTTTGGATTCGCCTGTGAAGCATCTTTAACAAGATTGAAATTGAATTCACCGGCATTTACATTTTTTTTATGAAATGATGCCACTCTGGAATGTCCGTATATAATAGGTGTAAACAATTCAAGCATCCTTATATCTTCAAGGGCTTTGATGATTACTTCATATCCGATGCCATTAATATCGCCGTGCGTGATACCTACCTTGATGCGGTCATCGTATGTTTTTGCTTTTAAAGAGTCCATAGCTGAAAAGTCATTTAATTCAGCAAAGTTATGCTTTTTTATCGATGAAATAAGCAATTTGAATGCTTCAGCTCTTCTTAAAAACAAGTATCATTGATGCCTATGGCAAAAAGAAGACGCTCTATTCAAACAAAAAATGTAAAGTCTGAAGTCTTAATTTTATTGTCTGAAAAAGACAACTGTTTCTGTGTTAATTATGGTTAACAATTTATTTCGCAGTTGTTTCATTTATCCTTATGAATTTCTATGCGTATCTTTGATAAAAGCTAATAACATCCATCGAATTGGTTAAATAACTTATAATCAGACAAATGAGTCAAGCAGGGAACAAATTCGGGACTTTTAAGGGCGTTTTTACTCCGTCAATATTAACAATTCTGGGTGTAATTATGTATCTCAGGATGCCCTGGATTGTAGGACAAGCAGGTCTTTTGGCTACTTTGGGCATCATTCTCGTCGCACACATTATTTCAGCTACCACAGGTTTGAGCGTTGCAAGTATTGCAACAGATAAAAAGGTTAAAACCGGTGGAACATACTACATGATTTCGCGTAGTTTGGGGCTTCCCATTGGCGGCACACTGGGAATGGCACTTTTTGTCGGGTTGTCTTTCAGTGTCAGTCTTTATCTTATTGGTTTTGCAGAAACTTTGCTTACTGCATTTAATTTTGAACAGACCCTCAACAACATTCGCATCACCGGAACAATTATCCTCATCCTTATAACGATTATCACTTTTATAAGCACAAATCTGGCTCTAAAAACGCAGTTTATAATTTTATTGGTGATGACTCTGTCACTGGCATCAATTTTTATGGGCAGTCATGAGCTTGCGCCGGGTGCTGCTGTAAATGATTCTATTTCAACCACACTTCCCTGGATTGCATTGTTTGCTATCTTTTTTCCTGCAGTAACAGGTTTTGAAGCCGGTGTATCAATGTCAGGTGATCTGGAAAATCCTAAAAAATCGATACCGCAAGGTACAATTTATGCCATAATTGTTGGGCTGATCGTATATATAGCCATGGCTTTTTTCCTGTATTATACTGTTGATCGAAATGTTTTAATCAATGACACATCTGTGCTTCTTAACATTTCTTTCTATGCACCACTTGTTATTGCTGGTGTTTGGGGTGCCACTTTATCCTCTGCCTTCGGAAGCATCCTCGCTGCGCCGCGCATTCTGCAGGCTATGGCACTCGACCGTATTACACCAAAGATTTTTTCAAAAGGCGTTGGCATAGGCAATGAGCCCCGCAATGCACTTTTGCTATCTTTTGTAATTGCATTTGCAGGCATTCTTATTGGCGAATTGAATGTTATCGCACGTGTGGTTTCAATTTTTTTCATAATAACCTATGGGTTTTTAAACCTCACCTGCGCGATTGAAAACCTTGCTGGTTCTGACTTCCGTCCATCGTTTCGCATACCTGCATGGATAAGTATTATTGGCGCGTTGGCCTGTTTTGTTGTGATGGTTCAACTCGATATCACAGCCATGATTGCAGCTACAATTGCTTTAGGAGGTATTTTTCTATTTCTGAAGAGGAAAGAACTAAGACTACAGTCAGGCGATACCTGGGGAGGAATCTGGTCATCTCTGGCAAAATACAGCCTTTTTAAACTTTCTGCTTCAGATAATAAAAATCAACAAAACTGGAGACCCAACATCATTCTTTTTAGTGGAAATGTTTCAGACCGCCCACATCTTATCGAAATGACACGCACTCTTGTTGGCAAACAAGGTGTCTTTACCAACTTTGAGCTTGTTGAGAACCGTAATGACAAAAATCTTTTCGACAAACTTGCAACAACTACGTCTGAAATAGATCAATCAGGTAAAGCGATCATAACGCGTCATTATACATGCAACCATCTTTATGATGGGATGAAAATGATCGCAAGGGTATATGGGTTTTCGGGCTTTGAGCCCAATACAATTTTTATGGGATGGGCGAAAAACACAAAAGATCCTGAAAAATTTCTAACAACGATTATCGAACTTCATGCACTTGACTTTAACCTGATCTTTCTCAATCATAAAAAAAAGCTCGACAGCGAAAAAAGCAAAACCATCGATCTTTGGTGGAATGGCAACAGCCGCAATCTGAATTTTGGGATTGCCCTTTTAAAATACATCACTACCGATCAAGCATGGAGAAACGCCAAAGTCAGGGTTTTAATCGTAAACTACAACAGCGCAAAAACAGAAAGCATATATGCATTGATCAATCAGATTATTGACAATTCGAGGCTGATCGGAAAAGTAAAAGTCATCAATAATGCAACTGAAAAACTTTCGGAATATGATATTGTGAAAAGTGAATCTGCAGCGACTGATCTTACTATCATTGAGTTAAAAACCATAATATCTGAGAATAAAGAGCATTGGTCAGACAATATAAACAAATTCATTGATCTTCCCTCATCAGTACTTTTAATTGAGGCCGGGAGTGGTTTCGAAGCGTTAAATGCTAACAATAGCCTCAAAGCAACAGTAAAAACTGATAGCAAATCAGATACGGAAACTATTTCGCTGTATCAAAAAATTAAATATCCGGCAAAAGAGCTGCTCGCAGAAGAGGTAAGAAGGATCACCCTGAAACATGAAGAACTTCAGAACAACCTACTAATAAACCCTGTCAGGTTTGCAAACTCACTGCTGAAAGATTTTCATAAAGAGATCAACAGCCTGACGAAAAAGATTTTTTCCAATCTGGAGAAGGGTTTGAGTGAGTCAAAGAAAGCAGAATCAGAGTTGCATGTTTCGAAAGTTTTATCTGATTCCATTTTTCAAATAAACAATAAGCTTGACACATTAAAGGATGTTTTACTTGTCAAAGCACATAAAGAATTAAGCGAATCTTTGAATGTTTATCTTGAAAGCTTAAAAAGCAATTTAGACAGTCTTCCCGAAAAAATATCCATTAGATTTGAGCGTAAAGAGTTTGATATCATAAAAAGCGACCCCTTTTTGGTGAAACTATATAAACTCCGCGCAATCATAAAAGGGAAGTTTAAGAAATGGCCTATCAGACAAAAAGTCGAATTTTCAAAGGCTGCCAAACTTTTCCTTTTTGAAAACCGGCAAGAAACTATTTGGGACTACTATCAGCAATTTGGATTATCAACCTTTAATTATGTGAGCCAGGTAAGGCGATGTCTTGTTGATTTGAACAAAGGAATTGAGCAAATCCAATTCAGCACTTCAAAAGAAACAATCAACACAATAATTGATCTGAAGCAACAAACTTCGCAGCTTCTCATCGATGCACTTAATGATTTTGAGGCTTCCAACCAAAATTCTTTTTTGAGTTTGAACTCAGACCTTGAGCACAGCCTGCAAAGACTTTCGGGCATTTTAGACAAAACGGGTTCAAAACATCTGCTTTATCCTTATAAAAAAATTCTTGAAAGGAAAAATATCCCGATTGATAATCTGACGGCGATGCCTGAGATTTGGCAATCCAACATCAGACTTTTTGTCAATAAGAGTTTGTTAGAGTTTACTTTTCTTTCATTGAGACAACGCCTTAACAATAAGCTCAATAAGCAAATTGGTGAAATTAACCTTTGGGTTAAAGGCAATCATCTGGAAACAATTGAAACCATAAAAAAAATGCTGGGTGAATTGAAAACCTCCGCTGACTTACCCAAAACAAAAAACATCTTAAAGAAATTCAATGAGCTTAAAAACCCTGTGATCCTTGAAAGGTTTGAGTTGTTTCTCAAAGAAATCAATGAGATAATTCGCCAGCTTCCCGAAAAAATTGAAGTAAACAGCGAGCAGTTTTTTACTGAAATTGAAAATGATAAATTTCCTGAAAGTGATGTAAGGGTGATTGATTTGCGACAAAAGGCCCAATTCTTTATTGGCACCGAACTGATCAGCAACGCCAGAAATTCAATGGAAAATACCTCAGAAACACTCAGGGAAACTGTTGTAAATCTGGCCGACAAACTTCGTCTGGCAAGCTTTAACATGCAAAATATGCGAGACACTGAAGAGCGTGATGCTGACTTTATTGCTTCCGCAACATTAAAAGAAAACCTTATCAGTGAGCTACTTAAAGATATTTCTGAAGAGGAGATTAAAATAAAGGTCAGTATAGAAAAACTTGAAAACGACCTCAAACAACATCTGAAATTAGCCCTTGATCCACTATATCAGCTTGTTTTCAGCAGTCTCTCAGACGAACAAAAATTACTGAAAAAACGACAAAAGTCATTCCGTGTCAAACCTATTGCAAAAGGCTTTGCCAGAGTCAAATCATTCTTCAGTGAAAAACTTGTGCGCATCCTCTATTCGAAAAGCGAAGGGATAATGCTTGCACAAAAACTTTCTAGATTTGAGTTGGAGTATAAAATCAGCAATCAATCGATACAAGAGGTTCTCGTTGTTCTGTCAGGGCAGCAACAGGTGCTCCAAAAAATTCCTTTTTACTATAAAAGCTTGTTCACCGGCAGCACAACACTCGACAAAGATTTATGGGTCGAAAGGCCATACGAACAAAAAGAAGCCGAAAAAATTGTTGCCCGCTATAAAGCCGGCTATTCAGGCGCAATGCTTATTACCGGAAATCGAAATGCAGGCAAATCAACCTTCTCTAAATACGTCGCAAATACATATTTGCCAAGATTTGAGCTGCATGTATTATCAGCACCCATAGGTGGTTCAGCGCTAAAGGAGGATTTTTTGAAAGCACTCAAAAAGGCGCTCCGCACGGAGGGTGATCCATATGAATATTTGCTGGCTTCAACAAAACAAAAAGTCATTATCATCAATGATCTGGAGCTTTGGTGGGAACGCAATGCAGAAGGAATGGAAGTGATTATGGAAATCGTCGGGCTCATCCAAAGCTTTGGCAAGACAGTTTTTTTTATCATCAATTGCGGGACTGTTGCTTATCAACTGATAAATCGTCTGGTTCATTTTGACACCTATTTAATGGGGCAAATCACCTGCGAAAATTTCGATGCAATAGAACTAAAGGAGCTGGTGATGCGCAGGCACAGAACAGGTGGTCTGAAGTTGAAAATCAATAATAAAAATGAGGAGGATCTTACTGAATGGAACTATGCCAATTTGTTCAACAAGTATTTTAATTTAAGTGGCGGAAACTCCGGCTATGTGCTGCAAACCTGGCTAACAAATATAACCAGGATTTCAGGAAAAACAATCTATATCAAGCCGCCAATTACACCCAACTTATTGCATCTGAATTCTGTAAGTGACGATTTATGGCTTGTTATTCTGCAATTTTCCCTTCACCGCAGATGCACTGTTGACCGCCTGTCAAGGATTCTTCGACAACCCGCTTCAAACACACAGATTCTTATCAGAGATATGCAACGTGCAGGTTTGATTGAGGAACGTTTTCCACAGGTTTATGCTATAAACACACTGCTTGAACCACATTTGATCAGCAAACTGAAAGAAAAAGGCTTTTGTTAAATCCATGAAATAACATCAAACGCAAAAATATAATGCAGTCATGACAATCATTTACTTCATTTTAGCTTTCGTGCTTTTTTTGGCGCTCAGGTTCATTTCACGTTTGGCATCTTCGGTACCAGCCAAAAAAAACATCCATAAATTCCTGCTCAGAGCATTTCCGATGGTAGAATTTGTCATTTGGCTGGCTTTTGGTTTGTGGATTATAAACTATTTTTTTAAAGAAAATTCCTTTTATGGAATCCTTGTATCGATTGCAGCAGGTAGCCTGATAATACTCCTTGGTTGGTACTTTTTGCGAGACTTCGTTGCTGGAATTATTCTCAAAACTGAGATAGCTTTCGAGGTAAATCAGCGCATAAAAACAAGCCAATATGAAGGAATACTCAGAAAAATGGGCTACCGTTCAATTGAAATTGAAAGTGAAAGTGGCGAACAAGTAAAAATTCCTTATGGCATGATTACAGCCAATGCCATTGTACTTCAAAATCTGGATGAGAGCATCCATGGAAGTGAAACAAGCCTTCGCGTGTCAGCTTTAGTGCCTGTTCAGGAAATGAAGGATCGTATAAGCAAAGAAATTCTGCTTCTTCCCTGGTCATCAATAAATCATGAACCAATAATCAGGCTTTCGCAGCAAGAGGCAACCTTCAATACTTTTTTAGTTCATTTTTATTCTATCTCAAACAAGCACACTTCATACATTTGTCAGCATCTTAAAAGCACCTTTGAAACTGATACATCTTGTCAAATTGTCAAAAACAAAGTATAAATATTATCTAAATCCTTAATAGAGCGCATAATGACTATACAAAGATAAAGTCAGTTTTCTCAAGGTTGAATCTTAATAAGCTTCCCTTTTGAATTGCGCTTTCCTGCTTTGACTTCGTAAAAATAGATGCCCTGTGGCAGACTTTGTCCAGAAAAGTTTTGCCCGTTCCATTCAACATTGAGCATTTTTTCATCATTTCTGACTATAGTTTTTTCCCAAACCAATGTCCCACTTAGGTTGTAAATTTTTACCTCTGCCAAACCTGCATCCTCAATTGAGATATCAAGATTAACCCTTTCTGTAAAAGGGTTCGGAACTGCTGATACAAAGTCTTTTTGAGTGAGTTGATAGTTTTGTATGCTTGTGATGGCATTCGGTCCACCGGCATAACAAACAATTTTCCCTTCACGTCCGCCTGCTACCATTTCCCATGAACCGTCGCCGTTCATATCCGGCAAAATTCCCAATGCATCAATGGCCTCGCCATAAGCTTCTGAGAATATCGTTTCCCCTGAAACACCATCAAGAAACATTGCATAATTGCTTTGGTATAAGGTGCCAAGCGCGATATCGTTGATGCTGTCGCCGCTGATATCAGGTATGCGTTTCAGATTCCAGGGTTTATCCGGTGTGGAAACCGACCAGATTATCTGCCCTGTATAACCATCAATAGCCATGGCTGAAAACCCACTGTGTGCAGGCACAATATCTGAAAAACCATCTCCGTTAAGGTCGTCCATCCGCGCCATTTTCAAAATCAGATTATTTCCGAGATATCCCTGTTGAAGTATACTTCCATTTACA
>JAGXRB010000258.1 GCA_018336075.1 Bacteroidota bacterium
AGGAGTTTCTTCGACAACTTTTTGGTGTCTGCGCTGCACTGAGCATTCGCGCTCGAAAAGATGTACGATATTTCCATGTTTATCGCCCAGAACCTGAAACTCGATGTGGTGGGGTGAAGAGATATATTTTTCGATATAAACTGCATCATCACCAAAAGCAGCCTTGGCTTCAGAGCGGGCTCCGCTTACTGCATTGATGATGTCTTCTTCGCGCTTTACCAGCCGCATACCTTTGCCACCACCACCGGCACTGGCTTTGATCATCACTGGCAAACCAATCTCCATAATTTTGGAAACAGCGGTTTTGATGTCTTTGATAGGCTCAGTAGTGCCCGGAACAACCGGAACTCCGGCAGCAATCATTGTTTTTCGGGCTGTAATTTTGTCGCCCATTGTTTTAATGGCATAAGGAGAAGGTCCGATAAAAATGATTCCTTCTTTTTCACAAAGCGCGGAGAATGCAGCATTCTCTGAAAGAAATCCATAACCGGGATGAATGGCATCAGCACCGGATTTCTTGGCAACTTCAATAATTTTATCCATTCTGAGATAACTCTCTGAAGAGGGAGCAGGTCCAATGAAATAGGCATCGTCGGCATAGCGCACGTGCATGGCTTTGCGGTCCACATCTGAATACACTGCTACAGTTTCGATACCCATTTCACGGCACGAACGCATCACCCTGATAGCAATCTCTCCGCGGTTGGCTACAAGTACTTTTTTAATCATAAAAGTCTGTTTATTGTTCGCATTTTGGTTTATAATTCATTTTCAAAAAGCCGGTAAATATAGTTAATTTCTTACATATGATAATTTAGACTAAATAAAAATGATGCAGGATATATTTTGGAACTACTTCAATATCATCAATAAATGACAAAATGTTGGCTATGATGATTTTATCCATTTAACACTACGGTATTGTGTTTTAACACAAAGAAAACTACCTTTGTCGAAGCAGAAAGCAATTAAATTCATTGTAACAATTCATGAAATTAATCATGGCTTTTATGATGCGTTTTTGTTTTCGCGTAATTTCTTCATGTATTGCAATCAATTATGGAATGAAAAACAAATGAAAAAGACACTTTTATTTCTTTTTTTTCTTTTGCTTAGCCAATCTATTCTCAAAGCACAATCTGCCCGAATTGCAATGCAGATGGATAGTCTGGAGAATATTTTACAGAAATCCGAAGAATCTGAAAAACCCGGGTTACTTTTGGAATTGGCTAAACTAGGCGCCGGGGTTTCGGATGCTACGGCCATAAGATATCTTTTGCTGGCTTCAGATTCTGGCGATTCTTTGCAAAGCGGTGCTCAGCGTGCTCAAGCACTGATAATGCTTTCTGACTTATACAAGAATGCAGGCATGGCTGATTCCGCCATTAAATACATGTCACTTGCAATGTATTATCAGAATTCTGCCGATGAACTTGTGAATGAAAAATTTAAAAAATATGCAGCGGCTTTCAAGGAAGACATCAATCTGATGATTGCAGAAAAAGAGGTTAGTAAAGGACTTTCCTTCATTCAGCGACTTTTACTGCTTATTATATTTTTGATTTTAATAGCTGTTTTTGCATACAGCATTTTGGTCAGAATGCGAATGAAGAAGCAATTAGCATACAAAAAAAATGAACTTCAAGTTTTGAAAGAGCGATATGAAATATTAGCGAAGACGGTTGAAAACAAAATCAATAAAGAGACTCAGAATTTAGAAAGTGAACTGTTTAAAAGTCGCCAGAAGGATAAGGAACTTAAGAAAGCACTCAAAAGGGCAGAAGATGCCAATTATTTGAAGAATGCATTTTTGGCAAATATGAGTCATGAAATCAGAACCCCGCTCAATGGTATCATCGGTTTTTCAAGTCTGCTCGAAACCGAGCTTGCATTGCTTGAAAACAAAGAGCTTTACGAATATGCCTCAGGAATTCAACAAAGCGGCGACCGTTTATTGAATCTTCTTACCAATATCATTGATATCAGCAGGATTGAGGCCAATGATATTGAGGTAGAATTGCATCCATGCGATATCAACGAAATTATCGAAAACGTTTGCGATCTATATGTTTTTTCTGCCAACGAAAAAGGGCTTACTTTTAAGTACAAAGCTGGCGATGTGCCTAAGGTTGTGGCAGATAATGCAAATTTAATGCGCGTAGTGAACATCATTATTGATAATGCTATTAAGTATACAAATTCGGGCTTCGTAACAATTGCCACAACCTATATCCAAGAAAAAAATGCTGTTCAGATAAGGATTAAAGACACCGGTGTTGGTATGGACGATGCTTATAAAGAGTATCTTTTTGATGCTTTTAGACAGGAGAGTCTGGGCTATGGACGTCAGTATCAGGGCGCAGGCCTTGGACTACCTCTTTCCAAACGACTTCTTGATCTGATGCACGGAAGCATCGAGATACAGTCGGTCAGATCCGTTGGAACTACTGTAGATATTTATATTCCTTGTCAGGGAGCAGACCCGTCTGAAATGCCCAAGCAAAGTGCAGCAATTGCAAGTGCCCCGCAATTGGGAACGATTGATATTTTTGTTGTAGAAGACGACAGAATGAACAGGATGGTGCTTCAAAAAATACTGCAAAAAGCCGGAAACGTAACAATGGCGGTAGATGGCGACGAAGCGATCAAAATTATCAACGAAAGATTCAAAAAAGACCATGTATTTCAGGTGATGCTTTTTGATATCAATTTACCCTCACCATGGGATGGCGTTAAGATTATGCAAAAAGTAAGAAAAGAAATCCCTGAATACCGCTTAGTGCCTTTTATTGCGCAGACAGCCTATGCAATGGCGGGTGACAGAGAGAAATTTCTGGATGCCGGTTTTGACGATTATATAGCAAAGCCAATCAACAAAAATGAACTGATGTCAATCATACAAAATCAGTTGGATAAGTTTAGCAACATCAAAGGCCGAAATGCATAATACGTTTTGATTTCGTACTTTTGCATAGTGTCTGAATGATTGTCAGACCGATGCAGCAAGTGATAAAAAAATGGATTTTCATTTATAAAAAACTAATATTATGTCAGAAAAACTTTCAACTAAGGTTGCTCCCGGAGTTGCAACCGGAGATGCTTTACAGGAGATATTCAAAGCGGCCAAAGAACAGCGTTTCGCCATGCCTGCCGTTAATGTTGTAGGCACCAACTCAATAAATGCCGTTATGGAAGCAGCAAAGCTTGCGGGTTCCCCTGTTATCATTCAGTTTTCAAATGGAGGAGCTGCTTTTTATGCCGGAAAAGGCTTGTCGAACAGCGGTGAAAAAGCTGCGATTGCCGGAGCTGTTTCAGGGGCTATTCACGTGCATCAAATTGCCGAAATGTATGCTATTCCAGTGATCTTACACACAGACCATGCTGCAAAGAAATTACTTCCATGGATTGACGGATTGCTCGATGCGGGCGAAAAACATTTTGCCCAATTTGGAAAACCGCTCTTTAGTTCACACATGCTTGACCTCTCAGAGGAGCCACTCGAAGAAAATCTGGAAATCTGCAAACGCTATCTTGAGCGTATGTCAAAAATGGGAATGACCCTCGAAATTGAACTCGGTATCACAGGTGGAGAAGAAGATGGTGTGGATAACAGTGCTGTTGACAGTTCAAAATTATACACCCAACCCGAAGAAGTTGCCCATGCTTATGAAGTTTTAAGCGCTGTAAGCGACAGATTTACAGTTGCTGCGGCATTTGGCAATGTTCATGGAGTGTACAAGCCGGGCAATGTGAAACTTGAACCAAAAATCCTGCTCAACTCACAGAAATACATTCAGGAGAAATTCAAAACCGAACACAACCCCGTAAATTTTGTATTTCATGGTGGTTCAGGTTCGGAGCCAGAGCTCATCAAAGAATCGCTGGATTATGGCGTTGTAAAGATGAATATCGACACCGATACGCAATGGGCTTATTGGGATGGCATCCGCAAATTTGAAAAGAAAAACCATGATTATCTGCAGGGCCAGATTGGCAATCCTGAAGGAGAAGACAGTCCGAACAAAAAATATTACGACCCACGCAAATGGCTTCGCGAAGGCGAAGTGGCAATGGTTGAGCGTCTTAAAGTTGCTTTCGAAGATTTGAACTGTGTAAACCGCTACTAAGATTTATCGAATCAATAAACTTAAAGCCGCTTTTTTGAGCGGCTTTTTTTTGTCTTCTATAATTCAAAACATCTAATTTTTCATTCACTATTGACATTTTGTTTCTCAAATCATCTTTTCCAATACCTGTATCAGAAAATCAGATTGATCTTGTAACGCTATCGGGAAGCAGTTGCATGGTCTATTGCTTAATCAATTTTAATCACTTAACTTTTCTTTTGATTTTTTGACTTATGTTATGATTTACAATTATTTATATGAAATACTTTTGGTTAATAAATTTATCTAACCAAAAATATTCCAAATGAAAAAACAAATTTTGTCATTGTGCATTTTGCTAATAGGTGCTACTGCCTCCTATGCTCAAATTGAAAAAGGAAGTACTATCGGAGGCATGAATGGAAACTTTAGTTTTCAGTCAACACATTCCGCGAATTCCTTGAATTTTGGATTCAACCCCTATGCGCTCTTTTTTGTAAAGGAGAATTTTGCTTTGGGGCTTAGTATCGAGAATAACTTTACAATGTTCAAAACTAAAACTGCATCTTATAACAGGGAAGTTAGAACCTTTGAGCTGTTGATCACACCGGAGATGAGAAAATATTTCGGCACGGGCAAATTGATGCCCTTCGTAGGGCTTTCAACAGGACTCTATTTTTATCAGTTTTATCATTCTGATCCTCATCCTGAAGGAAATCCGTACAACTTCTATCTCGCTCCTGAAGCAGGGCTATCCTGGTGGTTGAACGACAAGGTGTTTATAGATTTAAAAGCAAAATATGATTTGATAAACACCAACAGGGGTTCCGGAAATCATAACATCAATGTCAATATTGGCATTGGTTTCAAGCTTGGAAAATAGCAATCAAACAAAAGGCAGCTTTTGGATTCATCCATAATTCACTTTGGTATAAACTTCTGGAATAATTGATTATTGCTGAACAACAATAACCGTTAAGCCGCAAACTTTAGATTTCAGTTTACGGTATAAATGAGCTATAAATCATTAAATTTCAGTGTAAACGCATAAATATTATCTTGAAACACTTGAAATAAAATCTTTGGCGTGAATGCACATTACCGGAATGGGTGAATGATTCACCATTTGTTGCGCATAGGGTCCCAGCCAAATATTGGAAGTCGTTGTTTCCTGCTCATCCATGATGCTTATGAGATTGGCACCAACTTTAATGGCATAGTCAATTGTTGTATTGGTAAGATTATCGCCTTCTATTTCCTTGATATTGTAACGCACCATATTTTCGACAAGATAACGCTCAACCTGACTTACATATTCTTTCACCATGTCACGCACCTCTGTTGCAGAAGAAGTGAAGACAGCTATTACATAAATTTCTGCGTCAAAATACTTGGCGAGTAAAGTTGTCATTGGCACTTTCTGCCGACTTTCGATGGTGCTGTCAATTGGCATCACAATCTTGCTTATCGTCCGGCTGATATCTACACCACCTCTGATGGTGATGATGGGTCTTTCTGTTGCAGTTACAATACGGTTGGCATTGCTTCCGATCCAGAATTCTTCAAATCCGGAAGATCCATGCGTACCGATAACAATTAAAAATGCATCCATCTCATCAGCTGCTCTGACAATTTCCTGGTATACTTTTCCTTTTCGAATCTGATAGGAAAGATGTCCGCTCAAAAGCTGCGGCTGATATTTTTCTACTAATTTTTCAAAACGCTGAATGGCTTCGCTGACAATATTTTCCTGATCGATAATATAAATTTCTTTGCCATTCTCAGGACGGTTAACCCAGATCATGGCCACATCAGCTCCCGATTTATTGGCAATAGAAATTGCATGCTCCAGCGCGTTGACGGAACAGTCGGAGAAATCAATTCCCGATAGAATAATTTTGTTCATTGGTCAAAGGTTTTTGATGGAAATGATGGCAGTTGCGGTGGTTCGATAAGGTCTTTAATAATGAAAGCCTGTCCGAACTGTTGTATTATAAAACGGAGTTGTCCTTCGGCTTCCAGACGGGTTCTGAAATCGCCGACACGGACACGGTAGTATGGTTGTCCAAAGCTGAGGTAGCTAGGCAAGTCTGGGAAAGATTCTGAAAATTGCTTAATTGTAGCATTGGCGCGATTCACAGCCTCGTTTCCAGATTCCATAAAAATCTGTATTCTAAACCCCTCATTTTTTTGAACGCCTACATACTGTCTGCTTATTGCAAGAAGTGTGTCGACGCGAGGATCTTGAAAAACACGCACACTGCCTTCTGACTGACCGTATACATGAGTGAAAGAGATCAGAATCAGTACAGTAAAGAAAAATAATGTTTTCTTCATTCAAATGTATTTTTATTCAGAACGGCAATTTCACAAAAAATTGTGTTTGAAAAGCAAACTATTCATTTAATTTCGATTGAAGACTCAGCACAGGAACAACCGAATTATTAATCAGTTGTTGTGCATAAGGCCCCAGAAACATACTACCTGATGTGCTCCCCTGTTCTGTCATTATGGAAATTATATCAACATCAGATTCTTTAGCATACTGAACGATCCGGCTAACAATATTGTCGGCCTCCATTTCTGCAAGCACACATGCGATATTATTCTCTTTCAAATACCTTTTTGCATCTTCGGCATATGATTTTGTTCGGTTTCTAATCACTTTGATGGGCGAATTATAAAGCAACAGCAGATGAATCTCTGCTTCAAAGAGTTCTGCAAGCTGTGCAGTAAAGGGTAGTTTTTGCCGGGTTTCTGGTGTACTATCCAAAGGAAGAAGGATCTTATTGATTCCACCTTTAATTTCGTAATCACCACGCAAAGTAATGACAGGGCAGGGTGCATGTGTCACAATGCGGTAGGCATTGCTGCCAATCCAATACTGTTCATAGCCGCTCACACCATGAGTTCCTGAGAACACAAGGTCAGCATCAATCATTTTGGCAGCCATAGCAACTTCACTGTAGATTTTTCCCTTCCGTAAAATGATATTGATCTTTCTGCAATGAAGTTGCGGTTCGTATTTTGGTATAATTTCATCAAACAGCTTTTTCGTTTCGATGCGAAGCTCCTGATCAATATTCAATACATTTTCAGGTGTATTGCTGCTGTCAACCCAAACCAAACTAAGTTCGGCCCGGGTTTTATTTGCCACCATAATGGCATACTCAAGCGTTTTTATTGAATTTTTCGAAAAATCGAAGGCAACTAACAGATGTTTCATGGCTTCTCATATTAAATTTATACATCTGACAATCAGTAAATTTATTTGTTTTGCCAGCTAACTTACCATCAGATTAATGATTACTCAAAATACGATGCTAAGTTACTGCATTTTGATAGAAAAGCAAAGTCTAACAGCGCTATTGTAGCATTTTTGTACATTTGTTTTGTTTACGACTTATAAAATATGAACGAAAACCTTGATGCACATGGAATAAAGCTCACCAGTGCAGAAAAAGAAATTGAAAAGGTGCTCAGACCTGATGCTTTTACCAGTTTTGCCGGACAGGAAAATGTGGTCGAAAATTTGCGGATTTTTGTCAAAGCTGCCTCCCAAAGGGGCGAAGCACTTGACCATGTTTTACTGCATGGACCTCCGGGATTAGGCAAAACGACTTTATCCCATATTATTGCCAATGAACTTGGCGTAAACATCAAAATTACCTCCGGACCTGTACTTGACAAACCCGGCGATCTCGCTGGTCTGCTTACAAATCTGGAAGAAAACGATGTGCTTTTTATCGATGAAATACATCGATTGAGTCCGGTGGTGGAAGAGTACCTCTATTCTGCCATGGAAGACTACAAAATTGACATCATGATCGAAACAGGGCCCAATGCCCGAAGTGTACAGATAGTACTCAATCATTTTACACTTATTGGCGCCACCACACGCTCCGGATTGCTTACAAGTCCGCTTCGATCGCGTTTTGGCATTACATCCAGGCTTGAATATTATGATGCTGAAACACTCGCCGGAATTGTGAAACGCTCAGCTTCCATTCTCAAAGTTCCCATTGTTGAAGAAGCAGCTTTTGAGATAGCACGCCGCAGCAGAGGAACACCACGTATTGCGAACCTTTTATTGCGCAGGGTGCGTGACTTTGCACAGATCAAAGGAAACGGAAGTATCGACATGCCAATTTCAAGATATGCCCTTTCTGCGCTTAATGTAGACCAGCATGGATTGGACGAAATGGACAACAGAATTCTTTCTGCCATCATCGATAAATTTAAAGGCGGGCCGGTAGGATTAACAACAATTGCAACTGCCGTTGGTGAAGAAGGCGGCACGATAGAGGAAGTTTATGAACCTTTTCTAATCAAAGAAGGCTATCTGATGCGCACGCCAAGAGGCAGAGAAGCAACAGAACTAGCATACAGGCATCTTGGAAAAATAAAGAACCCAAGTCAGGGAAAACTTTTTGAGCCCTGAGTTTTTTAGGATGGATCGCAAGAAAATCACTTTTCAGAAAGACCTTATAATTAAAGAGGCCCTGTCTCTGGGATTTGATGATTGTGGCATATCCAAAGCTGAATTTTTATCAGAGCACGCTGTTCAGATGGAAGAATGGCTTGAAAAAGGCTTTCAGGGAGAGATGTCGTATCTGGAGCGAAACAAAGAAAAACGCTACGATCCGCGCCAATTGGTTGAAAACACTAAAACTGTTGTTACAGTTCTGCAAAACTATTTCCCGGCCGAGACTCCTTCTGATGAAGACAATTATAAAATTTCTAAATACGCCCTTGGTAAAGACTATCACGATGTAATAAGAGCAAAATTAAAGATGTTGCATCAAAATTTAGAGGTGTATTATGGGCCTTTTGAGGCGCGCGTCTTCACAGATTCGGCGCCTGTTCTGGACAGAGCCTGGGCCGAAAAAAGTGGATTGGGCTTTATCGGAAAAAACACTTGTCTGATCCATCCGCGGAAAGGCTCCTTTTTCTTTATCGGCCACATTTTTTTGCCTTTTGAAGTTGAAGAAACCCATCATACGATCACAGATTACTGCGGCACTTGCAGGCGTTGTATTGATGCCTGCCCGACGGGCGCTATCGTGGAGGCCCATCAGCTGGATGCGCGAAAATGCATTTCTTACCTCACCATTGAATACAGGGGAAGTTTGCCGGAAGTGCTGAAGCCAAAATTCAACAGTTATATTTTTGGCTGTGATATCTGTCAGGATGTTTGTCCGTGGAATCGTTTTGCGAAGCCACATCAGGAACCTTTGTTTACCCTTTCTGAAGAACTAAAAAACATGAAAAAAGAAGATTGGCAAAAGCTGGATAATGAAAAATTCAAGAAACTTTTTCGTGGCTCAGCTGTTGAAAGAACTAAATATGAAGGATTGAAACGCAATATTGAATTTTTGAAAGACGATAAAGAATAATTCTTTCTTTTCCCTTCATGCGAAATAAAATACTTTTATAACAGGCACTGCTCAAAATTTATAACACTAAACCACTCAAATAATGGCACTTACACCTACCAAACAAATTCCACTTGGTTTTCAGGCACCTGAATTTCATTTGCAGGATATTCCAACGGGCAACATGATGACTTTCGCAGCTGTGAAAGGAGAGAAAGGGACACTTGTGATGTTTATCTGTAACCACTGCCCCTATGTGAAGCACGTGATGCATGAATTGATTCAGCTGGGGCGTGATTTCATCGAAAAAGGCGTTGGCTTTGTAGCCATCAACTCCAATGATGTTGAAAACTATCCGGAAGATTCTCCGGAGAAGATGAAGATCTTTGCGAAGGAACAGGATTTCCCTTTTCCCTATCTTTTTGATGAATCGCAAGAGGTAGCCAAAGCCTATGATGCAGTTTGCACGCCGGATTTCGATCTCTTTGACGCCAATGGAAAATGTGTTTACAGAGGAAGGCTCGATGGCAGCAGGCCGGGAAATGATGTTCCGGTGACTGGCTCAGATATGCGAAAAGCCCTTCATCAATTGTTAAACGGAGAAGAAATTCCTTTAGATCAGCAGCCATCAATGGGATGCAATATCAAGTGGAAAAAGGTTTAAAACTGATAGGATAATCCAAAAGACAGCACATCGTTGTACTCGCCATAGGTTTTGGTATAGCGGCGCACATTGAGCGGCACGGTATTTTTACGAATTGAGTTGATTGAATTTGTAGTCCTTATACTCAACATCAGGTTTTCACCGATCATATATTTTACACCAAAAACAGTGTTAAAAGTTGTTTTTCGCCAAATGTCCGGCTGCTCGTTGAATTGATAGTTTATTTCCTCGAAGCTGCCCGCCAGAAAATCTGCTGATATTCCAATTTCAAGGATCAAAGGTCTCAAATGATATTGAATCAATAACGGAAGCTCAATATAGTTCAACCTCCGAAGAAATTGAAACCCCTGTGGATCATCCGGGTTTTCTCCTTGCGCAGAGCCTTTCTGTATGTACGCCAGTTCCATCTGCAAGGCAATATTAGGTTTTACCTTATAATTGACAAAAAAACCAGCCTGAATACCGGCTTTATTGTAACCAGACATTCCATCGCCGGCAATCTGAGAAATAGCCAGACCTGCACTTACTCCTCCATTAAAGCTTTGGGCAAGGCTTGAAAAACTTAAGATCAGAATTGAGGCTGATAGTAAAAATATTTGCTTCATAGAATTTCAGATTGACGGGATTGAACTACAAAAATAGAAGAATTTCGTTCAGAAAGCGATAGAAGACAACCCAAGATAGCAATTCAGCTGAAAAGGGTCAATACTAAAAAATGCCGGAATTCTCTGGTTTATGAGCTTACATAACAGTTTTTTAAAAAGACTTCTTATCGAACAACCAACTTATGCCTTTCGATACCATAGGTACGCTTTACTTCGAGCACATAAATGCCTTTTGTCGGAAGGCTTATTTGCGTTGCTATGCCCTCTACCAATTTCATGTGCAGGATTTTTCCTGAAGCATCATAAACAACCAGAATGTTTCCTGTTTCAAGCCTTTCGATACTGAAAACGCCATCTGAAGGATTTGGAAAAACGAGGGCTTTCTTATGTAACTGTCTTTCTTTGAGCGAAGTAAAGATATTACAGTTGACAGGTGCAGGCAATGGTTCAATTCCAAAAACACCCCAGTTTTCAGCACCGAGATACTCAACCGAGCAATCAGCATTGACTTTAAACATCCATTTCCGGTGATTATCGCAACCATCAAAACAGTCGTTAAACTGAAAGTAGAAGTCGTAGTAACGGGCATCTCCTATTCTCTCATAAACAATTTTTCCGGCAGTGCCAATAAGCGCATCAGGAGCTCCGGCCAAAACTCCTTCAACAGCAACGATGCTGTCGATCAAAGCATAAATGTTTAATAAAGAATCGGTTTTTAAAAAGACAAAATCGCCAAAACTCCAATGGAAATAAGCTATCACTGACAAACTGTAATTTGTGACCAATGTATCAATGGCTGTGTTTCCTGTTATGGCATTCAGGTTCTGCCAGGCCTGTGTCCATGGATAAGATATATCAATCTCAAAAAGCAATATATTGTAAATCTGCATCGGGCCTGTGAGATTGTGGACACAATAAAGGTTAAAAACTGAGTCACTTTCAGGCAGTGAAGTTGCATTCATTATCGCTGCCATTCCACCCGCAATGGTATCTTGCCATGCCTGTGGAATACTGATTAATGCCAAGTCAGGGCTACTCAATTCGGACATCCTTCTAAGAGAGAGAATTTTAATATCCCTTTCGTAGTTTTCAATCAACTCATATGGAATGGTGCAATCAGATGGTGTCTGGGCTTGAAGCACAACTATTGAAAACAGCAGCAATATAATTAAAGCAAGATTTTTCATTGTAGCAGTATTTTTATTACAAAGCAACTCTTCAAAATGAACACAAGAGCTAAAGTAT
The DNA here is from genome assembly GCA_018336075.1 of Bacteroidota bacterium. Classification (GTDB taxonomy): domain Bacteria; phylum Bacteroidota; class Bacteroidia; order Bacteroidales; family F082; genus JALNZU01. Next base: position 11,996 of record JAGXRB010000258.1, read on the forward strand.
TTTAATATCCCCCAAAATTAGGCCTTTCCGAAAACAGGAGAACAGATAAGTCAAAAAAAATCCCGCTAACTGAAGCTAACGGGATTCTGATCAAAAGCAAGCAATCTAGTAGATTATGATCTTATTTCTTTTCATTTCACCGGTAAGGCTATAAAGTTCAACGATATAGATTCCGGAAATACTGATGTCAATAAATTCCAGATTTGAAACCGCTTTGCTGATATAGACCAGCTTTCCTGAAGCACTATACACTTTAATTTCATCTCCCTTATTCAGGCCTGAAATGGCAAAACTACCATTTGAGGGGTTAGGGTAAAGATGGATTTTTTGATCATTTTTTTCATCAAGACTCACTGTTCCCAGCTCAATTGTTTCGATCATTGACAAGCCCAACATATGGAATTTGCCATTGTATTGCGGCATATCATGACTGAATTCAGCTGTTATTTCACCCGCAACCTGCTGCTGATGCATATACACCTTCCAATGAATATTTTCATTTGGCATAAAACCATCTTTTGCCGGCGTTGCAGGATTGTCTCCATAAATTGTGAGAACAATATGCTCGCCCGTCCAAAGAGCTGCACCACCGCATTTTTCGATTCCATTATCATGGTAAAACGCGCCAATCATATCGCCGGGAGAAAGTGTCATGCCAATTTGCTGCAAAAACTCCGGAATATGGATGTTGTGCGCCATAGGTGTAGTCGTAAAATTCCATCCCTCAGGCATATTCAATGTACCGGGTGCGGTAACAATTATCTCCGCAGGATTGCTTTCGCCAAAGTTGTAAACTGCTGTTACACCAAATTCGCTTGTCTGCCCTGCCGCCAATGAACTTACATAGTTTGTTGTTGCGACAGGACTTTCGGTTAGCTTCAAACCATCTTTATAGACATTATAGCCCAGCAATTGGTTCGCAGATTTTGAATAGTTCAGCTTGATCGTACTATCGCCTACACCGGCTTCTCCGAGCAGGCCTCTGATGGTCCAGTTTCCGTTTATATTGTATTCGGAAAGACTCCTCCATTCGCTGCCGTCTATTCTGAATAAATCACCGGCTCCGGCAACTCCGGGGCCATTATCAATACCGGCAGCAGCAATGAAATCAAGCGGCAGAATCTCATAACCGATCCATAGAAAAGTATATTCGTCTACAGGAATCGGTTCAGGAAGAAGCACATCAGTCCAACCGTTTACCTGAAGGTTATTTACCGGTAGTTCTACTAAAAGTGTGTTTGCCTGTTCACCGGTATATACCCTTATTTTCACTTCAACATTTGGATCATATAAATAAAAACTAACTGCTTCCAATTGTTTACCTGCATAAGCCATTAGTTCTGAAGGTCCAAATTTTGCCATCATTTCATAAGAAACACTGTCGACAGTATAGATGGAATTGTAAGGATCGCCGCTGCCATAGCGCAACATCACAGGTGATGCACCCGGGGCAAACCATTGAAGGTTTACCAGTTCTTCTTCAAGCGTATAACTCAGACTTGAAGGAGGCGACAAGGCTCCCTGACCGGTTAAGGCCAGCTTGAGATCACCACTCTCAAATGCGTTGAAAAAACTCAAAGTAAGTGTGTCATTCTGCACACCTATCATATCCGGAGTGTACCAAACATTTATACTCGTGGTTTGACCCGGTTGAACAACCCAGTCCTGAGGATAAGAAACAAAAGCACTCATTTGTGTGTAAAAGCCATAAAGATAAGTAGGTACATTGGCGTTATTCGTTAAATGAGCTGTTAATAGTTTTGACTGGAACAAAGGAGTCATTCCAAAATCCAGGACAGGCTCATCCCATACCAAAGCTGAATTCCCTTCGACAACGATTAAAAAGGTTAAATTGGTCTGAGGGTTTCCTGCATTGTTTGTTTGGATAACCATAGTGTAATTATTGAACCCATTGTATAATCCATTGGTAGATATGGTAATACTTGTATTGGCACTTTCACCTGCCTGAATAATTCCGGAAGATGGAGTAACACTCAACCAGGAAGGCAGATCAGCGACAGACCATTCAAGCGCTGCCAATCCTGAATTGAATTTCTGAACAGTATAGCTTTGTGATTGACCGGTCTGTAAATTGTCTTGAATAAATTGCGGATTTATAGATAATGAAGGACCACCAATCTGAACGGTTTTTTCAACAAGCCCGCTTTCACCGACATCATAAACAGCAGTTACTGCATATTGATAAATGCCATGCGAAAGGTTGAAATCGGTGTAAATTGCCGTATTCAGTGGCTCGGTATTCAAAAGTGATCCATCACGATAGAGATTATAGCCCAATAAGTTGATTGGTTGTGATTCATTAAACAAGGTCTTAAGATTTCTGTCCTGATTTGCGACAAGTGTAGAATGCCTTTTAAGTTCCTTTTCGTAAACCACCGGAGCATTATCAGGACTGATAGAATCGTTTACCTCCTGAACAAAAGCCCTGATCAACCAATTATTGTTAAAACCATAATTGTAAAATGACTCCCAGCCTCCGCCAAGATTAATCATATCTCCAAAACCAGCAACAGCCGGACCGTTATCAAATGCTGCTCCAAAATCATACTCCAGTGTCTGGTCCAATTCTAATCCAAACCAATAGTCCTCGCCGGGCTCGATGATTACTGGTGAGGAAAGAATGACTTCATTATATTCATTTAACTGAGTTGGGCTGACACTTTGCGAATGTACCACTATTTCTGCATTCGTTCCCTTCCAGACTTTCAGGGTGTATGCTGTGTTTAAACTCGTAGGAAAATACAACATTCTGGAAAGCTCATTACCTGTATATGCAGTAAGTGAATTAGCGTGCCAGCGTGCAGCAATCCGATAAACACCCGGCGTGGCCAAGCCTGCTGATGACCCTACAAATTCTGTATCATAAGAAAGCCAGTTGCCATCACCGCCACTTGAGCCCCAGGACAATTGTACATCGGTATTATTTATTACCAATGCAGACAGATAGAGAGGAGATGGAATAGAAATATTGGCATAGATCTGGCTTGTGAAGACTGGTGTTACCGGATCATTGCTAAAAATCTGCATTTGCTCTTCGAAAACTCCGACATTGGAAGGCGAAAACATGACGGTAAACGACTGAAATTCAAACGAAGCAACCGTTAAGCTTGTAGAGGAAGCTAAAAAATCAGCATTTGAAAATGAAATGTTATTTATTTGCAGAACATCATTGCCCTCATTGAAAATGAATACAGTCGCGACATATTCAAATCCATAAGGTAAATCACCAAAGTACAAAGAATCTGCATATACAGTTATCTGGGGTTGGGCAATTGCCTTATTACCGGATATAAACCCGAAAAAACCGGAGAATATGAGTAAAGTTAATAGTAGTTTTTTCATTGCTATTTTAATTAATATTTTTCATCATTAGGACAGTCTATATCCAAATCACCCTTAGTCGGGACAGGAAATTATCTGCCAAATCTCAATCTTTTACAATTTGACAAATTTCGATTGCCGGTTTTCAGCCAGTCCACGAATACTGATAACATAAAGTCCATTTTTCAACTGATCCAATGAAAGCAATATTTCGCCCTCCTTTGCAAATTTTTCCTGACTGTAAACAATTGAACCATCAAGTGCAAAAACTTGCACCAGGTAGGGTTCGTCAATCTGCGGAACTCTTACGCTTGCATTAGAAGTGACAGG